>CAYSPU010000141.1:0-15675 GCA_964432995.1 uncultured Verrucomicrobiota bacterium
ATCCTGCAGACGCCCCAACTTCAACTGGCGGGCGCAGGGACAAGAGACCGACACTTCGAGCAGGCCCTTTGCGGTTCTCTGCGGCCTTCTGTTCCAAACCCCGAAGCAATGAGTTCCACGGCTTTGGTTCTGAACAGAAGCACGCAGAGAACCGCAAAGGAACTGGTCGAGCGCCCGGGCTTGGTCTCACGGCCAGGGGCATCCTCCTTGCACATCCCATCGTGTGAAGGATGCGGCTTAGGGCATCGCTCCTTGTCTTCGGCGTCGGGCGAGCAAGAGAAGGCCAACGCAGCACAAGGCGGCAGGCAAAAGCCCCGGAGCCAGCTCCGGCACGATTTGGCTGGAGCTCTCAATCTCGAGGCCCCAACTCTTGAGGGACATCTCGGCTCCGCCGGAAACGTCCGCGAGGAACAGGATCCATTCACCGTTCGGGTCGAGCCCCCGAAACGAAGAGAGCATGGCCCCTCGGGTGTCACTGGCGAGGACGTCGTCCGGATCCATCGCGCGACCGTCCGGCGACCATGTCCCCGTGAGGGTCGCACCCGACCCGGCGGCGGCACCGTGAATGTCCGATTCCGTGTCGTCAAACCACACCTGCAGCCCGGAGGCGTCAGAGCCATAGTCATTCTGGGCATCCCGGCCGGGGCGATTCAAGAGCACACTGTGGACGCCCTCGTGCTGCAAGGTCACGAAGAGATCACCCACCCACCCGTCCACACCCGAGATATCGAGGTAGACTCGGAGGCCGGTGATTTGGCCAATCGAGGTGTCCACGTTGAGTGTGTGGGCAACGCCGACCCCAGTGTCGTCCGGGATCAGCATCCCGTCGGCCCCGAACTCCGAGAACGTGAAGTTGGCCGCTGAGGCGGAAAGCGCCAGGGCACTGCAGGCGGCGATCAAGAGTCGTTTCATGGTAACAAGTGTCCGAGGTGGGTAAAGCGGCAGGTCATTGCTCGAGGATTCGGTAGAATCCAGTACCGGAGGGATCGTCGTCCTCAAACTCCATCAGTCCGGTGGGACCGGCCGTCAGCAACCGGTGGTCCATCCATCCGTTCGGGTCATCCAGCGTCGGGGCCTTCTGGAGGATGTATGTCCGCCCCGGGATCCCCACGAACCGGATCTTAAGGGTGCCCGCCTCCAGTTGAGGTAGCGGCAGTGCCGGGGGCGCCGATTCGATCCGCACCGCCACCGATCCCGTGTCGATGGAACCGTCGGCGGCCCGAATAGTGTAGCCGACGGTATCGTCGCCGCTCAGGCCGGCGGGGGGCGTGTAGAGGAACCAGCCGTTCCCCAGGCTGCTCAAAGTACCCCCGTTCACGCCCGTGGCGGAAAGCCCGACCAGGCTCAACGGACCCGCGCCACCGTCGTTGCGCAACAACTGGGCGCCGCTGAACTTCACGGTCTGCCCCGGACGCCGCACAACGACATCGTCGATGGCCGTGGCGGCGTCGATGATCGTGAGAGTCGCCGTTGTCTGCGCCCCCAGAAGAGCACCTGGCGGCGCGCCGGCCCCCAGGGCGAGTTCGAGCTGGACGGTCTCCGCGCCCTCGATGAAATCGTCGCGCACGACCGGGATGATCACCTTCCGCCCCACGCTGCCTGGAGCGAAGGTGACCGTGACCTGGGTCGCGACGAAGTCCGCCCCAGCCTCGGCCGTGCCCGCAGAAGGCGTGACGATCAGGCTGACCTCGCCGCTGGTGCCGTCTTGCCGGACGATCCCGACCTCGGCAATGGCCTTGCCATCCTCGCGCACGGTGAACGCCGCTCCGCTGAAGGCGAAGGTGCCCACCTGGTCGTCGTCCGCGATGGTCAGCGTCGCAGCAGAGATTGCCCCAAGCTGTTCGGTCCCGCTGACGCCCAGTGTCAACCCAACGGTCTCGTCGCCCTCGGCATCTTCGTCCTGCCGGATCACCAAGGCCAGGTTCAGCGTCTGGCTCGTCTGGAACGGAGCAAACGTCACGCTGACGGAACCAGCACTGTAATCCTGGCCTGCCGTGGCCGTGTCCCCATCGAACCTCACCGTCTCCACCGTCGCCACCGTGGTCCCGGAGGTGTCTCCAGTGCGGATCACCGTGATCCCCTCGATGTTCACGCCGTCCTCGCGCACGCGGAAGTCGGGCCGACCGAAGGACACGGTGGTCGGAGCGTTCGCCGGCGGCGGCTCGGCGAGCGTGCCGACCGGAGCCGACTGGACCTGTTCCGTCAACTGCTCACTGGTGTTGGCGTAGAGCACATCCTCGATCGTGACGTTCCCTTGCCCCGAGGCGAGGTCGGCCAAGTCATCGGCCGCCTCGGCCTGAGCCACCACCTGGACCTGGGTGATCTGCCCGATCGCCACCAACATGGCCTGCGGGTCCGTCGTGGACTGTTGCCGGGCAGTCTCGGCGATCTCTTCTTTGACCGCGTTAACCTCGGCAATCACCGTGGCCGCGGCCTGCACGACGTCGGCGTCCAGGGCGAGAGACCCTGAGGTTTGGCTTTCGACGATTCCCGCGGACGCAGTGACGATGCTGCTGACCACCGCTGTTTGGGCAAGGTTGACCTGGCTGTTGGCATTGGCCTGGGCCCGGACCTCACTGGCCAGGGCCGCGGTCACGCTCTGTGCCGCCTGTTCCCGAGTGACACCCGCGCCGGCGACCGAGGCCGCAGACTCCAGCATGGCGCTGACCTGCACGATGGTGTCCTGGACCTTGGCGGCGGCGCTCATCACCGCCGCCGCGTTGGCGTCGTTCAACACCGCAGCCTGGATCGGATCGTAGTGCTGCAGCGGGACCTCGGGCGGCAGGTTCAGCGCTTTCTGCAGATCAGCCTCGGCCTTCTGCAAGTCGGCGGCGGCCCCCTGCTGCGCGACGATTTCCGAGAGTAGCGTCGTGAGGGGGCTGACCACCGTGGCCCCGGGCGGGGCGGTCAGGGGCGTCTTCAGCGCGAGACCCGTGGCAATGTCCACTCCTCCCGTCAGGACCAACCGGCCCTCGGCAAGATCCAACCGGCCGTTCTGGTTCAGGTCGAACGTAGTGAGCGGCACGTTGAGCGTGAACCGGCCGACGTTGTCGGTGGTCGTCGACGGCTCACCGGCATCTCGCGTGCCGTTCCGGTTCGCATCGAAGAACACCGTCGCGCCCGCGATGTAACCGTCCAGGCCCTGGCCGCTCAGGGGCAGGGTCTCTGCTACCGTCAGTTGGAGGGAGGCCGAGCTGCCCTGGAGGTCCGTGTCGGAGACGGAGACCGTGAGCTGGACCACACCGGTGGCGCCCGCACTGGGAGTCATGGTCAGCAGCCGCTCCGCCCCGGTGCCGGAAATCGAGATGGCGGAGTTGGGAAGCAGTGTCTGGTCGCTGGAAACAGCGGTCACGATCAACTGGTCGACCGGCGTCTCCGCATCGGCCACCCCAAAGGTGGTGCTCACCTCGACGCCCGACGCAGTCACCAGCGTCGCCGGCAATCCGCCGATCACGGGCTGTCCGCTGTTCTGCGGGGTGTAAGTGACCTGAACGCCCCGAGACAGCAATCCCTGAATGACCGTTTCGGCCGGAGATCCCACCGTCAGATTCAGGAAGTTGTTCTCCAGCCAGGCATATTGCAGCTTCGGCAGCCCGGCCAAGACGTTAATGTCCGTCAACAGGTTCCGCACCAGCGCAACCTGCGTCAGCTCCGTCAACGACGCGAACGGGCTCAGATCCGTCAAACCGCAGTCGTAGATGTGAAGCCCCTGCAGCCACGTCATCGAACCCAGCGTCGCCCAGTCGGAAGCCATCGTCCGATTGAACCCGACGGATGTCAGCTTCGGCATCTGGGTCAGCGGGAGAAGGCTGTCGATGGTCGTGTGGCCCACGGTGAGGTAGCGCAGCTTGGGGCTGCCGACCAGCGGGCTCAAGTCCTGCACCGGGTTGTCACCATCGACCGCCAGGGTCTCGAGGCTGGGCAGGTTCCGGAAGGGCGTGAGATCGCTAATGAGATTGTCCCCCAGGTAAGCCTCCCGCAACCGCACCAGACCCTGCAGGACCGTGGCGTCACTGAAACCGCAACTGAACAACCGGAGTTCCCCCAGATTGGACAGCAGACCCAGCGGGCTCCAGTTGACCACGAGACTGTTGTTCAACTGGAGGGAGTAGAGGTTGACGGCGTTCTCAAGACCGGTGAGGTTCTGGACATTCTGGGCCGCAAGGTACTGGAGCCGCAGCATGTCCCGACGCGTGATGTCGCCCGTCGCCATGCTCAGGCTCTGGCGGATCGCCGCCTCGAGGTTCGCGTCCGGGATGGTCACGACCCCGTCCACCAGCACGGTGAGAGTGGCCGCCAGACTGGTTGCGGAGCCCTTGCTGTTGGTAACCACCGCGCGGTACTCGCCCTGGTTGGCCGCCGTGACGTTGTTCACCGTCAGATTCCAACTCGTGGCTCCCGGCAGGTCAGACCCGTTCCACTGCCACTGCACCGTTTGCGGCCAGGCCCCGTCCGTGGACACCCAGAACGACGCCGTTTCTCCCTCAAACACCGCCACGCTGCGCGGCTGCTGCGTGATCACCGGCTCCCCGGAGAGCACCGTGACCGTGATGGAAGGACTCAAAACGCTGCCCGCGGAATTGCTCACCCGGACCCGGTATTCACCGGCGTCGGAGAACTCGACCGGACCCTTGCGCAGAGCCTGGTCCGTCGCGCCCGGAATCTCGACGCCTTCATACAGCCACTGGTAGGTGAACGACTCGGTGCCGCTCGGCTGCACGAAAAGGGTAAGCCAGCCACCCTCGTAGGCCGTCCGGCTGGTCTCGATCCACGGAATGCTCGGCGCCACCGGATCGACCACGGCCAACGTGGCGTCCTGGCTTCGGATCGAGCCGAGCGGGTTGCGGACTTCGACGGCGTATTCTCCCGCGTCCGCGTCCTGCGCCACGGCGATGGAGTAGGTGGCATTCGTGGCCCCGGCGATCGGGGCGTTATCGTGATACCACTGGAACTCCGTCCCCACATAATGCCCGACGTCCAGCGTGATGGAGGATCCGCGACCCGCCGTGCGGGAGGCTGGCTGCATGGTAATCTGCGGCGGGCCGTATTGCGGGAGATAGCTGACCCCCACTCCTCTTTGCAGCAAGGCATCGATGACTTGCTGAGATGCTGAGCCCGGGGTGACATCAAGGAAGTTGTGGTAGATGCTGACCTGCTGCAGCAGGGGCAGGTCGACGAGCACGGACACGTCAGTAATCCGGTTCCCGACAAAGAAAACATACCGGAGTCCAGACAGGTTCTCGAGCGCGGAGAGGTCATTCACACGACACGAATCGCCGCAGATGTTCTGGAGATGGACGAGCGCCCGGACCGGCTCGAGGTTGGCGATGGGATTCCCATAGAACTGCAGGTCCCGGAGGTTCGGCATCCCCGAGACAACCCCGATGTCGGTCACTCCGTTATTGGGGAAGTTGAACGTCATGAGGTTGACCAAGCGCGAGAACACGCTCAAGTTCACGATTTGGCAATCGGCAACCGTCAAACTCTGGAGGGCGGTCAGGCCATAGACGGGCGACAGGTCCACGCCTCGGCAGGTTTGCAGGTACAGATTCCGCAGCGCGGGCAGATGGGCCACGGGGTTCAGGTCAACGTTGGTCAAGGTGCCCACTGACAACTGGCTGAGGTGCGGGAGAGCGAGCAACGGCTCCAGGGACTGCACCGGATTCTGTCCGGCAAGCAGGGTTTCCAGAGTGCTCCGCGTGGCAACCGGACCCAGGTCCGCGATATGGTTTCTCTCCACATTCAAGAAGCGCAGTCTGGCCAGGGCCGAGAGGTCCGGAAGGCTGGTCAGCCCGCAGTCGTAAAGGAATAACCACTCCAAATTGACCAGGGAACTCAGCGAACTCAGATCGGTGACACCCGTACCTCCCAATTCCAGGTAACGCAGATTGGGCAACCCGCTCAACGCCGCAGTATTGGTCAGCGGATTGCCCACGAGGAACAGATGTTCCAGGTTCATCGCCGCCTCGAGCCCCGTCAGGTCTTGAATGTTGCGCCACCCAGCGTTCAGGGCCGTGAGCGTCAGCATGTCGAACTCGGTGATGTCACCCGTTGGCTTGTTCAGTTGCTCGCGAAGGACCGTAACGAGGTTGGCATCCGCGAACGCCACGGGGGTATCGTCGACAACAGTGAGGGTAGCCTCCTGGCTGAGGGAGGAGCCGAGGGCGTTGGAGACTTCGACCTGGTAGCGGCCGGCTTGGGCTTGCTGGACGTTGACGAGCGTCAGCGTGGCGCTGGTCTGGCCGTCCAGCGGCTCGTCGTTGTGCCTCCATTGATAGGCGGTCGCTCCGCTCGCTCCCACGCTGAAGGTGACGGTGGAACCGGCCCGGGCCGACTGCGATATCGGCTGGTGGTAGATCGAGGGAGCCGTCTGCTGGTTCTCGTAAGAAACCCAGGTCCCGCGATATTGCAGGGTCTGGATCACCGACAGGGCGGCGGAACCTGCAGACACATCGAGCACGTTCATGTCCAGGAAGACCGTCCACAGGTCGAGTCCAGCCAACGCGTCGATGTTGGTGAGGAGGTTGCCACTGAGATTGACCTGCTTGAGTCTCGTGAGCCCCGAGAGGGCAGTGATGTTGGTCAACGCACAGGAGTCGGCATCCAGGTAGGTCAAGAGCGTCAGCGTGCTCAGCGCGTCGAGGTTGCCAACCGGGTTCCCGGTCATCCGCAGGTCTTCGAGCAACGGCATGGAGGCGACCGCGGCGATGTCGGTGATGCCGTTTTCCTGGATGCCCAAGTTGCGGAGGCCGGTGAGATTGGAGAAAGCGCTCAGGCTGTCGAGGCTGCAGGAGTAAAGCTGGAGGTCCTCGAGGCTCGTCAGCATGGTCACCGGCGTCCAATCGGAAACGGTGCATTTCCTGAAGGCAAGGCTACGGAGCACCGGCAGACCGTTGAGGACTTCCAGGCCGGTGACGGCGGCGGGCTGGCCCAGGTCGGCGGATCCGACACCCAAACCGGTCAGCTTGGTGAGAGGCCCCAGCGCGGTCAGGTCGTACGTGGGGCTGCTCCCCAGATACAGGCTCAGGCTCTCGAGGTTCACCAGTCCCGAGATCGGGCTGAGGTTGTCGATGCGGTCTTGGTTCACCAGCGAAAGCACGCGGAGCCCGGACAGCGAACTGAGGAAACCGAGTTCCGTCAGGTTGCAGCCTTGCAGGTAGAGGCTCTGCAGATTCACGAGTTGGGACAGCGGGTCGAAGTCGGCAAGGTTGATCTCGAGCAGCCACAGCTCCGTCAGGGCAGGAATGGTGGTGAGAGGTTGGATACTAGTGAGGGGCAGGTCCCGGAGAAAGAGGCTGGTCAGGTGCGGCAAGCTGGACAACGGCGCCAGATTGGCGACTTGCTCGAAGCGCAGGTCGACCCGGACAAGGTTGGTGGCGGCTTCGATGCCGGACAGGCTGGTGATGCCTCGACTGCTACTCGTGAGGTTGGTGAGCGACAGGAGATCGCTGGTGCGCAAGGTGCCCGATGGCTTGGCGACGTGTTCGCGGACGACGGTTTCGAGGATCGGGTCCGGGAAGGTTACGAGCGGGTCCTCCAGCACGGTGAACGTGATGGTGGGACTGGTGGCGTCGCCGAGGCTGTTGGTGACGCGCAGAGAGAACTGGGCCCCGGAATCGGCGGCAGTGGGAGTCCAGGAGTACGTAGTGGCGATGGCCCCGGTGATAGGGTCAGCGCCCCGATACCATTGGCAGGTGAGCGGGGTCGACGCGTCCAGTTTGAAGCTCAGCAACAAGGGCCTGGCCTCGAACACGGTCCGCGTCTCGGCTTCGGCGAGGAACGTGGGCGCGCGCGGGTTGGCCACGTGAGGCAAGAGGTACTCGAGGGAAAGCGGGCGGTCCAGGGTGGCATCGGGCCACTGCCAGCCGACGGCGAAGTGATCACCGCCGCCGCCATCCTTGTGAAGCACTTCGAGGTAATAGGCCTGACCGGCCACGAGAGAAACGGGGGTCGACTGCTGGCCGGGTTCCCAATCCCAGGCGCGGGCAGCAGTCCAGCCCTCGACCCTGGCAAGGAGTTGGCGGTTGGCCGGCTGGTCGTCCGTGCTCAGCCACAACTGGGTCTGGTCGTCGCCGGCAGCCCAGAAAGTGTAGTTCCCGGTCTGCGGGGGAATCACGTAGGCCTGGACGCGACTGCCGTATTGATCGCCCTGATTCTCCGGGGTGGCCAAGACATCAGACAGCGGCACGACGCGTGTGTAGTCGTCAGGGAAGATCGCCGCACTGGTCAGAAACTCAATGAACCCGCCGGCAATTGGCTCATAAAAGACCCGGACGATTTCGCCCGGGATTTCCGGGGCCGGGAGCTGTCCAAGAACCGTCAGAGTGATGTCCGAGCTGATGGCATAGGTCTGGTCGACGCTGTTCGTGACCCGCAGGCTGAAGATGGCGCCGTGGTCGGCGAGCGTGGCGACGAGACTGTAGCCGGGGAACGTGGCGCCAGGAATCGGTTCCGTTCCCCGGTACCACTGGAATTGGAGCGGCGGGGAAGCGTCCAGCTTGGGACGGATCGAGACCGACCGGTCTTGCAGGACGGTGACGCCGGTCAGTTCGGAGGCGAAGCTCGGCGCCCGCGGGGTGCTGACATAGGGCAGGGTGTAGGCGAGCGGGATCACGCTCGGGTCGGCGGTCGAACCGGGCAACTTCCAGCCAACAGCGAGGTTCTCGCCGCCGTCCCCCTCCTTGTGCAGGGCTTCGAGGTAGTATGCCTGTCCTTGGACCAACGAAATCGGAGCCGACTGCTGGTTGAGTTCCTTCGTCCACTGGCGAGCGTCCGTCCAACTGGCGACAGATGCGATGAAGGTCGCATTGGCCGGGTTTTCGTCCGTACTCAGCCACAGTTCGGAACTATCGTCGCTCGCAACGTAGAACGTGTAGCTGCCCGTCTCCGGGGCGATCAGTTGCAGGCGAATGCGGCTTCCGAAGGCGTCGCCCAAACTGGCGGGAGCCTCGACGTTCTCCGTGAGCGGGATCACCCTCGTGGGATTGTCGGGGTAGGACGGATCATTCTTGAGATCGCCAACGGCCGTGCCGGGGATGCCGTCGTAGATGACCTGAACGATCTCCCCGGGGACCTCCTGCGGCAGGCCTTGGGCTGAGGTGAGAAGTGGAACGAGGAGTGAGGTGGCGAGGACAACCCCGCGATATAACAGTCGCATATGACCTACGTGTCCGTGCGTGCCGAGGGCGTATCACCATCCCGCCAGCGACGGCACCATCGTGCAACCAGGCACGTGCACACCGTGCCAGGCACTGTGCAAAGCGGCACCCCGAGCTCGCTGATCCGTGCCGCGTCCCTATCCGACTTCGTGGCACAGCCAGGAACCGGGAACCGCGAGCAAGTCGGCTAGCAGGCCGCAGACCAAGCGAACCGTGCTTGTGAGCTCAGAGCCGAACTGAACCTGCATCACGTTGGTATTGAAAGCGATACATGATCTCTCCTGCCGCACCCAGCATCGTCGCGCGTTATACTATGACATACTGTCGATGCCGTTCTGTAAAACCCTCTTACCAGGCTTGCTGACAAGATAGCGCTCCTGAGCCCGTAGATTGTTGTCGCAGAATGGACTAAGGGATGACGACTGACAGTGTAAGGAAAGCCGACGGATTCACGCGATGCGCCGGCACCGCCTAGCCCGGAAATGCCCCCACTTCGACTGGCGGGCGCAGGGACAAGAGACCGACACTTCGAGCAGGCCCTTTGCGGTTCTCTGCGTGCTTCTGTTCCAAACCCCGAAGCAATGAGTTCCACGGCCTTGGGTTTCAACAGAAGCACGCAGAGAACCGCAAAGAATGGTCACGGAATCGTGCCGCCCTGCAGAACGCACTGTGCCCCCAACCCTGAACCGTGAACCATCCAACCGTGAACCCTGAACCCTGAACCTCCCAACCCCTCTCCTCTCTTCGCTCTCCCCTCTTCCAATGACTTCCGGTTCCTGTCACTTCCCGTCCGCCACGCAAATCACGGTCAGATGCCGGGGGCCGTGGGCGCCCAGGACGAGGATGCGTTCGATGTCCCCGGTGCGGCTCGGTCCCGTGATGAAGGAGATCATGCTGGGATAGTCGGCGCCGTATCGGCGTTCGAGCAGCGCGAACGCCTCGGGCAATCCGCCCACCAACTGTTCCTGACGGGCGAGCACGACGTGGTGCGGCGGGAGAACGGAGAGGGCACGTCCGCCGCCGCCGCGGCTGCTGACGACAACGGAACCGGTTTGGGCGACGAGCGCGTCGCATTCGCTGATCCCGGCGTCGCAACGCTCGAGCGCCGCCACGTCGTAGGGCTGATCGGTGCGCACCGTCGGCAGAGCAAGGGCGCGCACGGCGCGGTCCGCCAGTTGGCCGGAGTGCGCTCCGACGTTCTTCCAGCCGTCGCGATCGCGGAGGCCGATCAGGGTGTTCTCCAGGTCGGCCGGGTTGGGGAGCCAGACGAAGTCGGTTTTCAGTTCCCGGGAATTGGCGGCGAACTGGGCGCGGCGTTCCTCGAAGGACGCACCTACGGCCGGCAGGATCGGCCGGAAATCGAACTTCGGTCCGCCCTCGGGAAGCGGTTGGGCCCCGTGAACCCGGGGTCGGTGCGCGGTTCGGCGGAGCGCGTCGCGAATCCGGGAGAGGATTTGTTCGCGGGCGTTCATGAGCGTTTTCTCCACCATTCCTTGAAGGTCTGGCGGGCGATGGGCGGGAGGTTGCGGGTCTTGGTCCAGGCGTAGGCGGGGTCGAGTCGCGTGCCGAGAACCAGCGGGTGCAGCTTCTGTCCGATGCGTCCGAGGCGGGTGACACAGGACCAGAAGCCGCGGGAGTTGACGATGCGGGCAAACGCGACGAAGGCCCAGCGTTCCCACCAGCGCGGGTGTTGCACCATGCCGTTGCGTCGGTTTTGCAGCAGGTGCCGGTGCAGGTCGATGCCGACCGGGCAGGCCTCGGTGCAGGCGCCGCAGAGGGAGGAGGCGTAGGAGAGGTGCTTCCACTCCTGCAGCCCGCGCAGGTGCGGCGTGATCACCGCGCCGACGGGTCCGCAGTAGGTGGTGCCATACGTGTGCCCGCCCACGTTGCGATAGACGGGACAGACGTTCAGGCAGGCGCCGCAACGGATGCAGTGCAAGGCGTCGCGTTGCTCGAGGTCGGCAAGCAGTGTGGTCCGCTGGTTGTCCAGGAGCACCACATGGTATTCCTCGGGGCCATCGGCCTCGCCGGGCTGGCGGGGGCCACCGTAGAGGGTGTTGTAGCCGCTGATCAGTTGTCCGGCGCCGACGGTGGCCAACATGGGCCAGAACAGGGCCAGGTCGGCCAGGCGCGGCACCACCTTCTCGATCCCCACCAGCGTGATCATCGTCCGCGGCAGGGCGGCGGTCAGACGGGCGTTTCCTTCGTTCTCGGTCACCGCGATCATCCCGGTCTCGGCGACGGCGAAGTTGGCGCCGGTGATGCCGGCGTCGGCGCGCACGTATTTCTGCCGGAGGTGCCGGCGGGCGATGGCCGTCAGTTCCTCCGGCTGATCGGTGGCCGGCGTGCCCAGTTTCCGCTGGAAGAGCTCGCTGATTTCCCCCCGCGTCAGGTGCATCGCCGGGAAGACAATGTGATAGGGAGGCTCGTTCCGCAATTGGACGATGAACTCGCCGAGATCGGACTCGACGACTTCGCAGCCGGCTTCTTCGAGGGCGTCGTTGAGGTGGATCTCCTCGGCGGTCATCGCCTTGGATTTGACGACGGAGCGGGCCTGGCGCTGCCGGAGGATGTCGATGATGACGGTGCGCGCCTCGGCGGCGTCGCGGGCCCAATGGACCTTGGCGCCGCGGGCCTCGAGTCGGCGGGCGAGCTGTTCGAGGTGGGAATCGAGCCCGTGCACCGCCTCCCACTTGATGGTGGCGGCGGTTTGGCGTCCGGCGGTCCAGTCCTGGAAGAGGGCCTTCTTCTCGTCGCGTTTGACGGCGTAATTGCTGAGGGCGGTATGGACGAGCTGCCGGTGCCGGAGGTCGGCGGTCAGGCGGCGGGCATCGGCCATGAACTGCTGGATGGGCGTGCTCATGACCGGGCGAGGACCTCGACCAGGTGCAGGGTCCGCAGCGGTTTCCGTTGTCGGTCGATCAGACCCTGGAGGTGCATCAGACAACTCGAGTCGTTCGAAACGATGTACTCCGCTTTGGTCTCGAGGGCGGAAGCACACTTCCCCTCCCCCATGGCGGTCGAGATCATGGGGAACTTGGCGGAAAACGTGCCGCCGAAGCCGCAGCAGGTTTGGGCCTCGGTCATCTCGACCAGTTCGAGGTCGCGGACGTGCCCGAGGAGTTCGCGGGCGGGCTGGCGGTTATCGAGTTCGCGCAAGCCGTGGCAACCGTCGTGGAAGGTAACCCGGGCGGGGAACCGGGCGCCGAGATCGGTGACACCGAGCCGGTTCACGAGGAAGGCGGAGAACTCGTAGCACTTGGGCGCCAGTTCGCGCGCCATGGCTTCGTGCGGGGTGCCGGCGAAGAGTTCGGGATAAAACACCTTGAGCATCGCGCCGCAGGAGCCCGAGGCGATGACCACCACTTCCGCGTCGCGCAACTGCTCGAGCACGCGCACCGCCACCGACCGTGTCTCCGGCCAATACCCGGTGTTGAAGGCGGGCTGACCGCAGCAGGCGGGGGATTCCGGGCATTCCACCGTGTGCCCCAGGCGCTCGAGGATCCGCACCATGTTGATCCCGACCTGCGGATAGAACAGGTCGATGAAACAGGGAATGAACATCGTGACCTTCATGCGCGTGACCCTCTTGTAGCCAACTCGATGCCGAACGCGAAGCGAAATCTCGGGCTTGAACCGCGGATTTCGCTGATGAGCGCGGATAAGAACAGCAGGACCTCCGGCTGTCGTCAGTAGCTCTTGTTGCCCTCGGCATCCCGGAGGCACCTGGCCAGCGCCTCGTGCGTGTCGGCGAGGACTGCCCCGGAGATACGGGTTCTGGTGGCCTGGCAGCGGGCACATCGGCACGGCGGAATGCTGTCCAGCGGCTCTTCCACGGACGTCCCTGCCGCCTTCCGTCTTGTCCCGAGGCGGCGGCGGCTCTACTGTCGCCCTCGAAGTCTGGAACCAGGTAGGGCGACCTCTCCGAGGGCGACGCAAGATGCAACCCACCAAAGAGCCAACGCGACCGCGATACAAAGACCAGCGCGCGCGCAGGCGTCTGCTGTTCGGGCGATGCACGATCTGGGCGGTAACGGCGCTCATTCTCCCCGGGATCCGCCTTCTGTCCGGCGAGGATTGTCTGGGTCCGGTGGACTTCCGCTACACGCCGCCCGAATGGCAGACCGCTATCTGTCTACCGGATGATCCCCACAAGACGCTGGTCGATCGGAGCGGCGAACTTCTCTACCACTATCGCCAGGGTAATCGCGAGTTCGGCACGCGCATCGGGGTGGAGGTCAGCACGGAGGTCCGGTGGCGGAAGCAGGAGCTGGTTTCACCGCGCGTGCCCATCGTGCGGACAGTGCGCGCGGCGGATGACCTGGAGATCGTGGAGGAGGCATTTGCGGCGACCGAGTTGCCATCCGCCAGAAGATGGTCGGCAGAGTCGCCACGGCGGAACGATGGGAATGTGAATCGCGACGCAGCCGGCCCGCCGCGCAACGACCTGATTCTGGTCCGCGTTTGGAACCGCGGGAAGGAGCCGCGAACGATTGCCCCGCGCCTGATTGTCGACACCCGGCTGGATTTCCACTTTGCGCCGGGAGCGCAGCGGGTCGTGGTGAACGAGCAGGAGACGATCACCGCGTCGTTGCCGATGACCGGTCTGGCGGACGCGGCGCGGCCGCGCCGGCTGATTCAGCTCGAGCCCTTGACCATCGCCGCCGGACGCCGGGCGGAGTTCTTCGTCCTCCATTGCGGCGGCGGTTCGATCGCGGTGGAGCCGACGACGCTGAGCCGGGCGCGCGCGTGTCGGCGTCGGGCCGTGGCGTGGTGGGAGAAGGGGCCGCTGCCGTTTGGGCGCGTGGAGGTGCCGGACGCGGGCATTCAAGCGCTGGTGGACTCTTCGATTCGGAACATCTGGCAGGCCCGCGAAATCAAGAGCGGGCTGCCGGTCTTTCAGGTGGGGCCAACCTGCTATCGCGGATTGTGGATCGTGGACGGCGCGTTCCTCCTCGAGGCGGCCACGATGATCGGCGCGGGAAAAGAAGCGCGAAGTGGGATCACCTACATGCTCCAACAGCAGAAACCGTCGGGCGCCTTCGAGGTGTTGAGCCCGCATTACTTCAAGGAGAACGGCATTGTTCTCTGGGCCTGCGCGCGCCATGCCCTGCTCACCCAGGATCCGGCCTGGCTCGAATCGGTCTGGCTCCAACTCGAGCGGGCAGCCGGCCACATCCTCACGTTGCGCCGGCGCAGTCTCGAAAATGACACGGCTCTCGACGACGGCTTGCACCCCCCTGGCGAAATCGACGGGGGGTTGTCCGGGCTTGCCACGGGATTCAACCGTGCCGAGTTCTCGAATACCCACTGGAACCTGGTGGGGTTGCGGGCCTTGGTAGAGGCGGCGCGCTGGTTGGGGAAGGCGGAAGCGGCGGCGCGCTGGCAGCGGGAATACGACGACTTCTACGCCGCATTCCGGCGGGCGGCGGCGCGCGACGTCCAGTTGGATCCCCATGGCCATTCGTATGTCCCGATCTGCATGGCCAACGCCGGCAGCGAACTGCCCCAACGCGCCCAATGGACCTTCTGCCACGCAACGTATCCGGGGCAGATCTTCGAACGAAACGATCCGCTGGTCGCCAGCACCCTGGCCATGCTCGAAGCCACGGAACGCGAGGGGATGGTCTATGGCACCGGCTGGGATGCGACCGGCCTCTGGACTTACTTCGCGTCGTTCTACGGGCACGCCTGGCTCTGGCAGGGCAAGGGACGCAAGTCCGCCCAGGCCCTCTATGCCTACGCCAACCACGCCGCCCCCACGCTCGTCTGGCGCGAGGAACAGTCGCTCCACGGCGCCCCCTTCAGGAAGGTGGGCGACATGCCCCACAACTGGGCGAGCGCCGAGTTTATCCGCTGGGTGATCCACCTGTTGGCACTCGACCGCGGCACCGAGCTTCATTTGCTGGAGGGCTTTCCTTCGGAGTGGGCGGGGCCGGGCATGGTCACCCGCTTGAAGGGCATCGCGACGCCCTTTGGGCCTCTGGACCTCGCGGTGCGCGCGGATCGAAAGGGGCGCATGGTCACCGTGGAGGTCGAGCCCTTGGCGGCCAATTGCTCGGCGGTCATCGTCCACCGACCGGACGGCAGCACCGTTACCCTTGACCCGCAACGAGGGGGGCGGCTCTCCTGGACGGTGGCCGGCAGGTAGGATTTGCCGGCATGTCGGCACGTCGGCATGTCGGCACGTCGGCACGTCGGCACGTCGGCATGTCGGCACGTCGGCATGTCGGCACGCCAAGCCTCTCAACCCTGAACCGCTGAACCCTGAACCGCTGAACCCTGAACCGCTGAACCGTGAACCGCTGAACCGCTGAACCCTGAACCGCTCAACCCTGAACCGCTGAACCCTGAACCGCTGAACCCTGAACCGTGAACCCCTGAACCGTGAACCCCTGAACCGTGAACCCCTGAACCGCTGAACCCTGAACCGCTGAACCGTGAACCGTGAACCCTGAACCGCGGTCAAGTCCTGAAACTGATTTGGTACTTTTCTCAATGGTTTGTTGCTGGGTTT
>CAYSPU010000142.1:0-15184 GCA_964432995.1 uncultured Verrucomicrobiota bacterium
CGAGACCAAGGAACCGGGAACGCCCGGCAACAGGCAGGCCCCCGTTGCCGGGAATCCGGTTCTACCGGGAGATGGAGGGGCTGATCGCGGAGGTGTGTGCGCATCCACAGCACTACTGCCGCTTCGATCCGCCGGCGCGTCGGCACTTCAGCACGTGGTGACGGGGATTCACGGATGCGACCTTTCGGAATGAGATCCAGCAGGCTCTGTTGGTTGGTGTTGTTGCTCGTCGGGGGATGGGGGAGCGCGGGTTGCGGGGGTTTCATGGCCCGGAGGTTGGCCCAGGCGCCGAACACGTATCCCTCTTGGTTTGCACCGCAAGCACCGGTGACGCTCGCCTTCGGCGGGGACTACCTCGACCACTTTCCAGCGGATTACGTGGAAGTCTGCCCGCCCGACGCCCGGCTGGCGTATCGTGTCGTGGAACCCGCGGACTATGAGATGCAGGTGTCCGGCACGAACTGGGTTGAGAAGGGTTCTCCGCGCGCCCGGTTCACCACGCGCGCCACCGTCCCCGGCTCGCCGACGCCCCACACCGCGTCCCCGCGGGGCACCGTCGTGCTGCTGCATTGCTACGGGCTGAGCCAGAGGGTGATGGAACCATGGGCGTTGCGCCTGGCGCAGGACGGCTGGCGTTGCGTGCTGGTGGATCTGCGGGGGCACGGCCAATCGACCGGGAAGCAGATCCACTTCGGCGTGCGGGAGGCTGGCGATCTCAGTCGGCTTCTGGATGTGCTGGCAGGCAACGGCCGCGTGACCGAGCCCGTGGCGGTTGTCGGCTACTCGTACGGGGCGGCGCTGGCGCTGCGGTGGTCAGGCGTGGACCCGCGGGTCCGCCGGGTGGTGGCCATTGCCCCCTACGCAGAGCTGTCGCGTTCTGTCCTCAACGTCCGCCGCGGCTACGCCCCGTTGGTCCCGGCGGCCTGCGTCAGGGCGGGGCTGAGACGGCTGCCGGGGCTGTTGGGTGTTGCGCCCGGCGCGCTCGACACGACGACAGTGCTGGCGCGGGCTCCGGTGCCCGCCCTGTTTGTGGCCGGAGAAAGAGACGACATCACGCCTGCGTCGGACGTGCGGCGGTTGCATGCCCTGGCGGCGCCCGGCAGCCAGTTGCTGGTGGTAGCGGGAGCGACGCACGAGACGTTGCCCTACTGTATGGACGATCTCAGCGAGCCAGTGCGGTTGTGGCTGGGGGGAGCGAAGCCGACGCCGGCATTGCGGCTCCCGCGCGTGCCCTCGAGGCTCGCCCGCGGCACGGCCGCAGGGGCGAAAACTGCGCGCTGACGGGGGACGACCGAGCCCACCGCGCCACTCACGCGAGGATCCGGGTTCCTGGTGGGCACTTGACCCACCGCGGCCGTCCGAGCAGAGTGTCGCGCGCGCAACGAAACCTCCTTCATGCTATGAAATCCGTCTCGACGCGGACCCTGGCACTTGGCGTGGTAGCGCTGGTGGGTCTGGGCACTGCGTGTCATCGGGCGGACTCATCGCCGGCAGCGGCGGTGAAGCTGACGCCTGCTCCGCCGGCGCAGCAGGATTCCGGTTCAGTCGCCAATCTGTCCGAGGCACCGCCGGGGGCCGTGGTCTTTGAACTGAACTACCGCGTCGAAACCGGCGCGGCGGATGACATCCAGTATCACTCCTACTACGGCTACGGCGGTTCGGAGGCGGAAGCGGCCAAGGACCCGTTTATCCGGGCGGTGCGGAAACAAGCCAAGGGCATCGAGTGTGTTGCCCATTTCAGCCTGGGTGGACGCCGGTGGTCGGCACTCGAATACGAAGGTCGGCGGGCGCTGGCTTTCTACTTCGACTTGAACGCCGACGGGGCGCTTGCGGACAACGAGCGCATCCCCCCGACGCGCGCGGCGGGGTCGACGAGCGTCGAGTTCATCACCCCGGATTTCAGGTTGAAAGCCGAGGACGGCCGCGAGTTCCTTTTCCGGGTGCTGCTGCAGGCCTCGTTCTATGACGGCAACTCCGAGCCCGACTGCATCTGGAGCCCGGCGTGTGTCCTGGAAGGCACATCCAAGATCAACGGGACGCCAGTGCGAATGATCCTGTTCGCCAACGGATTCCGAGGCGCCTTCGACCGCTTTGGTTCCTCGAGCTGCGCGCTGTTGGTGGGCGACACCGCGATCCGGCCGGAGGTCTACCTCCCGCGGCAGACGCTGAGCAGCCTGGTGCGGTGCAACGGCGAGTTCTATCGCGTGCGGCTGGAGGGCAAACGCTCCCAAGGGCATGTGGCGCGGGCGGTGTTGACCAAGGACACGTCTCCAACGGGCGCCCTGGCGGTTCGTTTGGCGGGCACGAACGCGCTGCGGGCCACGGTCAACAACCTCTCCCTGCGCGGCGTCAGCGACCAGACCGTGTACTTCAGCGTGGCGGACTTGCAGGGCCAACTGCCGGTCGGATCCTACTCGCTGCTGCGCGGCGATTTGACCTACGGGCGCGAGAACGAGAAGCAATGGCAACTGTCGTTCTCAGAGGGCCCGCAGGCGACACTGGAAGCCGGGAAGACCGTCGAGGTGGTGCTGGGGCAGCCTACGCTGAAGGTCCGGGCCGTCAAGGAACAGGACCGTTACAGCTCGGACGCGAAAGAGTCCGCGGTCTTCAAGAACGGCACCCAGATCTACCTCGAACCGAGCATCCTCGGCAAGGGGCACGAGGTTCTCACCCGCTTCCGGCGGGTCACGGGCGACGGGGGTCGGACGACCGATGCGCCACCCCGGATCCGCATCGCGGACGCAGCCGGCAAGGAACTGCTGGCCAAGACGATGGAGTATGGCTGAGGCGGGAACTGCGGGGTCTCATGGGGAGGCCCGAAGGTCGGTCCGGGACGTTACACGGTGACGATGACGCAGGAGACGGGGGCCCTGGGGGGAACGCTCGTCGGCACGCTCGACCTGACCATCGAGTAGGTGGGGCTCTTCACCGGATCACCCTGAAGCCCCTGCGGAGCGCCGCGTTCCACGCGGCCCAGATGGATGCACCCCTGGCCGGCAACATGCCGGCGCTCCGGTGGGCGGACGCGCTGTCGAACCCTCGAGTGCTTCTCGCGCTCTGGTAGCTGCTGCGGCCGAGGGGCCTGCCTCCGCCAAGGCTGCGGCAAGGCAGGCCGGTCGCGCTCCGTCGGACCGCACGCCGTCCCGGCGGGCAGCAGCCCCACTAGCCGGCACATTTCACACCTCTGCGGTGCGCCGATCCAGTGTGCACCCGCGGGGGTGTGAAATATGCCGGCTAGAATGCAAAACCGCGCCTTCTTGAGAGGAACACCCTGGCGTGCGCCCGGCCATGCACTCCACATGCTGTTCGTTCTCAGAGGCGGATGGGAGGGACCGTTTTCTTCCATTTTCTACACTTCCGGCGCGGTTTTGCCTGAGCCCGGAAATCTCATGCACTCATCCATCGTGAGATTTTCGGGCTAGGCGGACGGGCCATCGAACCCTCGAGTGTCTCCTGGCCTGTCGTTGCTGCTGCGACCCGGGACGTGTCGCGCTCCAGCTCTGCCCAAATCCCGCGGTTGAAGGCAGATCCATGAGGAAAGAACCACGGATGAACACCGATGAACACGGATCGAGGAGGTATTCCCTCCTCCAACTGTGGGGTGAACCCCTCTACGGCGCAACCACTTCCCGTCCGTAGGCATCCGCCATCCGTGGTTGGACTGCCACTGGCAGGTTCACACGGGGAGCGTGACACTCGCGGGCTAGTGCAACTTGCGGAACAGGCCCTCCAACCCGCCTTCAACCGGCTCAATCTCGATTCGTCGGCCGGCCTCCGACGGGGCGGGAGGAGAACCTGGAGGGGCGCCGCTGGCTGGGCTGACGGCGCTCCTGCCCGGCTGAGGAGAGTGGCTGACCGGAGGGGGCGGGACACGGGCAGGCCCGCCCGCTTCGGTGTCGGGGGACTCTGCATCCTGGCCCGGGGTCCAGAAGGAACTCCGCTGGCGGAGCCAACGTCGGTAGCGATCCCAAGTCCACATTCCGGCGTCGGCCCCGGTTTCCAAGACGGAGGCGATGCGAAACAGCTCGCGGCTGCGGAGGTGGGCTTTGACCGGGTTGGTGGGGACGAGAACCTCGCATTCGGGGACGCGGATCTTGAGGTCGGGCCGGTACTCGAGCCGCTGCGCCACGACCCCCACCAGGACGTCGGCCAACTGCGCGGCTACCGCGGCCTGCGTCTCGGGCGCAAAGGCGGAGACAATCCGTTGTAGCGCCTCGACGCACGTCGCGGAGTGCACGGTGGTCAGCACCAGGTGCCCCGTTTCCGCCGCGTTCAATGTCAGGCGCATCGTTTCCGGCTCGCGGATCTCGCCCACCATGACCACGTCCGGGTCTTCCCGGAGCGCATCCATCAGGCCTTGTTCGAACGAGGGGGTGTCGCGTCCCACCTCCCGCTGTCGCACGAAGGCCTTGCGCGGTCGGATGAAGTACTCGATCGGGCTTTCGACGGTGATGACATGACGGGCTTCGCTCAGGTTGATCTCCTGGATCAAGGCGGCGAGCGTGGACGACTTCCCGGAGCCGGTCGGGCCGCAGATCAGGACCAGGCCGTTGGGGCGATCCACCAGACGGCGCAGGTCCGGGTGCAGATTGAGCCGCTCCAACGTCGCTGGGAACGAGGCCAGGAGGCGGATCGCAAGTCCGACACCGCGTGAACTCTGCAGCACGTTGATCCGGCAGCGCACACCTTGGATGGTGCGGGAACAGTCGTGGGACCTTCGTTCCAGGAAGGCCCCCCACTGTTCCTCCCCCACTAGTTCCTGGGCGGCGACGAGGAGCGCCTGGGCGGGGACCGGGTCTCCTGCCACCCGGAGCGCGCCCCGCACTCGTATCGCGACCGGAAGGCCGGGTTCGAGATGCAGGTCACTCGCTCCTTGGTCCCGCGCCAAGGCAATCAGACTCTCCAGTTCCATGCCCATCTAACACCGTCAGAGCCCGATGGTTTCGCCCGCGCCGCCCGGTGCCGAAGCCGACTCACGGCAGTCCCAAGGCCTGCGCATCCTCGGGACTGACGAACACGAGCTGGGCGCGTGAGGCATCCGCGACGTCGCGCACGATGGCCACCGGCCGGCCAGCCAGCAAGGCCAGCAGAGCGTCGTTGTCCAGCACTGGCCTCGGTCAGTTGCCGGTCGTCGGTCTTCAGGCGCACGAGCGCCGATTCCAGGGCGCGATCCAGCTCGAGGCCCTCCGGGCTGCGGCCGTCTCAGCCGCAGATGTGCTCGCCCCAACGAGGGCGGCTCCCGAAACCGGAGCGCTGCTCCGCTGCGGCGCTCCCAGCGCCCGAGGCGGGCGCAGCCCAGGATGCCAGCCGCGGGTGGGGGCGTGATCGAAATCGCGCCAGCGTCGTGGAGTGCGCGCGCCGCCGCGCCGCTTTCGGGCGCCAGTCTGGAACAGCGACTCTGCACGGCAGCGCAGCGGCACGACCGCGACTCGTCTTGAGTCGCAGTCGAGGGTGGAAGCTCCGCGTGCGGCTGCGGGTCAGGAAGACCCGCGGTCCGGAAGAGGGCCGCGCTGACGGGCGCCCGGGGAAGCGAGGGCGTCTGCCTGTCAGGGGAGCAGTGCCACGCGGTAGAAGAGGGTGGAGCCGATGCCGAGCCCGCCGGCGTGGACGTAGTCGTAGGTGGCCTGGGTGAAGTCGGCGGGGACCTCGATCGCCGGCGTGAGATCGGTCCATTCGCTCTGGCCGGCGGTTCCGATGCGGGTGGTCGTCTGGACCACATACCGGCGGCCTGGAATGCAGGCCCAGGCGATGCGCAGGTCGCTCCCTTCGGGCGCGACGGAGGTGATCCGGAACGCTGACTCCAGGTAGACAGTTCGAATCTCGTCCGAGCTGAGAGCACGATTGTAGAGCAACACCTCGTCGATGGCGCCATGGAAGGCGGTGCGGATGTCGGCGAACGTGAAGAGGGAGTTGACGCCGATGGCCAGGAACGCATCCGAGTAGCGGATGGGTCCGGCAAAGGCGCTGGTTTGCGGCAGTGCCTCGCCGTTGAAGTAGTGGTGGACGGTGGAGCCATCCCACGTGCTGGCCAGATGCACCCATGCGCCCTGGGGAAGGGCGCCTTGGTCGCGATCTTCGAGAGTCCAGGGGTGGTAGCCATTGTTGCTCAGCAGCACCCCAAAGTTCCCGGGGCCGGCGCCTTGGGAGCTCAGGCCGAAGGCACCGAACCAGTACGACAGCTTGCCGTCGCCTTCCTTGGCCAGAATTGGGGCGTCGCGGGAGATATCGTCGCAGCGCACCCAGGCGGCGAAGGAAATCGAGCCCGCGATACGGAGCGACGGAGCATCCGCCACTTGCACGAAGGTGGCCTCGGGTCCGACGGTGCCGTCGAAGTAGAGTGCGCCATTGCGGATGCCGGAGGTCCAGGTTGCGGCGGTGGGGTTGACGAGGATGCCGTGGTTGCCCAGGCCGGAATGGTCGAGGACGTTGGTGCCGCCGCCCTCATCAAAGGTCCAGTAACCGACGCGCTGGGGCGTCGTGCCCACCAGGGCGCTCACCTCTTCGGCGGTGAGTGCATGGTCGTAGAGGCGGACTTCGTCGAGAGCGCCTTGGAACGCGGTAGTGTTGTAGGGAACATTGGCCCCGATGATCAGCGCCCCGTCCGCCACGTGGAGCGGCCCCGGGAAGTCCGCCGTTTGGGAGAGGAGCACACCGTTGACGTAGTGTCGGATGGTGGTGCCGTCCCAGGTGCTGGCGACGTGCATCCAGAGGCCCGGGAACAGGGCGCCCTGGTTGCGGTCGTAGATGCTCCAGGGCTGATTCCCGTCCGCGTCCAGCAACACGCCAAAGTTCCCCGGGCTCGATCCTTCCCCGCCGGTGCCGAAGGTGCCGAACCAGTAGCAGAGCTTTCAATCACCTTCCTTGGTGAGGATGGGACCATCGCGGCTGATCCCGTCGCACCGGATCCAGGCGGCGAAGGAAATCGCGCTGGTGATATGCAGCGCGGCGGAGTCGGCGATGGTCACGTAGGTGGAGTTGGCTCCCGTGGTGCCGTCGAGGTAGAGGGCGCCACCGCCGCTCCGGCCGGCGGTCCAGGTGTCCGGCTTCGGGTTGATCAACAATCCGTCGTGGCCGAGCCCGGAACTGTCACTGACGGTCGTGCCGTTCCCCTCGTCGAAGTTCCAATGGCCGACCAAACCCGCGCGGGCGGGCGCGAGGAAGGTCGCCATGGCCAACAGGAGGGCGGCGCCGGAGTGGAATGGAAGGTTCATGGTGGGATTTCGTGAGCTCGCCATACAGAACGACAACAGGGTTTGCACCTGGAGGCATGAAGGAGCCATCACCCCTGCCGTGCGGGGGCACCCTCTCCCGTCGGATGGGAGAGGGCCGGGGGTGAGGCAGCACGGTCCATGGAGGTGTGACGTGGTGTAGAGCAGGCGCGAAATCCGGCCGGATCCTGCCGAATCAGGGCGCGCCTTTCGGACACGGTGATCAGGGGGTGACGGCCAGGCGTTCTTCGTTTTTTTCCGGCAGCATGAGGACGCCCTGCTCCTTGTAGGGCTTGAGCATGAAATGCGTCGCGGTGGACAGGACGCCCTGGACGGTCGCGAGCTTCTCGGAGACGAATCGGGCCACGTCGCGGAGGTTGTCGCCTTCCACGATGACGAGCAGGTCGTAGCTGCCGGACATCAGGTAGCAGGAGAGCACCTCGTCGTATTTGGCGATGCGCTCGGCCAGACGGTCGAAGCCCGCGCCGCGTTCGGGCGTGATCTTCACTTCGATGACCGCGCGGACGAGGTCGACCCCGAGCTTCTCTTCGTTGAGGATGGCCCGGTAACCGAGGAGGAAGCCGTCCTTCTCGAGTTGCTTCACGCGGGCGAGCACCTCGGCCTCGGTGAGGTTCAGCATGGACGCCAATTGGGAGGGTTTCAGCGTGGCGTCCTCATGCAGCAGCTTCAGCAGTTGGTCCATGGGGCGGAGGATAGGGCAAGCCCGCCGGCTTGCCAGACAGAAAGTGCGCGGGCACGGACGTCCGGGAGCGTTCGCCCGGTCGCCGCTGCTGTCTGGCACGGGGCAGCTGCGCGGACTGACGTCCGCGGCTACTGCAGGACGCCGGGGCCGTCGTCGCAGCCGCAAGTCCCAGGACAGAAGTCTGTTTCGGGGAAATGTCAAATCGCCTTGCGCGCCGGGGGTGGTCGACGTAAGCATGCGGCACCATGGCGAGCGAACCGTTGTCCCAGTTGAAGCGGTTACAGGAGGAGGCGCAGAAACTGGTGGATGATTCGGCGATTGCGGCGGCGGGGCCGGCGCGGGTGCCGCGATGGCGGAGCTTCCTGCACTTCTGGGTGATGGTGGGGCGGAGCTTTGTGCGCAACCGCTGCCCGGTCCGGGCGGCGGCGCTGTCGTATTCGGGCTTGCTGGCGATGATCCCCATGCTGGCCCTCGTGCTCAGTGTCACCACCAGCATCCTCAAGACCGAGGGGCCCGATTACATCCGGAAGTTCGTCGACCAGATGGTGGACCAGGTCACGCCCTACGTGGGCGCGGTCGAGGACGAGAACGGCGAGGAAACGGAGGCGGCGGCCCAGCGTCGGGCCAACGCCCTGCGCGCCCGCAAGGAGGCGGGCGACAAGATCTACGAGTTCATCCAGAAGACGCAGAGCGGAACGATTGGCGCCACCAGCGCGGTGCTGTTGATCTTCGTGGCGTTCGGGATGCTCGCGCGCATCGAGACCACGTTCAACGACATCTGGGGCATTGCCCGGGGTCGGAGCTGGTATATGCGGGTGGTGCTCTATTGGGCGGCGATGACGCTGGGGCCGATCATGCTGATCTCGGCGCTGGGCTTCACGACGACCGCGCAGTTGCATTTCTCGGAGGCGAGTCCGCTGCGCGTGCTGCTGGACGCGCCGCTGGTGCGCAGCCTGATTGGGATCGGGCTGCCCATGCTGCAGCTCTCGCTCACGTTCGGCATGATCTACTTGCTGCTGCCGAACACGCGGGTGCCGTTTTCCGCGGCGGCGGTGGGCGGGTTGACGGCCGGTCTGCTCTGGTTTCTCAACAACAAGCTCAGCGTCCTGTTCGTCTCCCGCATCACCTCGAACAGCGCGATCTACGGAAGCCTGGGCATGGTGCCGGTGTTGATGATCGGCATGTACCTGGGCTGGATCATCCTGCTGTTCGGTGCCCAGGTCGCCTACGCCTTCCAGAACCGACAGGCCTACCTCCAGGAACGATTGGCCGAGGGCGTCAACCAGGCGGCACGCGAGTTCGCCGCCGTCCAGCTCATGACGCAGATTGCCCGGCGGTTCCAAAATGGCGAACGCCCGTTGTCCGCCCAGGAATTGGCGCGGGCAGCGGAGATCCCCACGCGCCTGGTCGGTCAGTTGTTGCTCACGCTGATCCACGCCGGCCTGGTGTTGGAAGTCTACGACCGCGAGAGCCGCTATTCGCCCGCCCGCCCTCCGGAGAGGATCACGATGGAGGACATCCTGCTGGCCATGCGAACCGTCGGCGGGCGGGAGCTGGCAACCCAGGGAACTCCCGAACGACAAATGGTGCGCAGTCACCTGGCGCGGATTCAAGAGGCGGAGAACAGCGTCGCGCGCCCGCTGAGCTTGCGGCAGTTGGTCGAGCAATCGTCCGGCCCGGGAACCGCCGCGGATGGGCGCGGATGAGGCAACCACGGATGAGGCAGCCGCGGATGGGCGCCGATGGGCACGGATGACAGTGGGAAGCGAAGACCACCCTGGAATCCGCGTGGATCCGCGACATCCGCGGTTTTCCTTCCTTGTGCGTCTGCATTCCGTGATCCGCGGTCACCCCCGCGACTCCGGGCTTGGCACGAGGCGGGGCGTCTCTTAGCCTGCGGGCGTGATAGGTTTCCTGCGGATCGTCGGGGTGATCAACGCCGCCGTGTGGTTTGGGGCCACGGTGTTTCTCACTTTCTTCGTCGGCCCGGCCTTTTTTTCGGAGTCGATGCTGAAGCTGTTCGGGGAAGCGGCCGGACGCTTCTATGCGGGTGCGGCGGCGCAGATTGTCCTCGAGCGCTACTTCTATCTGCAGCTCGGATGCAGCATCCTGGCCTTGGTGCATCTCGTGGCGGAGTGCGTCTATCTGGGTCGGCCGCTGATTCGCTGGACCCTTTCGTTGCTGGGGGCGTTATTGGTTCTCGCCGCGGTAGGCGGCTACGGCCTCCAGCCAAAGCTGCGCACCCTGCATTGGCAGAAGTACGACCCGCGGGTTTCCGTCGAGATCCGACAGGTGGCCGAGCGCTCTTTTCGGAGGTGGCATGGAGTTTCCCAGGTCTTGAACCTGGTGGCCCTTGCCGGCGTGACCGTCTACCTCCTCCGCGTGACCCGGCCGTCGGACGCCTCCCGCTATCGGGGCTGAGCCGGCCCACGGCGCCCGCGACAGGCCGCGGTCTGTGGCGAGCGCCGCACGAGTATTCGCGTACAAACACAGACACTTCCCGTGCGTGGAGGGGGACAACAGCCGAACCTCGAACGTCCAACATTGCACTACTGGGTCCGTTCGATGTTCGATGTTGGACGTTGGATGTTGGACGTTCTCATCGTGGTGCTTGGAAGCAGCCGAGGATCCGGGCACGTCACAGCCTTCGAACGAAGCGCGCCATCCGTTCCATGGCCTGCTCGATGAGGTCGAGCGAGGTAGCGAAGCAACAGCGGAGGAAGCCCTCGCCGCTGGGACCGAAGGCGTGGCCGGGGACGCAGGCGACCTTCTCCTCGCGCAACAGGCGGACGGCGAATTCCTTCGAGGTCAACCCCGTCTGGCGGACGCAAGGGAAGGCGTAGAACGAGCCGCGCGGCCGGTGGCAGGGCAGTCCCATCGCGTTGAAGGCGTTTACGATGTAGTTGCGCCGGACGCGGTAGTGATCCCGCATCTCGGCCGTGTCCGCCGCGCCGTGATCGAGGGCCTCGATGGCGGCCTCCTGGCTGAGGATGCTGGCGCAGAGCATCGAGTACTGGTGGATCCGCATCATGGCCTCGATGAGCTCGACGGGGCCGCAAGCGTAGCCAATCCGGAACCCGGTCATGGCATAGGCCTTGGAGAAACCGTGCAGCAGAATCGTGCGCTCCGCCATGCCCGGCAGCGAGGCGATGCTCACATGCTCGCCCTCGAAGGTCAGCTCCGAGTAGATCTCGTCGGTGATGACCAGGAGACGGCGCCGCCGCGCTACTTCGGCGACGCGCTGCAGTTCCTCAAGGGTCATCGTGCCGCCGGTTGGATTGGTGGGGAAGTTCAGCACGAGCACCTTGCTGCGGGGGGTGGTGGCGCGTTCGATGGTTTCGGCGGTCAGCGCGAAGCCGTTGTCGGCCGCGCAAGGGACGGCGACCGGCACGCCGTGGGTCAGAGTCACGCTGGGGGAGTAGCTGACGTAGCAGGGCTCATGGTAGAGCACCTCGTCACCGGGATTCACCACGGCGCGCAGGGCAATGTCGAGGGCCTCGCTCACGCCGACCGCGACCAATACCTGGTTGCCCGGGTCGTAACGCACACCGAACCGTGGGGCGACGTACTGGCTGATGGCCTCGCGCAGCCGGAGGAGACCCAGATTGGACGTGTAACTGGTCTTGCCGCGCTCGAGGGCGTAGATGGCCGCCTCCCGAATGTGCCACGGCGTGACAAAATCCGGTTCGCCCACGCCCAGGGAAATCACGTCGGGCATCGTCTGGACGATGTCGAAGAACTCGCGGATGCCGGAGCGGGGGATGCCCCGCACGTGCTGCGCGACGAAGTCCGCGGGTTGGAAGTCCGGGCTCATAATGCGGGAAGAGGCAAAGGCAAAAAGCGCCTGGCGGAAAGGAAAAAAAACGGGCTCGAGACTCTCCTTCGCGCGAATGGGGAAAGAGAAGTCCCAGTCGTTTTCCGCCCCGAATTCTTGTGGGGCCTCAGCTCGTGGCTCCTGCGCGCGCGCCCCAGTAGATTGCGGCTCTCCATGAATCCCCCTACCCATTCTGGGATACCACTTCGCATGAAAGGTAGGGCGCCCTCTCCGAGGGCGCCGGAAGAGCATCCAACCTGGCACGTTCTTCCGGCGCGCCCGGAGGCCCGCTCGCGAGTCCTCCTCGGAGTCGCGCCCTACCAGTTTTCGGGGCAACCTCTCCGTGCATCCGCCCCCTCACCCCACCCCTCTCCCGCTCGACGGGAGAGGGGGATCCTTCGGCGCCTCTGGGGATTTGGCGAACGCCCACAGCACCTCGCCCGCCGCGCCTCTGCGGTGGCCGCGTCCACCAGAATGTCTCCCGAGTCTCCGACGGGAGATGGAACGTCATGGGCGTCGTTTGAACTTGAGCGAACGAGATTCGGTGCTCTAGCCACCCACTGCGGAGGTGCGCAGTGTTGCTCCTCAGGCTGCGGCCTGGTCGGTCTTGCGCGTCAGGACCGGCTTGGCTTCACCGGTCACGACCGCCCGGGTGACGGTGACGCCGACGATGTCGTCCTGGCTGGGGATATCGTACATGACATCGAGCATGACCTTTTCGATGAGGCTGCGCAGGGCGCGGGCGCCGGTCCCCTTCTTCAGAGCCTGGGCCGCCAACTCGCGGAGCGCGTCTTCGGAGAACTCGAGGAGCACGCCCTCCATCGCGATCAACTTCGCGTACTGTTTCGTCAGAGCGCTGCGGGTCTCGGTCAGGATGGAAACCAGTTGGTCCTCCGTGAGTTCATGCAGGGCCGACATAACGGGCAAGCGGCCGACGAATTCGGGGATGAAACCGAACGCCAACAGATCCTCGGGCTCCACCAGACTGAGGATTCCGGCCCGCTCGTCGTCGGCCTGCCGGCTTCGCTCCACGGCCCCGAAACCCATCACCCGATGCCCGAGCCGACGCTGCACAATCCGGTCGAGCCCGACAAACGCCCCGCCGCAGAGAAACAGAATGTTCGTTGTGTCCACCCGGATGTACTCCTGCTGGGGGTGCTTTCGGCCGCCTTGTGGCGGCACGCTGCAGATGGTCCCCTCCAGGATCTTGAGGAGCGCCTGCTGCACGCCCTCTCCGGAAACGTCCCGCGTGATCGAGACGTTCTCCGTCTTGCGCGCGATCTTGTCGATCTCGTCGATGTAGACAATGCCCATTTGCGCGCGTTTGACGTCGTAGTCGGCGTTTTGCAGAAGGCGGAGGATGATGTTCTCGACGTCTTCGCCGACGTAGCCGGCTTCGGTGAGGGTGGTGGCATCGGCGATGGCGAAAGGCACCTCCAGGGCGCGCGCCAAGGTTCGGGCCAGAAGGGTCTTGCCGCTGCCCGTGGGTCCGATCAGGAGGATGTTGCTTTTCTCGATCTCGACGTCATCGGCGCGCGGTGTCGGGTGATCCGGGTCTTTGGCGGCCAACTCGGCCTGCAGGCGCTTGTAATGGTTGTGCACGGCGACCGCGAGGGTCCGCTTGGCGTGGTCCTGGCCAATGCAATGCAGATCGAGCTGGCGTTTGATTTCGGACGGCTTGGGTACGCTGAGTTTCAGTTGGTGACGTCGGGTCTCGGCGCGCAATTCCTTGTCCAGCACGCTCTTGCAGGCCAACACACAGCCGTCGCAGATGTAGACGCCCGGCCCCTGGATCAGCCGCTTCACTTCCGCGTGCGACTTGCCGCAGAAGCTGCACATTGCCAGTTGGGTCGGTCGAGCCATGACGTCGTTGCCTTCAGGTGGACGGCCGGCTGCGGTCGAATCCAGTTCGGCCGCGCGCGCCATCCTCCCGATTTCAAGTGGTTTTCGGCGCTTCCTTCCCGTCACTTAAGCCCGGAATCTCCTTGCGCGATTTCACAACCTCGTCCACCAGCCCGTAGGCCTTGGCTTCGTCGGCCGACATGAACCGGTCGCGATCCGTATCCCGTGTCAGCGCCTCGATGCTCTGGCCGCAGTGCTCGGCGAGGATCTCGTTCAAGCGGTCCTTCAATCGCAGGATCTCCTTGGCCTGGATGCTGATATCGGTGGCCTGGCCCTGAACACCGCCCCAGGGCTGGTGAATCATGATGCGGGCGTTGGGGAGGGCAAACCGTTTCCCCTTGGTGCCCGCCGCCAGGAGGACCGCCCCCATGCTGGCCGCCTGCCCGATGCAGTAGGTGTTCGTCGGACAGGTCAGAAACTGCATCGTGTCGTAGATCGCCAGCCCCGACGTCACACTCCCGCCCGGCGAGTTGATGTAGAGATGGATGTCCTTCTTCGGGTCGGTCATCTGCAGGAAAAGCAATTGCGCGATGATCACATTGGACACCATGTCGTCCACGGGCGTGCCCAGGAAGACAATCCGGTCTACCAGCAGCCGCGAGTAAATGTCATAGCCGCGTTCGCCACGACCCGTCTGCTCCACCACCATCGGGACAAGGAAGTTGTTCATAATCAGCACACCATCCGCCAGCGGACGCAACCTAACGGAGGGGGATGGGAGCGTCAAGCGCCACCCCCGCTCGTCTGCGGACTGCGCCCGTCTCGGGCGCAGGAAGCTCGGCAGCGGAGCAGCGCTTCAATTTCAGAAGCCGCCCTCGTCCAGGCGAGCGTGTCTGCGGCCGAGACGGCCGCAGCCCGGGCGGGGCGCCCGGCAGCGTCGGCACATTGCCGGCGGGCGGAACGCACCGGTCCGGGCGCAATCCCGGGATGCAACGCGCGGGGCTCCTCAATCCCCGGGTCGTTCCCTCGTCCCTGTCGATCGCGAGCGCACAGCTCGCAAAGCGGCAAGCGCCGCCTCCGTCTCCGCCGCTTTCTTGCTCTTGCCCACTCCCCGCCCCAGTTCCGTGCCCTGATGGAAGACGGCACACTCGAAGAGGCGATCATGGTCCGGTCCGGAGCTGGACTCGACGCGGTATTGCGGGGCCTGGGAAGAGAAGGACTGCAGGATCTCCTGGAGTTCACCTTTCGGGTTGTCGAGATTCGGAATGACGCTGAGTTCGCCGAAGGCCTCCCGGTATTGGCGCAGCACGAAGCCCCGCGCCGCCTCCCAGCCGCCGTCGAGGTAGACCGCGCCCACGAGCGCTTCAAAGGCATCCGCCAGCGTCGAGGCCCGATGCCGGCCGCCGGTCCCTTCCTCGCCCCGACTCAGCAGGAGATGGTCGCCCAACGCCAGACGCCGGCCCTGTCCCGAAAGGGTTCGCTGGTTCGCCAACTGTGCCCGCGCCTTGGTCAGCGGACCTTCGCCGACGTCCGGGAATCGCGCGTAGAGCTCATCCGTCAGCACCAACTGCAGGACCGCGTCGCCGAGGAACTCGAGACGTTGGTTGTGCTGCAGCG
>CAYSPU010000143.1:0-15126 GCA_964432995.1 uncultured Verrucomicrobiota bacterium
TGCCTTCCGCCGCGCGCGCATCCACCCCCTGGGCGATGTCCGGGCTCTGCCGGGTGATCGCGTTCAGAATCAGCACGCGGTCGGCATGGAAGACGTCGTCGTCGTGGGTGTAGCCAATGTCGCGGATGGCTTGCCGCGCGACTTCGTTGTAGTCGAGCTTGGCTTTGGTTGTGATCTCGCCGCCCACGACCACCAGGTTGCTCTTGGCGTAGGTTTCGCAGGCCACCCGGCTGTGTCGGTCCTGGGCGAGGCAGGCGTCCAGGATGAAATCGGAGATGAGATCGCAGACCTTGTCGGGGTGGCCTTCGCCGACGGACTCGGAGGAGAAGATGAAGTTCTTGCTCATGCGCGGGAGGGGGGATTGAAAGATGTCATATTGACGTATCGCGATGGGAAGATATATCGTTGCTGCCCGACGTCAACAGGATTTCCGACCATGACAACCACCCTCAGATCGCTGCGCGCGCTGGCAGACCCCACCCGCCTGCGGATCCTGGCGCTGCTCGAGCGGGACGAACTCTCCGTGCAGGAGTTGCAGGAGACCACCCGGATGGGGCAATCGCGGATCTCGACGCATCTGGGCCTGCTGGCGGGAACGCGGATCCTGCGATCCCGGCGGGAGGGGAAACGAACGTTCTATCGGCTGAACGCGGCGGCGGATGGGGTGACGGGGGAGTTGATGCGGTTGGCCCTGGCGGCGGCGCGGGAACTGCCCGAGCACGAGGCGGACCGGGTCAATCTGAAGCGGATTCTGGCTCTGCGGCAGCAGCAGGCGCAGGTGTATTTCAACCAGGTGGCGGGGCGGTTCGACCGGATGTATGGCCCGGGGCGTTCCTGGCAGGCCTTCGGGCAGTTGCTGCTGCGGGTGTTGCCACCCCTGGTGGTCGCTGATCTGGGATCGGGCGAGGGATTGCTGAGCGAGTTGCTGGCGCGCCGCTGCCGGAAGGTGATCGCGGTGGACAACTCGGAGCGGATTGTGGCGTTTGGGGCTGCGAAGGCGCGGAAGAACGGTCTGAAACATCTCGAGTTTCGGCTCGGTGATCTGCAGGACCCGCCGATCACGGCGGCGAGCGTGGACGTGGTCATCCTGAGTCAGGCGTTGCATCACGCGGCGGATCCGGCGCGCGCCGTGGCCAGCGCGCATCGGGTTCTGAAGGCGGGCGGGCAGGTCCTGATTCTGGATCTGCTCCAGCACCACTTCGAGCAGGCGCGGGCGCTGTATGGCGACCACTGGCTGGGGTTTGCCGAGAGCGACCTGCAGCGCTGGCTCGAGGCGGCGGGATTCCGGCGGGTGGAGATCACCGTCGTGGCGCGGGAGGAATCCCCGCCGCATTTCGAGACCTTGCTCGCCACGGGGGTGAAATGAGAGTCTGGATGGCAACATGAGGTGCCTGCGCGAATTGTACGCCGAGCGGCTCGCGATGGGGCGGCCCGTGATCTCGATGGAGTTCTTCCCCCCGAAGACGGAGGAGGGCGAGCGGAAGTTTTTCGAGAAGACGGTGCCGAACCTGGCGCGGCTGCGGCCCGACTACTGTTCGGTAACCTACGGCGCGGGGGGGAGCACGCGCGAGAAGACGCTGCAGATCGTGGACCGCATCCAGCGGGAGTATGGCCTGGTGGCGCTGGCTCATCTGACGTGCGTGGGGGCGACCCGGGAGCAGATTCGCGAGGTGGCCGAGCAGGCAAAGGCGATGGGGATCCGCAACATCCTGGCGCTGCGGGGCGATCCGCCGGCGGAGGCAACGACGTGGACGAAGCCGGAAGGCGGCTTCGAGTTTGCCCACGAGCTGGTGAGCTACCTGCGGCACCTGGGAGGGTTCTGCGTCGGCGTCGCCGGATTCCCGGAAGGGCATGTGGCCTGTCGCGAGGGCAAGCAGGTCGACTGGGACCGGCTGAAGGCGAAGATCGACTGCGGGGCGGACTTCGTGGTCACGCAGTTGTTTTTTGACAATCGGCACTATTTCGAGTTTCGAGACCACTTGCAGAAGGCCGGGGTGCGTGTGCCGCTCGTGCCGGGGATCATTCCCATCCTGAGCGGTCACCAGATCAGGAAGTTCACGGCGCTGTGCGGCGCGGAACTGCCGCCGCCGGTCCTCCACCGGTTGGACGAGCTCGGGGAAGACGAGGCGGCAGTGGCCGAGTTCGGGATCGAGCACGCCAGCCGGCAATGCGCGGAACTGCTGGCCGCCGGGGCGCCGGGCGTGCACTTCTACACGCTGAACCGGGCACGCTCCACCACGCGGATTCTGCTGAACCTTGGGTTGGTGACAGGGAGTTAGCCGCGAAAAGGCGCAGAAGACGCAAAAAGGGCGAGACCACGGACTGCTTCTGCTGAATTGGGCAGCTCCGACCCGAACTTGCTGCGGGGGGCGGGTTCGCTTTCGTGGGGCTGCCCGGAGGCAAGCCGGTCTGCCGGATTGAGCTCGCGTTCCGCGCAGCCTTCAGGTAAAGCCGCAGGGCATGTCACGACCTCGATTGCTTCTGTTCCTTCTGTTCTCCGCGCTGGCCTCGGTCATCGGTTGGTCCGGCGGATTGCGCCCGGATCCCGAGGCGGCGGGCATGGATCGCGAACGCCTGCGGGAGATCCCACGGCGAATGCAGGCATTCGTGGATGACTCGACGATCGCCGGGGCCGTCACGCTCGTGGCCCGTAACGGCCAGGTGGCGGCGCTGGATGCGGTGGGGTCCGCGGATCTGGCCACACGGCGCTCGCTCGAGAAGGACAGCCTGTTTTGGATCGCCTCGATGACCAAGCCGCTGACAGCGACGGCGGTGGCGATGCTGGTGGACGAGGGAAAGCTGGCGCTGGACGACCCGGTCGAGAAGATCCTGCCGGAGTTCAAGGGCCAATGGATGATCGACTCCAGAGGGGAGTCGGCAATGACCTTGGTGCGGCCGCCGCGCGCAATCACCATTCGAGATTTGCTAACCCACACATCGGGATTGGGGGATGTGTCGTCGCCGCGGCCGGACTGCGCCCTGGCCGAGTTGGTGATGGGCTACGCCCGCGAGCCGCTGCAGTTCGCTCCGGGATCGAAGTGGCAGTACAGCACTGCGGGAATCAACACTCTCGGGCGTGTGGTCGAGGTGGTGTCGGGTCAGCCGTTCGCGGTCTTCCTTCAGAGACAAATCCTCGACCCGCTGGGAATGAAGGACACCACGTTCTGGCCGACACGCCCACAGGCGCGACGGCTCGCGAGATCGTATCAGCCGGCAACTGCGGGGCAGGGGCTCGAGGAAGTTGGTATCTACTTCATCGAGGGGAGTGTGACGTCGCGAAGGCGCACGGTCCGTCCTGGGGGCGGCCTGTTCTCAACGGCGTCGGACATGTTCCGGTTCTACCAGATGATCCTGGACGGCGGCGTGTGGAAAGGGCGGAGGCTGGTCTCGGCAGCAGCGGTGGGGCAGATGACCCACACGCAAACAGGGGACTTGAAAACGGGTTTTGTGGACGGGATGAGCTTCGGACTGGGATGGGGGGTGGTGAAGGAGCCTCAGGGAATCACCGAAGGGCTTTCGGCCGGCACCTTCGGACACGGCGGCGCATATGGAACGCAAGGATGGGTGGATCCGGAGAAACACTTGATCCTGGTGTTGATGATCCAGAGGGCGAAACTCCCGAACGCCGACGGCTCGGAGATCCGACGGGATTTCCAGAAGGCGGCGCTGGGGGCGGTTCGGTGAGGGGCCGGATCAGCACGCTCGATCAGCGGGCGCATTCTCTGCCTGCGCCGAACCACGCCGGCGTCGGCCAGCGCCGACCGACGTCGGCGGCTACGAGGGGTTGTGGTCAGTGCCGCCGTGCCGACTCGCCGACCTGCCGACGTGCCGACCTGCCGACTCGCCGACCTGCCGACTCGCCGACTCGCCGCTCCCCAGCGGTCTCACGGTTTCAGGATTCGCTGGAAGTGTTCGGGCGCCAATTCGACCGCAGGAGCGAAGTCCTTGCTGTCCATGTAACGGAGGAGGCTGTGAAGCAGTTGGCGGGCGACGGGCCGTTGATCCAGATCGGAGCGGAGGTCCACACTGCAGAGAATGACTTTGCCCTGGCCGAGTCGTGCCTCGATGACGAGTCCGAGACGCCGGTTCTTGAACCAATCGTCGACGACCTGGACGAGGGGCCGCAGTTCGAGGGGGAGATCGTCCAGGACCATGGCGGCGCCGTGATGGATGAGATCCCACCACTGCCAGTTGCTGTGGAACTCGGTGGGGAAAGCGCGCAGAGCGGGGTGGTCGGGCCGGCAGAGGACGCCCAGGGTGTGCGGCGGCTGCTCGCGGGTCCAGGCGGTATTCCAGAAGATGGAGGAGAAGCCGAGTTGGACTTCGCCGGCGATGCGGGAGGGCGGGGGGAGGTACAGGATATTGCCCCCGGCCTGCGCATATGCCACGGCATCGTCGTCAAGCGTCTCCACGATGAGAGTGTTCGTGCCGGGAGCGGTGTCGACGGTCGGCGGGTAGACCCAGAGATCCCAGTCGTTCTCGAAGCGGGTCCTGTCGAGGCCAACGACGAGTTTGAGTTGCTGGGCATCCCGGAAGTCGGTGAGGGGAAGGCGGATGGTGCCCGCTTCGGTGGCATTGCCGAGGGGAATGGGGCGGGAGCCGAAGCTGTCCGCGAGGCGGACTTTGCCCCGGGAATCCAGGAGGCGCCAGTAGACCGTTGCTTCGGGAATGGGTTCGGGGCCGAAGTGGGCGATCTCGATGCTGGCCTCGAGGATTTCGTCCGAGGTGTAGGTGTGTTTTGGCAGGCGGGCGAGCGGAACGGTCTCGTTGCAGAAGCGGCTGAATTCCTTGGCGGAGATGTAGCCTTTCGAGTCCCAGAACGGATCCAGGACACCAACAAGCGCGGTGCCTTGACCAGGGAAGTCGTGGAGGTCGAGCAACTGGAATCCCGCGAAGCCGGGCGTGCGCAGGGCGGACTCGATTTCCTCCTTGTAGCAGAGGGCCTGGAGTTTGCCCGAGGCGCGCAGGAAGTCGCGCGCCTGGTCGCCCAAGCCCTTGTTGCGGAGGTCGTCGCGGAAGATCTCGAGGTTGCCGGCCGTGCACCAGCCGGTGTATTTGCCAATCTCGTCGAAGTTCGGGTAGACGCACCATTGTCCGATTTCGTGGCTGACGACGGGCACCTGGTGGCGGGCGACGAAGTCGCGGAAGTCGTTGGTGGTCGACGGCGGGCGGGCGTTGATGCGGCTTTTGAGGCCTTCGCCCCATTGTTGGATGCGGGGGGCCGGGGTGAGATGGTAATCGTTTTCCGGGATGACGGGCCAGCCGGCGGCGCCGGTGTAGAGGCGGCGTCGGTCCAGGCTGCGCCAAGTGTTGACCAGAGGGCCGAGGTAGCTCTGCTGTCGATTCCCGGCCGGTTCGTTGCCGTAGGCCAACATCACGAACGACGGGTGGTTGCCGTATTCGCGCAGGATGCGTTCGCTCTCGTCGTAGATCCAGCGGTCGATCGGCTGGCCGTCGCCGATGCTGGAACCGGAGTTCGCCCAGGAGGCGCACTCGACGTGGTAATAGAAGCCCAGCTCGTCGGCGGCCCGAAAGGCGGCTTCGGGCGGGCACCACGAGTGAAAGCGAATGTGGTTCAAGCCATGCGCCTTGCAGATGCGGACGATGCGTTTCCAGGATTCCACGTCCGTGGGCGGGTACCCGGTGAGGGGGAAGATGCAGCACTCGAGGGTGCCGCGCAGGAACGTCTTGCGCCCGTTGATGGTGAACTGGGTGCCGTCGCAGCCGACCTCGCGCAGCCCGAAGGTCGCCCATTTGCGGTGCGCATAGGTCCAGAGACCGGGCTCGGTCTCCAGGCGAGCTTCCAGCGTGTAGAGTGCCGGGGAGAACTCGTCCCACAGCAAAGCCCGGCTGCCCAGGGCGTAGGGAATCTCGGTGGTGGATTCGCCGGGCGGGATTTCGATCCGGCCTTCGAACGCCGTGGCGATGTGGCCGACGGGAGTGTTCGTGGACGTCGCCTGAAGGGTCACGTTCGCCCGCACCCTACGATCGGTGCTGTTGCCGAAGTGGACCACCACGCGGGCGCCCTTGCTGCTCAGATCCGGGTATACCTGGAGATCGTCGATCCACACACGGTCGCTCGCTGTCAGCTTGATCTCGCCGGCCACCCCGTTCCAATTGCCCTGGGTATGATCGGATACGCTGTGGGCGTTGATGCCGACGCCGATCTTCACGCGGTTGTCGACGCGCAGCGTGATCCGGTGGCGCCCCGGTGTCAGCCAGGCCGACGCGTCGTAAACATGGGGCACACTCAGACTGTCGTTGGTGCCGACGGGCTGGCCGTCGACCCAGAGCGCAGTCTCCCAATGGCAGCGCTCGAGACTGAGACAGACGCGCTTGCGCACCCAGTCCGGAGGAATGAAGACATCGCGCTGGAACCAGGCGGCGCCGACGTAATGGGCGCGCGGAGTCAGCCAGAAGGGGAGCTTGACGTTGCCCGGAGCGCGGTAGACGGCGTAGCGGTCGTCGGTGAAGTAGGACCGGTTCATGATCTCGCCGGTCCAGCGGGTGTCGGGTGTGACTTCGTTGCCCACCCCTTGCGCTTGCAGGGAACCGGGCAAGACGATCCGGGTCGTCAGCTTCCGTTCATACCATTTCTCGGTGACGCCGCGGTCCTCGGGGTCCGTCCGCAGGAACCAGTCTCCAGCCAGACTGAGGCTGCGGTCGAGGAAGACCTCCGACGCTTGGGCCGGCGGGTTGGAGAGCGTGATGAGCAGCCCGACGGCGGCGGCCAGGCAGGCGGTGACGCGCGAGCGAATTCGGTTGTTCATGAGTGTTGACACGGTTTCGGCACGGTTTTCTGCTTTCCAATGTGCGCCACACCGGCGGGAGGGCAAGCACGTTTTCCGGGCGATCAAGCCGAGGGCCCGTGCGTTCTGCTGCGGGGCGACCTGCAGTCGCGGGTGTGTGCGTTTTTCTGCGGGTCGAGAAGACCCGCGGCCCGGAAGGGCTGGCGTGCCACGGGGCGGTCAGAGTGCCCACGGTTGGCGGCGATCCGGCCGTAACCGCAGCCGCCGGTTGGCGTCGCGGTCGTCCTCGAATTCCTCCTTCTTCGGGTTCCAGACCAGCTTTCGCTTCAGGCGCACGGCGATGTCGCTCAAGTGGCAGAGGACGTCAGCCTGGAACGACTGGTCGATATCGCAGACCGTCGGCTTTCGGCTGCGGACCGAGTCGAGCAGGTTTTGGACGTGGTGTTCGCTGTGAATCAGCTTCTGTTGCTCGGCCGGGACGCGTTGTTCGATGAGACTCTCCGGATGCGTGCGGATCTGGGTGCGATCGACGAGGATCCAGCCTTCGGAACCGACGAAGGCGGTGCCGTGGTCGACGATGGCGCCGTATTGCTTCTTCCAGTCGCTGAAGTCGGTCAGAGCGGTGGCGCGGTCGAAGCCATTCGGCGTGCCGCGATAGCGGAGAGTCACACCATTGTGGGTGCGGAAGTTGACTTCCCAGGCCACTGCGGTGTTGCAGGCGCCTTCGGTGGGAATGACGCCCTTGCCTTCGATTCCCAGCGGGCCTTCGGAAAAGGCGGGGCATCCCCAATAGGCGATGTCCAGCGGGTGAACCCCCCAGCCGGCGATGTAGCCGAGGGCATAGTCGTACGTGAACCACCAGGTCTTGCCAACCTCGAGGCACTTGTCGGCCGTGTAGGGGGAATAGGGCGCGGGACCAAGCCAGCGGTCGTAGTCGATTTCCGGTGGCGGTTTGACCGGCGTGGTGCTGCCTCCCGGCTGGCTGGCGGAGCACCAGACGTCGATGTGCTGGAGCTGGCCGATGCGTCCGGCGCGAACCATCTCGCACGCCCGCCAGAACTGGTTGTCGGATCGTTGCTGGGTCCCGAACTGAAAGAGGCGCTCGTGCTTCTTCAGGGTCTTGCGGAGGATCTGATCCTCCTCGACGGAAATGCCGAGGGGCTTCTCCACGTACATGTCCTTGCCGGCCTTCGCCGCGGCCACCGCCACCGGCACATGCCAATGATCCGGGGTGGCAATCAGCACCACGTCGATGTCCTTGCGGGCGAGGACCTCCTCGAAACGCGCGTAGGTCTTGACGTCCTGGTTGCCGTAGGCCTGGTTGACCTGGTCGCGCGCCCGGCCGAGGGAATCCGTTTTGACATCGCAGACCGCGACGACTTGGCAGTCTTTTCGGCTGAGGAAGTTGCCCATGACTCCCCGCCCTTGAGGGCCAGTGCCGATGCAACCAACCAGGATGCGACTGCTGGGAGCCACGGCCTCGTTCTGGCCAAGAGCCGAGGAGGGCACGATGGCGGGAAAGGCGAGCGCGGTCAGGGCGGCACCAGAGGTGCCCCGAAGGAAATCGCGACGGGTGTAGGACTGGGTGGCGGATTTCATGGAGGCGGATCCTAGCCGAAGGGGGACACCGGCTGAAGCACAAAGAGAAGAGTTCGGTGGCTCGCGAGCATGGCCCGCATCTGGCGGGGCCGCCGCCCTGCGGGACACCGGGTCGTCCCTGGCCCGCCGTAGTCCCGCGACGGCGGGACGGAGGCGGCTCGAGTCGCAGCCGAGGGTGTGTGAGTCCTGCTGCGGGTCAGGAAGACCCGCGGTCCGGAAGGACAGTCTGGCGGGTGGGTATTGCTGAGCCCCTCGCGATAGATTCCCTACCCCCTCGCGGGTCAATGAGATCCGGACGCGGCCGTATGCAGCGGGTTCCGCACAAGCGCTACCCTCCTATTCCTCAGTCGCCATCCCTTTGCTTCTTCGTTCCTTTGTTGTTGACTCCCGAGAGGACAAACAACCAAGGAACAAAGGCGCAAAGAGAATACGGGCACACCCGAGACCGGGCATCTCCCGTCTGCCGCCCTGTCCGGCTCGCGGCGCTACTTCAGCAGCTTCTTCAGGTGTTCAACACTCCGCGCCGCCTGATCGATGGTGCCGCACTCGACCGACAGCACGATGTCGCGCGGGCACCGCTTGACGATGGCAATCACCTTGGCCCAGTCGATGACGCCGTCGCCGCAGGCGCACCCGACGGCGGTGCCGGTGACCTTACCGCGTTCGGCGTCGGACTGTTGGACGGAGATATCCTTGGCGTGGAGGTGGACGAGGCGGTCGAGGACGCGTTCGAGCCATTGGTAGGGGTCGTGACCGCAGAGGTAGCTGTTGCCGGTGTCGAAGTTGATCCCGATTACCGGGCTTCTGACGAGGTGATAGATCCGGTCGAGGCCGTCCGGGTGCTTGCTGTACTGCTGATGCGGCTCGAGCCCGATCAGGATGTTGCGCGGTTCGGCCACGCGGGCCGCCTCGCCGATGGTGTACTTCATCAGGACGTGGTCCTCGGCTTCGGTGGTCCAGGTGGGTTTGGGGCCTTCGTCGGTGTTGACGACCGGGGCGCCGCACTCGGCGGCGAAGCGGATGGCCTGCTTGAGGTACTCGACGCCGATCTCAGGTCGGCCCAGCGGGGTGTGCGCCGAAAGGCCGGACAGTCTGATGCCGGCCTTCTCGCAAGCGCGGCGCACCCGCAGCGGATCGTCGAGCATCGAAACGCTGTGAAAGTAGCCGGCTTCGCTCAGCAGTTCGCGTCCCCAGTGGACCATCGGTTCGACATACTCATAGCCGAGCTCCGCCGCTTTCTGCACGCCCCACTCGAACGATTTGTCGTCGTGCCGGACGTACTCCATGTTCACGCCAATGTGGATCTTGCCCATAAAGAAGGTTCAGGGTTGGAAGGTGGGGAGGTTCACGGTTCAACGGTTGGTGAGGTTCAGACCAGGACGATGTCGTGCTTCTGGGTGTCGTAGGTGGCGACCTTCTTGTTGAGGAAGGCCAGCATGGCCATGTTCATGGCGAGCTGTACGTGGTAGCCGAACTCGACGTCGCTGACGGGGTTGGCGCGGGTGCGGACGCACTCGAGGAAGTTCTGCCAGTGGAGCAGCGTGGTATTGGGTTTGGAGCCCTGAATCTTGCGGGGTTCGCCCTGGCGGGGGAGGAAGGTGACGCTGTCGAAGCCGCCCTCAAAGGCCGGTCCCTGGAGGGTGATGGTGCCTTCGTCGCCCCGGATGGCAGGTTCGCTCGGGTAGGCGTTCGCCAACGTGCAAACCAGCACCACCGAGATCCGTTGCGGATAGTCGACCACCATGTTGAACGTGTCCGGCACCTCGCGGTCGTAGGTGTCGTACTTGAAGATCCCGCCGGTCGCCACCGCCATCGTCGGGTACTGCAACTTGAGCAGACTGATGAACGGCGTCAGCACGTGCGGGAAGAGGTCGGTGCACGGGCCGCCCGCGTAGTCGAGATACTTCCGCCAACTGAAGAAGCGGTCCACGGTGAAGGGGACCTTGGGGGCGTCCCCGAGGAACCCGTCCCAGTCGAGGTCGGGCCCGGGTTTGGCGTTGGGATCGGCGATGGGCATGCGTTCGCCCCAGTCGCCGTAGCGGTAGTAGCCGGCCTCGACATGCTGCGGTCGGCCGATGGCGCCGGTCTGGATCAGCTCGGCGACCTGTTTCCAGGCGATATTCGAGTTGCCCTGGTTGCCGATCTGGACGACGCGCTTGAGTTTCCGGGTCTCCTCGAAGAACTGCTTGCTGAGCTGGAACTGACTCCAGTGGCCCATCGGTTTCTCACAGTAGACATCCTTGCCCGCCTGGATGGCCGCCAGGGCCTGCGGCACGTGCAACCGGTCGGGCGATGCAATGCACACCACGTCGATTTCCTTGTCGGCCAGCAAAGCCGCGTAGTTCGGATACGTCTTGCTCTTCGTCTTCTCCGCCACCGCGCGCATCCGGGGTCCGTAGGTGTCGCTAATCCCCACAATCCGCAGCGCAGCGCCCTGGTTGATCATGCCGTCCACAATGCCTACATGGTTCTGCCCACGGCCGCCGACGCCAATGAAGCCCACCCCGAGACGGTCGTTGGCGCCCAGGACGCGACTCGAGGAGACAAAGGGGAAGGCGACCAGAGCACTGCCGGCCGCAGTGCGGGCGGTGGCGCCCAGGAACTCGCGACGGGTGACCGTCTGATCTGGAGTAGGTTCGGGTGCGGGTGAGTTCGGCATAAAGTAGAGGTGTTGTCGACCCGGAGATTGCCAAAGCCGGCCGCCGGTGTCGTGCAAAATCTTCGCAGCCGACTCTCGCGTTTCGGGTGGAACGGCAACGGCGCGGCGACTATGCTGGGCCCATGCCGCTTGGCGGTTTACAGAAGCTCGCAAAGGACCGCAAAGGCAGGTCCTTCGTCGAGGTCCAATGGTGCCAGATCCGGGGCGATGGGGCACGAGTCCGGATTCTCCTGCTGCTGTTGGCGGCGCTGGCGATCAGCTCCGTCGGCGAGACCAGGGCGGCCGAGGTGCAGTGGTCTGTCGAGGCCGAGTTCTCCGAGGGCCTTTACAGCCACAACTACTTTCAGACCCCTGTATCGCTGGGTTTGGACGGGACGGTTTACATCGGAACCCGTGACCACCGCAGCCCCGGTGGCTTCTTGGCGGCTTTCTTCCCGGACGGAACCCGGAATTGGGAGTGCAGGTTCGACGCTCCGGTGGGGACTCCGCCGGCGGTGGCTCCGGATGGCACCGTTTACGTGGGGGTGCGTGGCCCGCGGCGAGGTTGGTGCGCGGTGGCGCCGGACGGAAAGCTGAAATGGGTGTACCCGGCGCAGTTCCATGAGCAAGCTGCAGCAACCGTGGGTGCCGACGGCACCGTGTACGCTGATGCCAGCGGCTTTCGGGACCGACGCGAGCCCGCCCGAGACAGCAACCTGGTCGCGCTGCGGCCGGATGGCACGGAGAGATGGCGCGTTCCGCTGGGAGTTTCGCACCAGGGGGTGCAGCCTATCGTGAACGCCAACGGCGACATCTTCATTCGGACGGGATCCGAGCGGCAGGATTACACACTAGGAGCCACCTGGCTGTACGCCGTGACCAGCGCCGGGCAGATCAAGTGGGCTTTTGAAGGCGTCCGCACGGATCCGGTCGTTGGCGCGGCGGGGGCACTGCTTGTGGTCTCGACCAATGAGAACCTGATCGCGCTGGATGCTCGCGGCCAACAGAAGTGGTCTACCGCCATCCGCGGCGGTGCGGCGTCAGCTCCTGCGGTCGCGCCCGATGGCACGATCTATGTGGGATCGCACGGCGGCTGGCTGGTGGCGCTCAGCACAGAGGGCCGGGAACTCTGGAGCTTCGAGACGGAGGATAGACACCACTGGAGGGACCCTCCCGTCCGATTAAGCCAAGTGCGCGAGTATGTGAAAGACCATCCGCACCCCGCCCTGCGTACCTCGCCGAGGATTGATCCCCAGGGCACGGTGGTCTTCGCGGGAGGCTGGAATTTCCTGTACGCCGTCACCCCGACGGCCAAGTTGGTCTGGAAGTTGGATGTCGGAGGAGCGATCGTCCTGCAACCGACGCTGAGCCCGACGGGCACGGTCTACTGCGTGATCGTGAAGCATCGGGCAGGTGGGCGCGTGTGGAATCTCGTCGCCATCCGAACCGCCGAAAATCCACGGCCCGGGGCAAGATGATCAACCTCCTTCCGTGGAGTGCGCTGGCATCCATCGCTCGGATGTGCTCGGAGCCCACGAAGTCGGATGAAAACGCGGAAGGTAGGGACGCCCGGCTCGGGCGTCCGCAGAAGGCGATGCACCTCTGCATGCAGTTGGCGGACGCGCGGGGCCGCGCGTCCCTGCTGCGGCTGATGCACGCGGAGCCCCCATCCGCTTGAGCACACGCCCTGGTACCATGAACCACATCGTATCCCCCTCACCCGGCTGCGCCACCCTCTCCCCCTCCGAGGGGGAGGGGGCGAGATCCGTGGAGAGGTTCAGGGCAAGAGCTTCGAGGACGAGGGACGAGCACGAGGGACTAGGAGGAGAGGAGCGACGCCGCCGGTTCATGGAAAGCCGCCCTCCGCCAGGGCGCACGCATGGCAGCCATGAACCACGAAGCCCTGAGGTAGCGGCGCGCGCCTGCGAACATCTCGTCCCGGACCAGACGAGGGCGTTCGGTGATGCCGCGTCCGATCGGCATTACGTCCCTCACGGGACGGCCACGCCCGGCGCTGCGGCGTCCTATCGACATCGCGTCCCTGACGGGACGATCGCGCCCCGGCCGGGCGCAATGTCTGTAGCACCAACCCTTGGGCGAACGCGCGCGTCCCGTAGGGACGCAATGTCCTCGGACGGCCTCCTCGCCCGTACCGGCACTGCGGGGCACCGTCTCCCCCCGGAAGAGGAGAGGGTCGGGCTGAGGGTGCCGGAATCATGGACAGGTTTATGAGAAGGCCGGACCTCCAGAGTTCGGACATCGAACATCGGACATCGGACATCGAACGTCGAACGGTGAACATCATGAAGACACTGGTCTCCTTGGTGCTTTGTTGGTGGATGGTTGTTCCCGCCTGGGCGGCGACGCCGGCGGATGCGGCGCGGCCGAACGTCGTGTTCATTCTCTGCGACGATCTGGGCATCGCGGATCTGCGCTGCTACGGGCGGCAGGATCATCGCACGCCGCATCTGGATCGCCTCGCCCGGGAGGGTGTGCGATTCACGTCGGCCTATTGCGCCCAGCCCATCTGCTCGCCGTCCCGCGCCGCCCTCCTGACCGGCAAGACCCCCGCCCGCCTGCACCTCACCACCTACTTGCCCGGGCGCCCGGATTGCATCTCCCAGAAGGTGCTGCATCCCGAGATCCAGATGCAGGTGCCGCTGACGCAGAAGACGCTGCCGCGCTACTTCCACGAGGCCGGCTATGCCACTGCCGCCGTCGGCAAATGGCACGTGGGGGGCGCCGGATACGGCCCGCTCGAGCACGGCTTCGACGTCTACCACCCTGGAACGGCGAACACCAAGCCTTCGGCGACCGAGGGCGGCAAGGGCGAATACGATCTCACCGCATTCACCGAACGGTTCATCGAAACGAATCGGCACCGGCCCTTTCTCGTCTACCTCGCCCACAACACCCCGCATATCCCCTACGATGCCCAGCCGGCCCGCATCGCCAACTCCGCGCAGGCCTTCGAGCCGGTCTACGCGGCCGTCATCGAAACGCTCGACGACACCGTCGGCCGCCTGTTGGCCAAGATCGAGTTGCTGGGACTTGCCGCCAACACCCTGGTGATCTTCACCTCGGACAATGGCGGGCTGCACGTCCCTGAGGGGCCGCATCCGCGCGTGACCCACAACACGCCGTATCGCGCGGGAAAGGGCTTCCTGTACGAGGGCGGCTTGCGCGTGCCACTGATCGTCCGCTGGCCCGGACGCGTGCCTGCCGGTGTGGTCGTGGACGCCCCGGTCATCAATACGGACTGGCTGCCGACGCTGCTGGAGTTGATCGGGCAGTCGGTGCCGGCCGGGCTGGATGGCGTCAGTGTGGCCGGGCTACTCACAGGCCGCGGGCCGGCCCCGGAACGCAGCCTGTTCTGGCACTTCCCGCACTACACGAATCAGGGAAGTCGGCCGGCAGGCGCCGTTCGGGAAGGCGACTGGATGCTGATGGAGTTCTACGACAGCGACGATGTCGAGTTGTTCGATCTGCGCGCCGACGTGCGGGAGCGGCAGAATATGGCGGCCCAGCAACCCGACCGGGTGGCACGCCTGCGCCAAGCGCTGGCCGACTGGCGTACGGAGGTCGGCGCTCAGGTGAACCGGCCGAATCCGAACTTCGAGCCTGCTCGATACCGCGAGTTGTATGTGGAGGTGGACGCCAGCCGGTTTGACCCGCCGCAGGCGACGCCGGCCCAATGGGACCAGATGGGGGCCTGGCGCCACGGCATGAACGCGGTGCTGCGCGAAAGACCGAAGGCCCGGCGCTGAGATGGTAAAGGACCCCCGGGCCGAAGCGGTCGTCGTCCGTCCAATCGGAGGAAGCGGTGAGGTGGGGACGCCCGAGCCCGGCGTCCTTACCTTCGACTCGGGGTGCCTGCGGTGGGGCGCGACTCCGAGCACGACTCGCGAGCAGGCCTCCGGGCGCGCCGGAAACACGTGCTGGGTTGCCTACTCCTTCGGCGCCCTCGGAGAGGTCGCCCTACCTGATGGTTCATGCAGAGCCATCAAAATCCTCGAATCGCGCCTTGTGGCCATGTACCAAAAGCCCGGACGAATCCAGGACGGAACACGAGCAGAGTTCGGCGCCCCGGCTTTGTGCTATGCCCTGAATTCGCGAGGTGGTTTGTGGAGAGCCTCCACC
>CAYSPU010000144.1:0-14948 GCA_964432995.1 uncultured Verrucomicrobiota bacterium
GAGCTTGGCCGCCGCGACATAGTCCTTGTAGCCTTCCGGGTCGCGCACATCGACCCAGCGTCCCTCGATGGCGAGGCCGGCCATGCGATGGCCGGCGGCCACCAGGGCGCTGATGGCGTCGGTCAGTTCGTATTCGCCGCGGGGGGATTTCTCGAGGCGGGCGGTGAAGGTGTAGATCAGCGGCTGGAAGATGTAGACGCCGGCGTTGTACCAGACGGGAGCGCCGGGCTTCAACCAGCCTTCGGATCGGAGTTGCTCGATTTGGTCGGGGCTCGGCTTCTCGATCAGTCGGCGGAGACAGAACTGGTCGTCGAAGAAGTTGACGGCGCCTTTGGAGACGTCCTGGCCCTGGGTGACGGTGAGGAGTCCGGCGAAGGGGCCTTCGGCGAACCGCTGCTGCATCCGGACGTAGGTTTGAGGGGGGACGAGGATATCGCCGTAGGTGAGGAGGAAGGGTTGATCGCCGACGAAGGTGCGGGCGACTTCGGGGGCTTTGCCGGTGCCGTCCTGGACGGTCTGCCGGGCGTAGGCGATCTGCACGCCCAGTTGGCGGCCATCGCCGAAGTGTTGTTCGACCGCTTCGGCGTGCCAGCCGGTGACGATGCAGAACTCGCGGATGCCGGTCCCGGCAATCCCGGCGATGATGTGCTCGAGGATCGGCTTGCCCTGGACGCGCAGCATCGGCTTGGGCAGCTCCTGCGTGAGCTCCCGCATCCGCGTCCCTTTGCCGGCCGCCAGAATGACTGCTCTCATCCGCGTGCGGTTACGCTCCGAATTTGTCGAACATCTTCGCGTTGGCCTGCATGAGCCGGATCAGGTACTTCGCCTCGAAAATGCCGAGCGATCCCTGGTTGGCCCCGGTCTCGGTGAAGCGTTGCAGCTTGTCGGAACCGGAGAGAGCCGAATGCAGGAGAACCGGCTGCGGATGCCACGAGTGCCCCTTGACGGCGCAGGGTGTCGAGTGATCGCCGGTGATGACGACGACGTCGGGTTTCTTCTGGAGGAAGAGGGGCAGGGCGGCGTCGAAGTCTTCGATGGCCTTCTTCTTGGCTTCGAAGTTGCCGTCTTCGCCGTACATGTCCGTGTATTTGTAGTGGATGAAGAAGTAATCGAAGCGGTCGAATTCATCGAGGTAGCGTTCGAACTGCTCGGCGATGGTCTGGGGGCCTTCGAGTTTCTTCATGCCGACGAGCTGGGCGAGGCCCTTGTACATGGGGTAGACGGCGATGCAGGCCGGTTTGAGGCGGTAGCGTTCTTCGAAGAGGGGGATCTGCGGCTGGTGGGCGATGCCGCGCATGAGGAAACCGTTGGCGGGTTTCTGCTGGGCGATGACCGGCAAGGCGGCCTCGTAGAACTTCGCGATCAGCTCCGCCGCCTTCCGGGCCTTGGCCGACTTGGCGTCCACCGGTTCGGCCTTCGGGATCGTGAGCCCCTCGCGATGCGGGTCGGCGTCGGTCAGCGGGCCTTCGAGGCCTTTGCCGCGGAAGATGACGACGAAGCGATGGCCCTTGCCCGCTTTGACGATCACCTCGGCATCGCCGACTTTCTTGACCTTCCTGGCGATGCGCGCACAGAGATCCTGGCAGACGGAGGTATCGATGCGGCCGGCGCGCCGGTCGGTGACGATGCCCTTGGGGTCCAGGGTGCAGAAGTTGGCGCGGGCGGCGACGTCACCGGCCTGGAGCTCGAGGCCGAGGCCGAGGGCTTCGATGACGCCGCGGCCGACCTGGTATTCGAGGGGGTCATAACCGAAGAGGCCGAGGTGGCCGGGGCCGCTGCCGGGGGTGATGCCGGGGGCGATCGGGATCATGCGCCCCTGGGCGCAGCCGGTGCGCACGAAGGCATCCAGGTTGGGCGTGCTCGCCGCCTCTAGGGGGGTCATTTCCCCCTGGCTGGCGGTGGCGATGTCGCCCAGGCCGTCGAGCACGATCAACGCCAGCTTGGCGTTGGTCTTCAGGGTCAGTTCCGCATACAGGTTGTCCAGGTTCATAAAGGCAATTGCGCGTCGGTTGACTTCGTCGTCTGCTGATTTGGGAAACGCCTCCAGGCAGCAAACGCCCGGGATATTGGTAACATCGCGGAGAGAGCGTCAACGGGAATAACGCTTGCACGGCCGGGGCCAGTGCATCCGGAGGTTGTCGGTCTCCAGTCCCCGTCGGTGGGCGGTCCGGAGCGCGACCGGTCCCCGGTCGCAGCGGCCGCGCCGGGCGATAGTGCGCCGTTGGTTCGCAAACGCATCCGGCCGGTGAGGCTGCTGCCCGCCGGGACGGCGGGCGGTCCGGAGCGGCCAGACGGCGCTGTCCGTACACCGACGACCTGGGGATGCACCGGGCCGGGGCTCGACATCTGGTGAGGTCGAGTCGAAACTGACCCGCCATGCCGCGGATTGAGCTTCAGCGTCTGTGCAAGGTCTTTCGCTCTCCTGGCGGGCGCGTGGTCCCGGCCGTCCGGGAGTGCAGCTTGTCCCTGGACGACGGCGAGTTCCTGGTGCTGGCGGGACCGTCCGGCTGCGGCAAGACCACCCTGCTGCGCCTGGTGGCCGGCCTGGAAACCCCTGACGACGGCGTCGTCACCTTCGACGGCATGCGGATGAACGAGGTGCCGCCCGAGGACCGCGATGTCGCGATGGTGTTCCAAGACCACGCCCTCTTCCCGCAACTGAACGTCCAGGACAACCTGGCTCTCGGGCTTGAACTGCGGCACGTGCCCCGCGCCGAGATCCGCCGGCGTGTGCAAGAGACGGCGGAATGGCTGGGGATCAGCGAGGCCCTGGATCGTTTTCCGGAGTCGCTATCGGGCGGAGAGCGCCAGCGGGTGGCGTTGGGACGCGCGCTGGTGCGGCGTCCGCGCGTGTTGCTGCTGGATGAACCGTGGTCCAATCTGGACCTCCCGCTCCGCGCGCAGGTTCGCGGGGAGGTCCTGGGCTGGCATGAGCGGTTGCGGATGACGACCATCTACGTGACGCACGATCAGGCGGAGGCGTTGCCGCTGGCGAGCCGTTTGGCCGTCATGCGGCCGGGGTGCCTCGACCAAGTGGGCAGCCCTCTCCAAGTCTACGCGCAGCCGGCTTCGCTGTTTGTCGCCACGTTCCTGGGTTCGCCGCCCGTCCAATGCCTGCCGGGGCAACTGCTTGCCGAAGGCGAACGTCTCGTGCTGGTTCCCCGGGCGTTGCCGGAGACTCGACTTGCCGGACCGACCTTGTCGGCGGCCGAAGCGCAGCGGTGGGCGGGGCAGGCGGTGGTGGCCGGCATTCGGCCGGAGGAAATCGAGATCGCCGGCACCGGCTCGGCCTCCGCGGGCGGACTGCGCGGGGTGCTGGAGCGAACCGAGTTCGCGGCCGGCGGATTCCTGGTGACGATCCGCCTGGGGCGGGATCTTCGGGTGGTTGCGCGCCGCGTGACGGTGCCACCGTGGGAAGCCGGTCAGGTCGTCGAAGTGCGTTGGGAACCGGACCGGGTGCACTGGTTTGACTCCTCGAGCGGCCGGCGGTTCTCCGGGCCGAAGTGAGGGCGGGCACACGGCAGGGCGACCTCTCCCTGGGCGCCGCAGAAGACGGGGATCGTCGGCAGCATCCGAGGAATGTGCACGTGCACTTGGCGGCGCGCTGCGGAGAGCGCACCCTGTCGGATCGCCGCGGATTTGATCGGAGAGCCACGCTGGGTTGACCGAACGGAACGGGAGACGAGAATCTCGGATGACCGCGAAACGCCTTGCTATCGGCCGTCGAGGCAGGAACGGATCTTCTCGGCCAGGGCGTTCGGATCGAGCGGTTTGGCGAGGAAGACGGTGTGCGATTGAGGGGAGAGACCATCCTGAACCAACTCATGGCTGTAGCCGCTGGCGAGCAGGCACTTGAGGGACGGTTTGTCACGCCGGAGTCTCTGGATGAGTTCTTGCCCGCTCAGATCGCCGGGCATGACCATATCGGTCAAGACCAGGCTGACCTGGGTGCGTTCCCGCGGCCAGAGATCCAGCGCTTCGTGGCCGTTGCCGGCTTCAATGACGCGATAGCCCAGTTGGCGGAGGGTGGAAGCGGTGGCGCGTCGGACGGTTTCGGCGTCTTCGACGAGGAGGATGGTCTCATGGCCACGGGGGCCGGTCTGGGGTCGATGCGAGGTCGGTTCCTTCAAGGATGGGGCCCGGCATGCGGGGAGATGGACGCGGAAGGTTGTTCCCTGGCCGAGCGCGCTCTGCACCTCGATCCAGCCTTTGTGTTGCTTGACGATGCCGTAGACCGTGGCCAACCCGAGGCCGGTTCCCTTGCCGGCTTCCTTGGTGGTGAAGAACGGCTCGAACACCCGGCGCTGCGTGGCCTCGTCCATGCCACAACCGGTGTCGGCGACGGTGAGGCAGGCAAAGTGCCCCGGGCGCGCCTCGGGATTGCGGGTGCAAGAACTGGCGTCCACCTCGAGGGACTGGACCGATAGGGTGATGCGGCCGCCTTTGGGCATGGCGTCGCGGGCGTTGACCGCCAGGTTCATCACCACCTGCTCGATGGTGCCGGGATCGGCCTCGATCCACACCTCTGTTGGAGCGCCACTGAGTTCGAGGACAATCTGCTCGCCGATGAGACGGCGGAGCATCTTGAGGAGATTGCCGAGGAGGGAGTTGAGGTCGAAGGCCTGGGTTTGGAGGACTTGGCGTCGGCTGAAAAGGAGCAGTTGGCGGGTCAGGTTTGCCGCCCGCTTGGCTTCCATTTCGATGTCGGTGAGACCCTCCCGGACCTCGACCGAGAGGCCTTTCTCCCCCCGCAGCAGACTGAGTTGCATGAGCACCGCAGTCAGGATGTTGTTGAAATCGTGGGCGACTCCTCCGGCCAACTGGCCAACGGCCTCCATCTTCTGTGCCTGGAGGAGTTGGGACTGGAGGGCGCGGTTTTGCTCCTCGGCCCGCCGGCGTTCGGTGATGTCGCTGGCCACCCCCAGGAATCCGGTCAGCGTCCCCCGGGCGTCGTGCACGGCGGTGACGGCCAAGTGGACCTTGAGTTCCGTCCGATCCTTCCGCACATAGGTCCATTCCCGCGCATCCGGCTGGCCCTGCCGCGCCAGGGCCGACAGGGTCTCGGAGCCCTCGATGGGCCGACCGAGCTGGCGGGTGAGTTCCGCCGCGCGCGCCCGGGTCTCCCCTTCGTGGTGCCACAGCAGCGGGGTGAGCTTGCCGACGACCTCCGCAGCGGTGTAGCCGAGCATGCGCTCCGCCCCGGTGCTGAAGACCGTAACCAGCCCGTGAACGTCGGTGGCCACGATGAGGATTTCGGTGGCGGAGTTGAAGACGCTTTGGATTCGGGTGTTGGCCTGCCGGAGGGCGGCGTCGCGCTCGCCAACTGTCTCGAGCATTTGGTTGAACGCCGTGGCCAACTGCCCCAGCTCGTCCCGGCTGTGAATATCGGCCCGCGCGCCATAGTCGTTGTCCCGGATGACGCGCGTGGTGGTCTCGACCAGCGCCGCGAGGGGGCGCAGGATGTTGTGGCGCAGCGCGCGCATGAGGACGAAGCCCACGACGGCCAGGGCCAGCAGGACGGTGCCGGTCATGATGGCGTATTGGGGGAGCCGCGCGTGCGGGGGCGGCAGCTCTCGCACCAGATAGAGATAGCCAATCACGGCGTTCTCCGTGCCGCGGACCGGCCACCACAGCGAGAGTTGCCGCGCCTCGAACCGGTGACCAGACTGCTTGGCGGGCGCGGAGGGAAGCGACAGGGACACACCTTCGCGTTCGTATGCGGCGAAGAGAGACGTGTTGTCGTATAGGGCGGCCACGACAATCGCGCGATCCCCGCAGTGCTTGGCCAGTCCCTTCTTCGCGGACTCGCGCAAGCCGAAGTCCAGCGGCGCAGCCAGCACTTCTTCCAGAACCTCCGCCTCGGCCTCCAACTGCGCCAGGGCCCGCGGCCGGAAGGTCCGGACTTCGTAGAGGGTCGCAGCCATGAACACGCACAGGAGTGCGAGGGCACTCGCCAGCAGGATCAGCCGGATGAGCTTCTGCCTTACGGACAGATGGGAGAAGGCGATCATGGGCTCAGTTGCCGGGGTAGCGCTTGTAGACACGGGAGGCCACCCGGAGCATGCGCTCGTCCAGTCCCAGTCGGTTCTCCGCCGCCGCGGCCAGGCTCGCCTCGAACCGGACGTTCTTGTTCTGAAGGACAAAACACATGACCGCACCGTGCGCAATGGCCGCGGACGATTCGCCCACCGTCAGAATCGGTTTACCCTTCAACGCGTCGAACCACCCGGTCTCTTGGCCGTCCGACATGCCGATGTAGACGACGTGACATCCGGTGGCATCGTCCACGGTGTTGAGCTGGCGCACCTCCACCGGGCGGGACCCGGTCACGGCGGCCGCCTCCCGTTCGAGTTGTTTGAACAACGGTTCCCCACCCCGCACGCCGATCACCACCGGGGTGGTGCTGGAGTGGAACGTGTTGGAAGGCCAGGCGGCGTACTGGGTGAACTTGACGAGGAACCCGGCCTTCACTTCGTAGTCCCGTGCCGCCGTCGGTTGTGCGGGGACACTTGAGGTGACGAGGCCCAGGCCAAGGGCCAGAATCAGCCCTCTCACCCAGCCGCGCGGGCGCCGCCCTGGTCGAGTTATCGGCGCGGCGGAGAAGTCACTCCTGATGAGAGCCTCGCTCAAAAGCGCCATGTTATCTTCCCACAGACGGAGCGTGGCACCTCGGGCTTCATCGTGCTGAGGGCGCGCGGGCACTCGAAGTGTGAAACCAGCGCTGCCAAGTAGACGGTGCCGTCACTTGTGTTTGAGGGGCGGCTGCGGATTCTCATGGCTGGTGACCTGAATCAGAAGCGCCACGTGAGCTTCGCATAGACGCCACGGGGGACGACGGCATGGGCGGAACTGGCCGCTTGACGGAATTCCTCGTGGGACTCGTCCAGGAGGTTCTGGCCGACGACGGCGATCTCGAGATGGTCGACGGGCCGCCACGCCAGGCGCAGATCCGCCTCCAGATAGGCGGGAATGCTCTCCACGTCGTCCACGAAACGAAGCTGTGCATCCAGTTGCCAACGCCGGGTGATGTCGAGGGAGGACTGCAGGAACGCCTGATGCGTCGGCACCCGGTTCTCGGCACGTTTCACGTCCGCCAACCCCACGGCCGGGGCATCCAGATCGGCGATACACAGCGCATACCAGGCCGTCAAACGCCACTGCTCCAACGGGCGATACGTCACCGACAGTTCGCCCCCGTAAATGCCACCGGAGAGCAGGTTCTGCGGGCTGACCTGGCGCAGGCCCGGGGGCACGGTCTGACCCGTGAACGCCTGGACGATGACATCCTCGTAGTCGTTGTAGTAGGCGGCGAGGTCGGCGGAGAGGTTCTCGAGGAGCTGAAGCCGACCACCGGCCTCGTAGGCGATGAGGGACTCGGACTCGATATCGGTACTGGATGCGTAGACGCCGGGGCCGGCTGCGGTGAATAGGGGGTAGCTGAGGACGGGGTAGTACTCCCCATCGCCGGGCACGCGGATGGCACGCGAGACGGAGGCCCAGAAGAGTTGCCTGATCGTGGGACGAACAGCCAGGCGGGCGCCCGGTTGTGGTTCCCAGCCGGTCATCTCGTTGTGCTCGATCTTGGAGCCCAGGGTGAGCAGAACCTTCTCCGGCACCACTTGAATCTCGTCTTCGAGGAAGCCGCTGAACAACTGCGTCGTGAGGGAATCCTGCGGGACGGTCAGCATCGGGCTTTGGGCGGAGTACTCGCTGTAGCGCACCCGGTAGCCCAAGCCCCAGAGAACGGCGTGACGCTCCCCGATCGCAAAACCGTGTTGGGCGTCGACGTCCACCATGTACGCCGGTTCCTTGTAGAGGAAGTTCGCCCACTGTGCGTAGTCGAAGTAGGCCTGCACCTCGAGGTTCGAGGTGTCCGACAGCGCCTGATGGTAGCGCCCCAGGGTGTTCGCGCCCTGGGCGGCTTCCGTGCTGTCGGGCACCTCCTCCCGATAGGCGTCCCCGTGCCAGGTCCACTGGGCGCCTCCGGCAGTCTCGTGATCGAACCGGAAACCGCCCTGGCTCAGGTTCCAGCGGTCCGCGCCATCGTCGCCGTTGACCGCCAGAGGGTAGGAGTCCGTCTGCTGGTAGAGGCCGTAGACCCGATAGTAGGTGTTGGCCCCGATCTGCCCGCCATAGCGTGCCCCGGCCAGCCCCTGCTGCGGAGCGCCGCCACCGCCGTAGACCAACCCGCCCTGCGTGTCGCGCGCGTTCTTGGTGACCACGTTGATCACCCCATTGACCGCGTTGGCACCCCACAGGGTCGAGCCGGGACCGCGCACCACCTCGATCTTCTCGAGATCCTCCAGCATCGCGTTCTGTGTGTCCCAGTACGTCCCCGAAAGCAATGGTGAGTAGACCGACCGACCGTCCATCATGACCAGCATCTTGTTGGCGAACTCGCTGTTGAAGCCGCGGGCGCTGATCGCCCACGAGTTGGCGTCCACTTGCGCAACCATAACGCCGGGGACTTGCCGCAGGGCCTCGGCCAGGCTCCTGGCGCCCGAGCGCAGAATGTCGTTGCCCGGCAGCACCGACACTGCGGCCGGGCTTTCGGCCAGGCTCGTGGAGCGCCGGGAGAGAGTCGTGACCTCAATCTGCGACAGTTGTTCGAACGAGAGGTTGGCCAGGATGGGCGGTTCCCCAGCCTGTACCCGGATGCATGCCACTAATGCCAGGAATCCGAGGATACACTGCCAGGACCGGTGGAAATCGATGTGGGCGTCGGTGCGAGTGACCCATCGAGGGAGCACAACGCCGGGCGTGTAGCCTCCCCGCCGGCCGCCAACCCCGGGACCGGCGGTCCATCGTCTGCGTGCGCGTTTCAGGTTCGCGCCCATGGATGGCTGGCTACGCTCTCTTCGGCACCCATGCCGGAGCATACTTTGCCCTCGCCTGAGGGCAACCGCTTTGTTGTGCTGTTCTCTCTGCCGCTCGATGCTCCGTGCCGCCACCCTCCGCCGGAGCGGATGAATGGCAGCGACGGGCACCGGTTCTGACACTCAGAAATCCTTGAAACCGTCCGGGCTGCGGGTGCCCGCGGCAAGCGCCGGGGTACTTCCGACCGATGCTCGACTGTCTGGCGCGCGGCGGGTCGCCACGGCGTGGTCGCCGCCGTTGTTCGAGCCGGCGCTCTCCGCCACCACGGAAGCGGGGGCGGCACTCGGCCGCGGGAACCTGGCGTAGCGCGCCGTCGGACGCGGCGCCTTCGGCGGGGCGTCTGTCGTCCGGCCTTCGACGAACTGCCGCAGTTCGGCGACGGACTGCCGGAGGGCGTCGGCTTGGCTGTTCAATTCCTGGGAGGCGCTGGCGCTTTCCTCGGCGTTCGCCGCGTTGCTCTGGGTGACCTTGTCGATCTGCCCCACCGCGGTATTGACCTGGTCGATGCCCTGGCTCTGCTCCTTGGAGGCCGCGGCGACTTCGGCGACCAGTTCGTCGACTTGTCGGACTTTCTGGACGATTTCCTGGAGGTTCTTGAGGACCAGACCGCTGATCTCGACGCCCTGGCCGGTCTTGGCGATGGCGCCTTCGATTTTGCCGGCGGTTTCCCTGGCGGCTTGGGCGCTGCGTTGGGCGAGATTGCGCACCTCGTCGGCCACCACGGCAAAGCCCATGCCCGCTTCCCCGGCGCGAGCGGCCTCGACGGCCGCATTGAGCGCGAGAATATTGGTCTGGAAGGCGATCTCATCGATGGTCTTGATGATCTTGCCGATGTCATCGCTGCTGGACTTGATCTCCTGCATGGCCTGCGCCATGGCCTGCATGTCGGAAGCGCCGTGGTCGGCGGCGCTGCGGGCGCTGCGGGCGAGATCGCTCGCTTTGAGGGCGTTTTCCGCGTTCCGCTTGGTCATGCTTGAGATCTCCTCAAGCGAAGAACTGGATTCCTCGAGCGAAGCCGCCTGTTCGCTGGCGCCTTCGGCGAGGCTCTGGCTGGCGGCGGAGACCTGGGCGGCGGCGGCGGTCGTCTGCTCGGCACCTGCCGAGGCGCCGTCCACGACGGCGATGATCCGGCGGGCGATGGTGCGGGCGATCAGGAAGATGAGCACCGCCCCGGCAACCAGCGCGGTTCCGGACACCGCCAGGTTCAGCATTCCCATGCGGTGGGCGGCGGCGTTGCCCTCGCTTCGCGGCACGGTGGCCACGGCGCCCCACTTGAGCTGGTCGCTCTTGGCGAACACCGCCGTCTTGGTGATGCCCTCAAATGTGTATTCCAGGGCTCCTTCGCTCTGCTGCGCGACCCTGCTCCCCCATTCGAAGTCCGCCAGCTTGCTCTTCAGAATCATCTCCTTCTGCGGATGCGCCAGAAAGAGCCCTTTCTCATCATGCACGAACACGTAGCCCGTCTGCAGCACTTTGATGTTGCTGATGAACCGGCTGCTGAACCAGTTCAGATCCACCACGCCGATCAGCACCCCGTGGAGAGTCTCCCCGCTCTTGACCGGCAGGGCGAGGACGACGATGGGGTTGCCGGTCGTGCGACTGGCCAGCGCCTCCGAAATCGTGCTCTTCCCCTTGACCGCCTCCTGAAAGTAGCCGCGGTCCGCCACGCTGAGCTTGTCGACCGACCCCGGATTCGAGCTGGCCCGCGCCAGCCCTTTGGTGTCAATCAGATGCACGTCCTCGTAGTATCCGCACAGCGCCTTCATGCGGGCGAGATCGCCGCTTAGTTCGGTCCTCAGGGCGGCGGATTCAGTGCCGTCGGCGAGCGCCTGGGCGTAGACCCGTTGGCCGGCGAGCACGGCCAACTGGTCGTGCTGGTTGCCCAGCCAGTTCTCGATCTGGCGGACGGTGGCCTTGCAGATTGTGGCCATGTTGCCATCGACCATCTCGTTCAACGAACGGGTGGTCATCCGGTAGGAGACCAGGCTCATCGCCGTGGTCACCAGAGCCACCAGGGCAAGGGTCGGCAACAGAATGCGGTTTCGAAGGGTCAGAGTCATGGTTGGATCTGGCAGTTCGCGTTCGGCGGCGTGCCCGATCGCGGGCCAGTCGCCGCGCGCCAAGGCCCCGGGCACACGTACCTCCTATCGGCCAACGGGCACGGCACTTGAGCGCGAACATTCGACGCGTGACATTGGGGGCCGTTCATGGCAAGCGTTGCCGCGCATGAAACCGATCTTGCAGTGGAGCCTGTGCGGGTTGTTGCTGGCCGGATGCGCGGTTTGGGCTGCCGACCCCCCGAAGAACGATCCGGCGTCCGGGACCGCGACCCCGGCCGCGGCCGCCGCCAACGAAGTCGCCGTCCTCAAAACTAGCGCCGGCACCATGGTCCTCGAGTTCTGGCCCGACGTCGCCCCGAAGACCGTCGAGAACTTCAAGAAACTCGCCCGCCAGGGGTTCTACGACAAGACCTGCTTCCACCGGATCATCAAGGGGTTCATGATCCAAGGCGGCGACCCGCTGTCCAAGGACCTCGCCAAGAAAGCCCAGTGGGGCGGCGGCGGTCCCGGCTACACCATCAAGGCTGAGTTCAACGAGCGCAAACATGTCCGCGGCGTGATCTCCATGGCCCGGTCCCGTCACCCCGATTCGGCCGGCAGCCAATTCTTCATCTGCCACGCGGCGGCGCCTGGATTGGACCGCCAATACACTGCCTTCGGCCGTCTGACCCGGGGCGAAGATGTGCTCGACAAGATCGCCGAAACGCCCGTCGAACCGAATGCTGGCGGCGAACGCAGCCAGCCCACCCAGCGGGTCGAGATCGAAAGCGTGAAGGTTGTCCCGGCGGATTCTGTGAAGTGACCACCCAGCGGGCGGTGGTTTCCTTGGGGAAACCTCTGGCCGCCTGCCCTTGAACCCCCGCGCCGGGCGGCAAGCCCGGCCACCATGCCATGAACCAAGTTGCCATTCTCGAAACCTCCGCCGGCCAGATGGTCGTTGCCCTGTGGCCGGACGTCGCCCCCAAAACCGTCGCGAACTTCGTCAAGCTGGCCCAAGAAGGCTTCTACGACGGGACCTGTTTCCATCGGATCGTGCGAGGTTTCATGATCCAGGGGGGCGACCCGTTGACCAAAGACCCCGCCAGGGCCGGCGACTGGGGCACCGGCGGACCGGGCTACAAGATCCCCGCCGAGTTCAACGACCGGTCCCATGTGCGCGGCGTCATCTCCATGGCCCGCTCCCAACACCCCGACTCCGCCGGCAGCCAGTTCTTCATCTGCCTCGCGGATGCCAAGTTCCTCGACCGCCAATACACCGCCTTCGGCCAGTTGGTCCAAGGAGACGACGTTCTGGGCGCCATCGGCGACACCCCGACCGTGGCGGGAGGAGGCGGGGAGAAGAGCCGGCCCACCACGCGGGTCGAACTCAAGAGCGTGCGCATCGCCGCCGCCGAGGCCGCCAACTGAAGCGCCATGGACGCCGCCGAGCTGGATCCAGCCCCGGCATCGGTGCAGCCGTGGCGCAAGACCGGTTCCCACCACGTCGGGGACTTCCGCGTCTTCCGGCTGCGCGAGGATCTCTCCGTCTCCCCGCGTACCGGCAAGGAACATCCTTTCGTCGTTCTCGAGGCCCCGGACTGGGTGAACGTCATCGCCACCACACCCGATGACCAGATCCTCCTCGTCCAACAGTATCGTCACGGCTCCGAGACCGTCGAACTCGAGATCCCCGGCGGCGTGATGGATCCCACCGACGCCTCACCCGTGGAAGCAGCCATCCGCGAACTCCGGGAGGAGACCGGGTATGCGGGAGAGAACGCCCGGTTGATCGGCAGCGTCTTCGCCAACCCGGCCATCCTGAACAACACCTGCCACACGGTCTGGATCCAAAACTGCCGTCCCGCCCACGCCCTCGACTTGGATCACGCCGAGGACCTCGTCACCCGACTGGCCCCGGCGGCGGTCATTCCGCGTTGGGTGGCCGAAGGCCGCTTCCGTCATTCTCTCGTCGTTGTCGCGCTCTATCACTTCGACCTGCTCCGCCGCCACGCAAGGTAGGGACGCCCGGCCTCGGGCGTCCGCAGAAGCACGCACCCCCCTGCTGTGGCCGACGTCGGCGCGTCGGCAAGCGGTGCATCCCCAGGTCATCGGTGTACGGCCGGCACCGTCTGGCCGCTCCGGACCGCCCGACGTCCCGGCGGGCAGCAGCCTCACCTGCCGGACGCACCTCCGAACCTCCGACCACCTCTCGCCCGCTCGTTGCTGCTGCGACCGAGGGACCGGTCGCGCTTCGAACCGCCCGCCGACGGGGACTGGAGACCGACAACCTCCGGATGCACTGGTCGGCGCGTCGGCGCTCGACGGAACTTCCTGCGGCACAACGCACATTGGCTCTCTTCGGGCCAGGACTTGCGAATCAAGGTAAGTGCCGCTACTCAGTATTATGGCCGAACCTGAATCGAGAACCGGTCCCTTCAGGAACGTCGGCGACCACAAACTGACGCATCGCAAAGCCACCACCCACCACCCCCCAGCGCACCATGAACGATCCTTCCCAGCCCGCCGCACCAACTCCGAATGGTGAGCCACTGCCTGGAACCCCGCTCCGGGCAGACCCGGCCAGGGCTTCCTGGTTCCGGCAAGCCCTTGGTCGGTTGGTCCTGGCCATCTGCCGCCATGGTTCCACGGAATGCAGCGATGATCGCTGCCGGTTCTGGACAATCTGCCGGTGCGCCCGGGAAGAGCGGGCGGCGGACTGGGCAAAGGAATCGACCGTATGGCTCATCGTCGCCCTCTGCAGCGGCCTGGTTCTGCTCTATTGGCTGATTGGATAGCCGTTCGACGTTGAACCAATCCCCCTGGAAGGGTATGGATCTACTCATGACGGATACGCCAATCTCGCGAAGACATTTCATCCGCCGCACCCTCGCTGCCGGAGCCGGAGTCAGTCTGGTGCCTCTGACGCAGACGACTGCCGCGGCCGCGGCGTCGCTACCCGAGGTCTCCCCCCGGAAGCTGCCGCGCTGGCGCGGCTTCAATCTGCTCGAGAAGTTCAACGGCCAGAACCAGCGCTTCCGCGAGCACGACTTCGAGTGGATCGCCGAGCTCGGCTTCAACTTCGTCCGCCTCCCGATGGACTACCGGATGTGGATCGAGGGCAACGACTGGACCCGGCTGCGCGAGGCCACGCTGAAGGAGATCGACGAAGCGGTCGGGTTTGGCGAGAAACACGGCATCCACGTGCTCGTCAACTTCCATCGCGCCCCCGGCTACACCGTCGCCCGGCCCCCGGAAGAGAAGTCGGTCTGGACGGATGAGGAGGCGCAAAGGGTCTGTGCGCAGCACTGGGCGCACTTCGCCAAACGCTATCAGGGCATCCCGAGTCGGCGGCTGAGCTTCAACCTCTTCAATGAGCCGCCCAAGCTCGAACCCGATCGGCACCGCCAGACCGTCGAACGCATCGTCGACGCCATCCGCAAGGAGGACCCCCACCGCCTGATCCTCTGCGATGGACGCGAGTGGGGCAATGCGACGCCGACCGAGTTGGTCGGCCTCAACGTCGCCGCCATGACGCGCGGATACCAGCCCATGCAGATCAGTCACTACCGGGCAAGCTGGGTCAACGGATCGGATCGATGGGCGGCGCCGACCTATCCGCTCACCTTGGACGGCGCTGTATGGGACAAGGCCTCGATGCGCAAACGACTCATTGAACCCTGGCAGGAGCTCGAGCGGAAGGGCGTGGGGGTGATGGTGGGCGAGTTTGGCGCCCACAATCGCACGCCGCATCCGGTGGTCCTGGCGTGGATGCGCGACCTGGTGGCGCTTTGGAAGGAGGCCGGCTGGGGCTACGCCCTCTGGAACTTCCGGGGCTCGTTTGGCGTGCTGGACAGCGGCCGCACCGATGTGCAGTACGAAGACTGGCGCGGACACAAGCTGGACCGCGCCATGCTCACGCTCCTGCAGGCGGACGGCGTGGGTTAGGAGGTTCAGCGGTTTGCGGTTGAGAGGTTCAGGGTTGGGAGGTTCAGGGTTGGGAGGTTCACGGTTGGGAGGTTCAGGGTTGGGAGG
>CAYSPU010000145.1:0-9074 GCA_964432995.1 uncultured Verrucomicrobiota bacterium
CCTGCCGCCCGCTCGCTGCTGCTGCGACCCGGGACGTGTCGCGCTCCGGAGGCGGGCCGCCCGCCGTCCCGGCGGGCAGCAGCCTCACCTGCCGAACACGCCTCCGAACCTCCGATCGCCTGCCGCCCGCTCGCTGCTGCTGCGACCCGGGACGTGTCGCGCTCCGGAGGCGGACCGCCCGCCGTCCCGGCGGGCAGCAGCCTCGCTTGGCGGACGCGCAGGCCAACCGTCCGCTGCGTCGGGACGACATCTTCCGGATTGCCTCACAGACCAAGGCGATCACGGCTACCGCGGTGATGATGAAACAAACGCAGGGCACGACATCCGACAGCACCGGCTGGAAGTTCCGGCTGCTGGTCGGGCAATCGGTGGCTGACTGAACGGCGTAACGCTCGAGCGGCGAACCGGCGGCGGCCGGTCCGGCGGTCTGGCGCCGACGGACGTCGGCGGCCACAGACATGAACCAATGGCCCTCACCCCAACCCTCTCCCGTCCGACGGGGGAGGGAGACCCTTCGGCGCCTCAGGGGCAGGAGCGAACGCGGGCGAGACCTCGAGGGGCGTCGATCCCTCGCTGCGGTCTCCGGTTGGAGGTCTCCCGAGTTGCTGACGACGCGCGGCTGCTACCCCCTCTCCCTGGGGGAGAGGGTTGAGGTGAGGGCGACGGTCGATAACCCTCCGACAGTCTGGTTGGGTCAGAGCGCGCCGGGTTTCCCAGCTCCTCGGCTTGCCAGGGCTCGCCGTTTACGATCCAGCCGGGTGGCCGCCAGGCTGTGCATCCTGCTGCTCGCGGCGTTGGCCGGTCCCGGTTTCGGAGCTCAGCTTCCCAAACGTGATGCGCCTCCGATCCCGGTGCTACACGTGACCGATCTGTTCCGTCCGCACAACGATCCCGATGATCACTGGGACCTGGCGTGCGCGTACGCCCTCGCCCGCGAAGGGGCTTATGAGCTTCGGGGCATTTTGATCGACTTCCCACTGCGGAAGGACTGGGACCCGGACATCGCCGGCGCAAGCCAGATGAACCAGATTGCGGGGTTGACGGTGCCCGTGCTCGTGGGCGCGCCGCGCCGGATCGATCCGGTTGCCTCCGCGCCGGAGTCAGGATTGGCGCTCACCGGGATTCGGAGCTTCCTGCGGCTCCTTCGCAATTCACCGCGTCCGGCGGTGGTTCACGTGCTGGGTTCGTGCCGCGACGTGGCGATGGCGGCTGAACTCGAACCGGAGCTGTTTGCGGCGAAGTGCGCCGCGCTGTATCTGAATGCGGGATCGGGCGCGCGGGATCCGGAGAAGGCGGCGCGGCTCGAGTACAACGTGGCCCTCGATCCGGCATCCTATGCGGCGATCTTCAGGTTACGTTGTCCGGTGTATTGGTTGCCGTGCTTCGAGGAGGTGCCGGCGCCGCCGGACCACACGATGCGCGTCGGACCATACGGCTCGTTCTACCGGTTCCGACAGGACGCCATTCTGCCGCACCTGTCGCCCCGGGTGCAGAATTACTTCGCCGACATGTTCCGGCACGGGCGGTCAGGAACAGGAGTGGCCCCCGGCATTTCGGGCGCGTCCGGTTGGCTGCAGTATCTGCTGGGGCCGCCCGACGCGGCTCTTTTGGAACAGCAGGGGGCGCAGGAACGGAACATGTGGTGCACGGCCGGCTTTCTGCATGCCGCCGGCCTCACGGTGTTGCGGAACGGCACGATCGTTCCCGTCACCGACGCCCCACAGCCGGTGTTCACCTTCGACCCGATCCGTGTTGAGTGCGACGGGAAGGGGATCACGCGCTGGAGAGACGATCCGGGGGCGAACGACCGGTTCATCCTGCACGTGCGCGACCCGGAGCAGTATGGTCCCGCGATGACGACAGCGATGAGGACGTTGCTGCGGACGTTGCCGTGATCCAGACCGCCAGGCGGAGCGCCGCGTTGCACGCGGCCAGGAATGCACGCGCCGCCGACCGTACCTTGGCTGGCTGGGAAACGGGGATGGTCACCGCGACAGCGTCCGGATGCGATTTGCCACCGCGATTCGCGGCTTGAGCGGCGCGGGGTGGACTGGCAGGGTTGCCCTGAATCCTGTGCGGAAGGAGAAGCCAGAAGCTATGAACCAGGCGAAAGGAACACTGTGACGACGAAATCCAGTCTCGAGACTCAGCGGGGCAGGGGCAAGGTGGGCGCTCTGCGCGTGTTGGCGTTGGCGTGGTGTGGGACTTCGGTCGTGGCGGCGGCCGCGGGGCTGCGGTTGGCCGAAGATGACCAGAGCCCGTACCGGATCGTGGTGTCGGCGCAGGCGATCGCGTCGGAGCGGTATGCGGCCGAGGAATTGCAGCGTTACCTCGAGCAGGCGACCGGCGCGCGGCTGCCGGTCGTGACCGACGCCGAGGCCCCGACGCCCCGGGAGATCCTGGTGGGCGACAGCGCGCATGTGCGCCGGCTGGGGTTGACGCCGGATGCCGAGCGGTTGGGGCCGGACGGTTTCTTTCTGCGCACGGAGAAGAAGCATCTGTTGATTGTCGGGGGCCGACCGCGCGGCACGTTGAACGGCGTCTACACGTTTCTTGAAGAACAACTCGGGGTGCGGTGGTACACGCCGGAACTCGAGGAGGTGCCGCGGCGCGGCCAGTTCGTGGTGCCGGCGCTGCAGGAGCTTCGGGTGCCGGCTCTCGAATACCGCGAGGTCTTCTGGACGGAGATGATGCGGAACGGGGACTTTGCCGCGCGCCATCGGCTCAACGGGAACCATCATCGGCTGGCGGAGAAGCATGGCGGGCCGGCGGTCGTCTACTTCCCGTTCGTTCACAGTTTCGACGCCCTGGTGCCGCCCGACCTCTTCGCGTCGCACCCGGAGTATTTCCCGCTGATCGACGGTCAGCGGAAGGGCGGGTACGTCCAGCGCTGTTTGACGAATCCGGACGTGTTGCGGATGTCGATCGAACGGGTGCGCCAGTGGATCCGCGAGCATCCCGAGGCGACGATCGTCAGCGTGTCGCAGAACGACACCTTCAACTACTGCCAGTGCGCGGCGTGCCGGGCAATCGACGATGCGGAGGGGACGCCCTGCGGTTCGCTGCTGCGGTTCGTGAACGCGGTGGCGGAGGCGATCGAGGCCGAGCATCCCAACGTGCGGATCGACACGCTGGCCTATCAATACACCCGCAAGCCGCCGAAGACGATCCGGCCGCGGCACAATGTCATCGTCCGGCTCTGCTCGATCGAATGCTGCTTTGCGCATCCGCTCGAGAGTTGTCCGGCGCGGGAGAACGTGCGGTTTCGGGACGACATTGTGGCCTGGCAACCGGTGGCCAAGACGCTTTACGTGTGGGATTACACGCCGAACTTTGCGCATTACCAACAGATCTTCCCGAACTTCGACGCCCTGCAGCCGAACGTGCAGTTCTTTGTGCGGCACGGAGTCAAAGGCTTGTTCGAGCAGGGGAACTACTCTTCCGGTGGTGGGGGTGAGATGGGCCCGCTGCGGTCCTACGTGCTGGCCAAGTTGCTGTGGAACCCGGACACGGACGTGGCGCGGCACATCGACGAGTTCACGCGGGCCTATTACGGCGCGGCGGCGGCGAAGGTGAGGGCCTACCTCGAAGTGACGCACGGGCCGGTCCGCGGCCAGGACCGCCATGCGCACATCTTCGACAGCCCGAAGTCGGCCTACCTCGCGCAGGCCACGGTCACCGAGGGGACCAAGCTGTTGGACGAAGCGGAGGCGTCGGCGGAGAACGAGGTCGTGCGCGAGCGGGTGCGGGTGGCACGTCTTCCGGTTTGGTACGCCCAACTGGCAAACCAGTGGGTCACCGGCGCGGAGCGGACCGCGCTCCTGCGGCGGTTCCTCGAGATTGCCCGCCGGGCCGGCATCACGCACATCAGCGAGAGCAAGGAGTTGGGCGTCTGGGCACGGGAGATGGGTGCCGAGTAGGCGCTCGGGCGTTGCGCGGCGGCGGCTATGGACTATCCTCTGCGCCATGCGCTTGTCACGCTATCGCTTGTGCGGCCTGATTGTTCCTCTGGTTTTCGCGGTGGTGGCCCGGGGTCAGCAAGGCGAGTTGGGCGAGCCACCTTCGTCGCCGACGCCGGAGATGGTTGCGGAGATGAAGGCGCAGGCGCCGGCAAGGCTTCAGGGCTCTACCACCCCGCTGTCCGTCGATACCCGGAACCGGGAGGAAGTGCGCACGTTCCACCGGACGGTGTATGCGGCGTCCGAGGGGTATTCGATGGGATGGACGGGTGGGGATGTGGAATCGTGTTTGGCGGGGGCGACGGATCCCGCCTTTCGGGAGTTGGTGGCGTTGCGGATCAACTACTACCGGGCGATGGCGGGCGTTCCGGGGGGGATCGCGCTGGACGAGGAGAACAACGCGAAGGACCAGGAGGCGGCGCTGATGATGAGTGCCAACGGCACGCTGAGCCACAATCCTCCGGCGACGTGGACGTGTTACTCGGAGGATGGGGCCGAGGCGGCGGGGCGCTCGAATCTGTCGCTGGGCAACGCCGGTCCGGACGCGGTGGACGCCTACATGCAGGACTACGGCGGTGGCAACAGCGCAGTGGGGCACCGCCGGTGGCTGCTCTATCCGCAGACGGAGTGGATGGGGACCGGCGACCTTCCGGCGGCGACGGGGCATTGGTCGGCCAACGCGCTGTGGGTGTTTGACGAGAACTACGGCGGGACGCGGCCTCCGGTGCGGGATGGTTATGTGGCCTGGCCGCCGCCGGGGTATGTGCCGTATCCGGTGGTCTGCCCGCGATGGTCGTTCGCCTATCCGAAGGCGGATTTCGCGACGGCCACGGTCTCGGTGACGAGCAACGGGGTGCCCGTGGCGGTCACACTCGAGACGGTGGCCACGGGCTATGGCGAGAACACCCTCGTTTGGTATCCGAACGGCATGTCGCCGTCGTCTCCGATCCTTTGGCCGCGACCGGCGAGCGACACGGAGTTTGTGGTGCAGGTGGCCGGCGCGCGGGTGGGCGGGGCGTCGACGAACTTCGCCTACACCGTGACGGTGTTCGATCCGGAGGTGCCGGGTGCGGATGTGGTGCTGCCGGTGATCTCGGGTCCGGACGAGCCGGTGGTCGGTCAAGCGAACCAGTACACGTTCGTGGCGGTACCGGGCGCCAGCGGGTATCAGTGGCAGCAGACCGGCCGCCGCCTGTTCACGAATGTGGAGGGAGCGGAAAACGGGCTCGTCGATTTCACCACGGAAACCTCGTCCGGCTACGACGTGGTGGTGTCCAGGCCGGTCGCGTCGGGGACGCGGGCGTTGCGCCTGGCGCATCCGAAGCCGCCGACGGCCCAGCGGTTGACGTATCAGCGCCGGTTGGTGCCGCAGGCGGGCGGGGTGTTGCGTTTTCAGAGTCGCCTCGGTCTGGCCACAACCACCCAGGTGGCGATGGTCGAAGTTCTGTTGGACGGGGGCAGTTCCTGGCAACCGATCTACGAGCAGAGCGGGACCGACGATCAAGGCGAGCTCAGCTACCGGGAACGAACGGTTTCCCTGGCGGATTACATGGGGCGCTCGTTGCGGTTTCGTTTCAGCTACGTGCCGGCTGGAACCTACTACTCGCAGACCAGCGAAGGCGTGGGCTGGTATCTGGACGATTTGACTTGGGAGAATGTGATCGAGCAGACTGATCCGGTGGTCTCAGAGGTGTTCGCGGGGACGAATTTCGTGTTCGCGCCGCCGGCGGCGGGGGAGTACACGCTCGCGGTGCGGGCGCAGTTGTATGGTCAGTTTTACGGCGAGTGGGGGCCGGTGCGCAGCGTCGCGGCGGTGACGGGAACGACGCCGGTGCTGCGGTGGGTGGGGACACCGTCGGTTTCTGGCGGCCAGTTGCAGATGGAGTTCGAGGTCGCCAACCACCAGGCGGGACTGACCTTCGAATTGCAGCGCTCGACGTTGCTGACGGGGGACTGGATGGCAGACGGCGCGGCGCAGTTTGCGGAGGTGGTGTCGGGGCAGCGGTATCGGGCAACGGCGCCGCTGGGGAGTGCATCCCGGGAGTTCTACCGGGTGGCGGTTCCATAAGGCCGGCGCGTCGGCGCGTCAGCACTCCGGAAGAACGGTAGGACGGTACGACGGGGCGACGGTAGGACGGGGCGGTGGTGCGGCGTAGGCGATGGTCATCGCGGTGTGGGGCCGGTCTCGGCAGCGGAAAGGCGGTGGGGCTCAGTGGAATCTCGGCTTGCGTCGCCGGGGAGTTTTGGCTACCCACTGGCGTGTCAACTCGCGCCCTGACGGCAGTGAACCGAATGTACCGTTAGAATCCAGCGGGCTGGGTTTTTGTCGAATGCGGACTGCGGATGGCCGCCGATTCCCGAGGGCGAGCGAGTTTACTGAACCGACAACCACCAGGAAACCAGGATGAGCGAGCAAAAAGTGAGCTGTGTATACCCGAGGTTGCAGCTGGCCTACCTGCTGCAGTTCGCGATTTGGGGAAGTTGGTCGGTGGCCCTCGGCGGCTACCTCAATGGGAAGATGAGCGGCCCGCACATTGGGTATCTGTTCATGGCCATTCCCCTGGGGGCGATCATCGCCCCGATGTTCATTGGTCCGATTGCGGACCGCTTGTTTTCCGCGCAGAAGGTGCTGGGGCTGTTGCATCTGATCAGCGGGGCGTGTCTGGCGGCCTGTGGCGCCATCTGTGTCCAGGCGGAAGCCCGGGCGGCCGGAGGGGCGGTCGTGGTGCCGTTTGCGTCGCTGATGGCCCTGATGCTGATCTCGGGGATCTGCTATATGCCGTCGATTCCCTTGGTCAACACGGTCGTGTTCAAGCACATACCGGATTCCGCCTCGGCGCCGAAGGTCTTCATTTTCGGGACCGTGGGCTGGATTGTCGTCAACCTGGTGGTGGAAGTGTTCGCGGGCGGCGCGGCGACACCCAACTTCTTCTTCATTGGCGGCGGTTGCGGCATCCTCCTCGGGCTCTACGCCTTCACGCTGCCGGACACCCCGCCGAAGGCGGCGTCCGCCACGGGGTCGAAGGCCGACGCCATCGGCCTGGGCGCCCTGGCGATGTTCAAGTCCCCCACGTTTACCATTTTCGTGCTGTGCGCGTTCATGGTGAGCATTTTCGGGAGCAACTACTTCTTCCCGTCCGTGGTGGCCTACTTGAGCGAATACGGTTATCCGGCGCCGGTGGCGCTGACGACGCTCAACCAGTTCTCCGAGCTGTTCTTCATGGCGATTCTCGCTTTCTGCGTGGGGCGGATCGGACTGAAGTGGGTTCTGGTGATCGGGATGAGCGCCTGGGCGGTTCGCTATCTGATCTTCACGCTGCCGGGCTTCCAGTTCGCGTTGATCGGACTTCTCTGCCACGGGATGGCGTATGCGTTTCTCTACGTCGCCGCCTACATGTTTGGCGACCGGGTGGCGCCGGCCCATCTCAAAGCGAGCGTGCAGAGTCTGCTGGCGTTCCTCCTCCTGGGCATCGGGCAGGTCCTCAGCGGCGCGCTCTTCGGCTATCAGATTGACCGCTGCGCTCCCGCCGTGACGAAGACGGAGGTCATCCAGCAAGGGCAGGTCGCAAAGGGCCTTCCGGCCTGGAACGTGCCCGAGATGGAAACCTCCGCCTGGCGGTACCTCGATCTGGCGAAATCGGTGAAGTACCTCCGCGGGGAAAAGACCGTGTTCAACTTCGGGGAGCATCTGGGCAAGTACACGGCGGCGGACGGCACGCTCGATCTGGACAAGCTGCCGGCGGTATGGGAAGCGGGCGGCGTGTCCTACACCAAGGAGGAGCTGAAGGCGACGTTCGACAAGATCGGCGCCCCGGTCACCCGGGAGCGATACCTCCAAGCCCAGCGACACAACTGGAGCGGCTTCTTCATTCCTCCGGCCATCTTCGTCGCCATCTGGGTGTTCCTGTTCATCGTTTTTGGCAGGGAACCGGTGAAGGCCCCGGAAGAAGGCGCGAAGGCCTAGCCGGCATACTTCACACCCCTGCGGTGCAGCGACCCAGTGTGCACCCGCAGGACGCGCCGTATGCCGGCTAGAATGCAAAACCGCGCCTTCTCGAGAGAAACACTCTCGCCTGCGCCCGGCCATGCCATCCACACGGTGTTCGCTGTCGGAGGCAGACGGGATGGGCCGTTTTCTTTCACGTTCTTCACTTCGGGCGCGGTTTTGCCTGAGCCCGGAAATCTCATGCACGGATCCATCGTGAGATTTCCGGGCTAGCGGGGCCCTGAGGGAGCCGATGGGACGAATCGGACGGATGAGACGGAGGGCTCTTACCTCTGATCTCTGACCTCTGACTTCCGACTCCTGGCTCCTGACTTCTGACTGCAGGGAGTTCAGCGCTCTCTCTTTGACCCGGGGGGAGTGCCGTGGCATGGTTCGGCGCGTGACACGGGAACAAGCGATCGAGTTGCTGGACCGGTTTCGAACGGGGCGTGCCGGCCGGGAAGAGGTGTTGCGGGCGTTCCAAGCGGCGCCGGTTGCCGATCTCGGCTTTGCGCAGGTCGACACGCACCGGGCGCTGCGCAAAGGTTTTCCCGAAGTGATCTTCGGCGCGGGGAAGACCCCGCCGCAGGTGGTCGCGATCGCCCGACGGCTGCACACGCAGGACCAACCGGTCCTCGTCACCCGCATTCAGACAGCGCACGCGCGGGCGTTGCGCCGCTGTTTCCGGCATGCGGTGCACCACGAAGTGGCTTGCTGTGTGACGCTCGAACGGCAGGCGCGACCGAAGCGGCCGGGAACAATCGCCGTGCTCTGTGCCGGGACGAGCGACATCCCGGTGGCGGAGGAGGCGGCAGTGACGGCGGACATCATGGGCAACACGGTCGAGCGGATCTACGATGTGGGCGTAGCCGGGCTGCATCGTCTGCTGAGTCGCCACGATCGGCTGCTCGCGGCGAACGTGCTGGTGGTGGTGGCGGGCATGGAAGGTGCCCTGCCGAGCGTGGTGGCCGGTTTGGTGGCGCGGCCGGTCATCGCCGTGCCGACCAGCGTGGGGTATGGGGCCAGTTTTGGCGGCGTCGCCGCCTTGCTCGGCATGCTCAACAGTTGCGGCAGCGGCGTGACGGTGGTGAACATCGACAACGGCTTCGGCGGGGGCTACGCCGCGAGCC
>CAYSPU010000145.1:9084-14880 GCA_964432995.1 uncultured Verrucomicrobiota bacterium
CGCGCTGTGCGCCGAGACCGTGTGAAGACTCTCTATCTCGACCTCATTGGCGGCATCAGCGGCGACATGTTTCTGGGGGCGCTGCTGGACTTGGGCGTGGACTTCGCAACGGTCGAGCGGGAGTTGGGAAAGCTCGGCGTCGGCGGCTATCACCTGCACTCTCAGCGGGGGCACAAGGCGCAGATCCACGGCACGAAGTTCGAGGTGCACCTGGAGGGCGGAGTTCCGGCAGAACACACGCATTCCCACGAGTCCGGGGAGGCTGTCGGACATTCCCACGGGCATGGGCACCACGTCCACGATGCTCTCCATGTCCCCATCAACGAGCCGCACCCCCTCACCCCGTCCCTCTCCCCCTCGGAGGGGGAGAGGGCGGCGAAGCCGGGTGAGGGGGGGCATGCCGGGTTCGAGGACTCAATGCACGCCGCGTTCCTCGGTGCCAGTGCGTTCGACAAAGCCTCGGGCAGGGTCGTCTGTTCAGAGGCGTCGCACGTCGAGCACCGCACGTTCGCGGCGATTCGCGCCATGATTGAGGGCAGCGCCCTTTCGCCATGGGTGCGGCAGAAGGCGGTGGCCGTGTTCGGGCGGATTGCGGTGGCGGAAGGACGGGTGCACGGAGTGCCGCCGGACGAGGTGCACTTCCACGAGGTGGGGGCGATCGATTCGATTGTGGACATCGTGGGCGGCTGCGTGGCGCTGGAGCAGTTGGGTTGCCCGCGGGTGTTGTCGGGGCCGGTGCTGGAAGGAACGGGTTTTCTCCAGTGCGCCCATGGCCGCTATCCGCTGCCGGGGCCGGCCACGCTGGCCATCCTCGGGGCGCGAGGAATTCCGGTGACGCAATGTGCGGAGCCTGCCGAACGTGTGACGCCGACGGGCGCCGCCCTGCTGGCCGAGTTCGCGGAGAGCTTCGGCCCGCTGCAGGGATTCGTGGCCGAGCGGATTGGGTACGGGTTGGGAACGCGCGATCTGCGGGATGCGCCGAATGTGCTGCGCGCGATGCTGGGCGAGTGCGGGATGCCGGGAGGGGGCCACGATTGGGAGACGGACACGGTGGCGGTGCTGGAGACAAACCTGGACGACGTGAGCGCCGAGGTGTTGGGGCACGTCCTGGCCCGGGCGCTGGAATTGGGGGCGCGGGATGTGTTCCACACGGCGGTGCAGATGAAGAAGAACCGGCCGGGGGTGTTGCTGACGGTGCTCTGCGATTCCGGCGACGCCGACCGGTTCACGGAGTTTCTGCTGCGGGAGACGACGGCCTTCGGGGTGCGGCGTTCGCTGGCCGAACGCCGCAAGCTGCGTCGGGAGATGCGGTCGGTTTCGACGGAATGGGGTGAGGTGGCAGTGAAGTTGGGGTGGTTGGACGGCAGGGCGGTTCAGGTGGCGCCGGAATACGAGTCGTGCCGTGCGGTCGCGGAACGGGCGGGAGTTCCGCTGAGACAGGTTCTGGAGAGCACGCGGCGAGCGGCTTCGGGACTGGCGGGGACGGAACCGCCGGCGGCGGTTGGCGGAGGTGGCCATGATTGACCCGGAGCTGCTGAAGATTCTGTGTTGTCCGGAGAACCACCAGCCTTTGACGGAGGCCGACGCCGGGCTGGTGCGGCGGTTGAACGAGGAGATCCGGGCAGGCCGACTGCGGAACCGGGCCGGCCAACCGGTGGCCGACTTGATGGACGGCGGTCTGGTGCGTGAAGATGGGCAGTATCTCTACCCGATTCGCGGGAAGATCCCGATTCTGCTGATTGCCGACGCGATTCCGCTGTGACCGATCGGTTCGCCGATCGCCCGCCCTTCCGGGCCGCGGGTCTTCCCGACCGCCGCAAGACGCACACACCCAGCGGCGCGGCGGCGCGCGCACTCCACGACGCTGGCGCGACCGCGCTACGACACCGGACGTGCATGGGGCTCACACCCGAGGATTGCTTTCCGCTCGTGCAGTGGTTAGGAAATCGCCCCATGCGCATCACCCACTGCCACGTCATTCGATCCGTGCTGCTCCTGTTCCTGACGGCAATCGCGTCCCCCGCCGCCGATGCTCCCGCCGCCGAGCCCAAGGTCGTCAGTCCCGGTCCGCCCCCGGCCGATGCGGTGGTCCTCTTTGACGGCAAGGACCTTTCTCGGTGGAAGAACGAGAAGGGCGGGGCGGCCCAGTGGCGCCTCGAGGACGGCGCCATGGTGGTGAATGGCACCGGCAGTCTCGTCTCCAAGGAGGAATTCGGCGACTGCCAACTGCACGTCGAGTGGGCAGCGCCGGCTCGAGTCGAGGGCGAAGGCCAGGGGCGCGGCAACAGCGGCGTCTACCTGCAGGGCCGCTACGAAATCCAGGTGCTGGATTCCTACGAGAACAAGACCTACCCCGATGGCCAGGCCGGTGCCTTCTATGGGCATCGAGCCCCGCTGGTGAACGCCTCCCGGAAGCCCGGCGAATGGCAGACCTACGACATCATCTTCCACGCCCCCAAAGTGGCTGCGGACGGGAAACGGGAAGCCGGTTCGTTCACCGTCCTTCACAACGGGGTGTTGGTTCAGGACCACGTCCCCATTCCTGGCGAAGCCACGACTGCCGCCATGTACCAGGGTCTGACGCCGAAGGGGCCGTTGGTTCTCCAGGACCACGGGAACCCGGTTCGCTATCGGAACATCTGGATCCGACCGCTGTGAAGTGCCCATGAATCCCCCTATCCATTCTGGGATACCACTTCGCATGAAAGGTAGGGCGACCTCTCCGAGAGCGCCGGATGAGGCAGTCGCCAAACCACTTGCTTTCGGCGCGACGCGGAGACCTGCTCGCGAGACATGCTCGGAGCCTGCTCGCGAGTCCTCCTCGGAGTCGCGCCCTGCCAGTTCTCCTGGTAACCTGCCATGATGACAAGACGCCAGCTTCTTCGACGCGCAGCCAGGATCGCCCTCGGCTCCACCGCCCTCGGCACCCTCGCCGGCTGCGCCGGCGCGGGCGGTGGCCATCAGCGCGCGGCGCCTTTCTTCCTCACGCGCGGCGCCGTGCTGGTCGTCAAAGACATGGAGACCCTCGACTGGCCCGCCCTCGCCCAGGCTTCCGGTCTCAGCACCCTGGCCACCCACATCAAACCGAGCGAGATCGCGGCCTTCGTGAAGACCGACACGGGGCAGAGGTTCCTCGAAAACTGTCGGCGCTGCCACCTCGAGGTCGAGCACGAGCTCCACGCCCTCGGCGACCTGCTGCCGCGGGAACTCTTTGACAAGGATCCGGCAATGTTCCGCATGGACGACCAGGGCCGGCGCGTGCGTGACTGGAACCTCTGCGTTCATTCGCGGGCGGCGCTCGAGGTGGCCGCCGAAAACGCGGCGTACTACACGAAGCTCCTGCCCTCAACCACCGGACGGTACTTCTACTGGATCGACGACGGCGTGCCGATGTGCCGCTGCCCGCAATGCCGCGCATACTCGGACAGCGACCAGGCGCTGATCTTCGCGAACCACATCCTCGGCGCCATCCGGAAGGTAGATCGCCGCGCCCGACTGGCCCACCTGGCCTACGCCAACACGCTGGAACCGCCCCAGCAGGTCAAACCGGCGCCGGGCATCTTCCTCGAGTTCGCCCCGATCGAGCGCCGCTATGACGTGCCCCTCCGCCAGCGCGATGCGAAGACTCCGACGCGTGGCATTCTGCACGGCTCCATCCTGGACGCCCTGGACGCCAACCTCGAGTGGTTCGGTCGCCACGATGCGCAGGCGCTCGAGTATTGGCTCGACGTCTCGCGCTTCTCCGGATGGAAACGCGAGGAAACCAGGGAAATCCCCTGGAACGAAACCGTCTTTCGCGAGGACCTCGAGGTTTACGCCCGTCGGGGCATTCGCCACGTGACCACTTTCGCGGCGTGGTTGGACGCCGACTACGCGCGGCGCTGGGGCACCGCTCCCGTGCGCGCCTACGGTTCCGGTCTCTGCCGCTGGCAGTGGGTCAACGGGCAGCCCCAGGAACGCACATGAGCCCCACACTGTTTCGTGCCGCCACCGCGTCGTGGATCGTCCTCGCCACGTCGGGCTGCTCGACCTGCCACGACCCCGGAGCCGATACGCCCGCGGCTGCGAACGTGCTGAGGGTTCCCGCCGTTCGAGGCGCCGTCCGGGTGGACGGCCTGCTTGACGAACCCTGCTACCGTCACGCTGCCCAAGTCACCGACTTCGTTGTTGCTGGCGATCCCGCGCGCAGACCCGCGGCGACCTCCGCGTGGCTACTCTGGAACCCCGGCGGCCTCGTCTTCGCCTTCGACTGCGATGACACCAGTCTCGTCGCCGCGCCTCCGACTGCTCGCGAGCGTGACGTCGATCCCCAGGATCGCGTCGAGCTGTTCCTCTGGTCCGGTCGCGACGAGGACGACTACTTTTGCATCGAGATCTCCGCCAGCGGCGCGGTGCACGATTACCGGGCCCGGTTCTACCGGCAGTTCGATGATTCCTGGGCGCCAGGCGCGTGGCGTTGCGCAGTCCGGCCGCGGCCCGGCGGCTACACCGTCGAGGCCATGCTCTCGCGTGCGGCACTCGAAGCGACGGGCTTCCGCCTGCACTCCACGGAACGTTGGCGGGCGGGCTTGTTCCGCGCCGATTTTGCCGCAGGAAGACCGGACGCGCCGGACTGGATCGCCTGGGTCGACGCCCGCACTCCCGAACCGGACTTTCACGTCGCGGCAGCGTTCGGTACGCTGCTGCTGCAACGCTAGCCCGGCTTCCGCGAGAAGGCCGGGCTAGCCCAACTTCGTCAGTCCCGGATACAGAAGCGGGGATCGCGTCAAGTCACCATCAACACACGAATGCCCCGTCCCTCTGCGGGCTCCCACAAGCACAACGGGCCACTCAGCGTGAAGCGAGTGGCCCGTGCGCAGTAGGAGCTTATTGCGTATCAGGAAGGCGGTGGAAACCGCGTGTGGCGCTTGGCTACTGCCTCCGTAGGCGAAGACCGCTCAAGCCGGCGAGACCGAGCGCCACCATTGCCAGCATCGCTCCAGAGTCCGGGACAGCGGCGCTCTCGTGAACCCAATAACCAGGTCCTCCACCGTGGAGTGGGTTTTGACCAGCCCGCATCCACTGCCACCTGAAACTACTGGGCCCAAAACTCAGATCCGCTCGATAGTAGACTTGGGGTGGTTCAGGAATGAAGTGCCGGACGAATTCCACGGAAGCGCCCATGTCATTGTAGCGAAAGGCTGAGACATCGCCTGAGGCTGCCAAGGCCACGGACGGAATGACCTCGGCGTCATCGGGCAGACTGAACGACTGCAGCCCTGTTGGGGTAGGGAATTTGAAGGAAGCCGTGAACGAGGCAAAGGGCACGGCTGTGCCTGGCGTTGTGGGGTATGCGGGGTTATGCGGGGTCGGACCACGGCAGGCTCTTGGGAGTGTGTCATATGCGCCGAGTCTGAGCATGATTCCGCGCCTTACAGGCGATATTCTTGGCCGATTATCGGCTCCAAGCTAACCCCCCACCCAAGTCTGTGGCATCTTCTCGCAGAACCCAAGCGCCCTCAGGACACTCCTCACTCGTCAACCTCCTCCGGAACGCGAGCGCCTTTCCGATTTCATCTACAAAGTCCCTCTCCCCGACTGCAATACCCCCAGTCCAGTCCAGTGTGGTTCTCTGGACAACCGCCCGGGGGCGAGAGCTTCCTGAATCCGGCGCTCGGAGTGGGTGCGGTATTCCTGTCACGGGCGAAGCGCAGCAGGAACTGACGGTTGTGACAACGATGGGTCAGATGGTACGTGCGGCCAGGCAAGAAGTAACGGTTGCCCCTTGGCATGGACGTTCTGTAGCGGATGAAGCCT
>CAYSPU010000146.1:0-14788 GCA_964432995.1 uncultured Verrucomicrobiota bacterium
AGGCCCGCGAGGCGCAGATCAACCTCGCCTTTGCCCACGGCGGCGTGCGCTACGTGCATCCGGCGGCGCCATCCTTGCCCGACGGTATGATGCCACCTGTGGGGTTCCCGGGAGAAGGGCCCGGATCGTGGGGGGCGCCCGCGGCTCCGTCGGCAGGCTCCCGTCTTCTGGTGGACCTGGGCGCGAAAGACCCGTGCCCGACCTGAGCGAAATGATCTGCGGGCCACATGGTGTGGTCCGATTCGAATGAACTCAGAAAGCTCCAGGGGGACGGAGTGTTGCCCGATGCCAGCGAGGCCTCGGAACTATGCGCGCTATCGGCCGTGGGTGCAGACCGCATTTCTCGGGGTTTGGCTTGCTCCTCTGGGCAAGTGGCTGCACGGCATTCCGAGCTGCGTTTTCCATTGTTACGCCTGTCCGTTGTCCTCGTTTGGCTGTCCGGTCGGGTTGATGGCGAACTACGCGGCGGTGCTGCCGGCCTGGGGTGTGACTCCGTTTCTGCTGATCGGCGCGCTGGTGCTGGTGGGCGGCTTGATCGGTGCGATGGTCTGCGGCTGGGCCTGTCCGTTTGGTTTTCTGCAGGACCTGCTCAGCCGGATCCAGCCGCGGAAGTGGTCGGTGCCGGCCTGGTTGACGGGATTCCGGTTTGTGGTGCTCGTCGGGTTAGTGTTGCTGCTCCCGGCGTGGCTGGGTTCCCGGGGTGTGCTGTATGAGGACCAAGTGGTTTCCGTTTGCCGGCTTTGCCCGGCGGGCGCGCTCGAGGCGGGATTGTACTACTCGCTGGCCAGTGTGCTGCAGGGGCAGGGTTGGATCATGAGTTGGTACAAAGTGGTGGTGCTCGTGTTGTTCCTGGGTGCCGCCGTGGTGATCCATCGGCCCTGGTGCCGGATCTTCTGCCCGCTGGGCGGTTTCCTGGCGCTGTTCAACCGGTTCAGTCTGTTCCACCTGCGGTTCGATCCCCGCCACTGCACCGAGTGCAACCTCTGCCGGAGTCGCTGTTCGATGGGGGTGAAGGTGGATCGCAAGGTGAACGTGACCACTTGCATCCGTTGCCTCGAGTGCACGACCTGCGGCTCGATCCAGCCAGCCGGAATTCCACTGGTAGGGCGCGATCTCCGAGCCCGCCGGAGATGAGAGGGGACCCGACACGACCACGGAGCAGGGCCATATCGCGGCGCCCTCGGAGAGGTGGCCCTACCGTGTGCCGCTGGCGCCTGGCAGGGCGCGATCCCCGAGCGCGCCTCCCAGTTCCTTCCGGGCCTCGGCGCCTGGGGTGCGCTGGTTGCCGTTGCGCACCGTGAACCGGACCGAGTCCAGATAGTCCAGCAACGGCACCGCGTACTTGCGGCTGACCCCGAGGGCATCCCGGAAGTCCATCGTGGAGAACGCGGGCGCCTTTGAGAAGAGCTTGAGTACCACCGTGCGCGCCTCCTGCACCGCATCGCGATGGAAATGGAGTTCGGGAGCGACGCGGACCAGGAGGCCTTGGTCGGTTAGAAGCCGGAGGAACGTGGTGACGCGCGCTGGCGGCAGTTTCAGGGAGGCGGCCAACTCCGCGGCGGACGGCGGGGCCCAGCGTGCTTCACGGTAGGTGAGGGCGATCCGCGCGGCGAGCGTTTCTTCCTCCGAAGACACCTGGGCCTGCCAGCCGGAGAGGGCGACGATCGAACCTTGGATGCGGACACGGTTTTGCCGGGCGAGTTCGTCGAGTGCCAGCGCCAGGAGGGAGCGATCGGCGTCGAGCACGGTCTGGAGTTCGGTGAGCTCGATGCCCGCGCGTTTGGGGTTGGTGTCGTGGAAGCGCCGAAGCACTTCGAGGATCTTCGCGGCAAGACCGACGACGCCCTCGCGATGGACCCAGAGGCCTTCGCGGGTGATGCAGGCCTGCCCGTCGGTCTGGAGCGTGTTCAGGGCGGCACGAAGTTCCTCCGGGCGCATGCGACAGGGAGAAGCCAATTCGGCGAGCGACAACGGGCGGCCGGCCTGTTGCAGCACGACGCCGCACCACCGGAGCGGGTCGTCGAGGGCCCCGCGCCGAGCCGCGAGCGCCGCCAGGGTCCAGGGTCGGTTCCGGCGCAGGCGCACGTTGCTGAGACCCAGAACACGCCCGCCGCCGATGGTGATCAGACCGCCTTCGGGCCGGTCGCGGTCGTTGGCGCGAATCACGAAGCGGTCGCCGGGGACCAGGCCGAGCGGGTGTTCGCAGCGGAACTGGACGAGTTGGCGTTGGCCGGCGGTCAGGCGGGTTTGCTCGAGCATGGCGACGCGCGCCATCTGCGCGGCCGTGCCGACGTGCAAGTGCACTTCCAGCCCGTCTTTGAGCTCGCCCCGGAAGGATTCGAGCAGCTCGAGTTCGGCTTCGAACATCGTCGAGGGGACGACCGTGTCGGGTGCGGCGAGAACCAGACCCCGGCGCAGCGCCTGGTGATCGGTCTCCATCAGGTTGAGGGCGACGCATTCGCCGGCGCGACCGAGGTCGGCGTCTTCGCCGTAGACCTGGAGGCGGCGGACGCGGCCGGACCAGTGGGTGGGGACCAGGGTGAGGGGATCGCCGGGGCGGACGCAGCCGCTGCTGGGGATGCCGGTGACGATGGTGCCGGTGCCGCGCACCGTGAACACGTCCTCCACCCACTGGCGGAAGGGGCCCGCGCTCGACCGCTCTTCACAATCCTCGACCACGGAGTTGAGGGCCTCGAAGAACCCTTCGAATCCCTCGCCGGTTACCGTGGACAGCGGGCAGATGGGGGCCGCCGCCAGGAAAGTGCTCGCGAGCAGTTGCCGGATGTTGTGCTCCACCGTGGCGCGGCGATCGGCTTCGACCAGATCGATCTTGGTGAGGGCAATCACCCCGTGCCGGAGCCCCATCAGGGTGAGGATGTGCAGGTGCTCCCGCGTTTGCGGCATCACCCCGTCGTCGGCGGCCACGACGAAGATCACCACATCGATGCCGTGTGCGCCGGCCACCATGTTGCGGATGAAATCGACGTGGCCGGGGACGTCGACCACACCGACGATCCGTTCGTTGGCGAGGCGGCAGGGGGCGAAGCCGAGGTCGATGGTCATGCCTCGCTGGCGTTCCTCCGCCAGCGTGTCGGTGTCGCAGCCGGTGAGCAACTTGACCACCGCGGTCTTGCCGTGGTCGACGTGCCCGGCCGTGCCGAGCATGATGTTCTTCCGCTGAGCAGGCATGGAGGGGTCTCACGCGGCGGCCGCGCGCCCCAGGGCTTCCGCGACGGCGGCCACCTGGGCGTCGGTCAGCGTGCGCACATCGAGCAGAAACTGGTCGTTTTCGATGCGCCCAAACACGCAGGCGCGGTCCAGGCGCAACTGCTTCGCAAGGGCGGAGGGATGAACGCCTGGCAGCGAAACGCGGACGGCCCGGCTGGGCAGGGCTTCCGTCGGCAGCGAACCGCTCCCCATGTAGGCTTGAGCCTCGACCACCTCGGCCGTGGCCCTGGGGGCCAGACGACGAATGGCTTCGGCCAGGGCGCGGGCCCGGGCCTCGAGCGTCTCCAGCGGCGTCGACAGCATCCGATAGGTCGGGTGCTCGCGGCGCAGTCGCTCCGGGTCGCGGAAGAGTTGCAGGGTCCGCTCGAGCACCAGGATGCAGGTCTTGTCGACCCGCAGGGCCCGCATCAGCGGATGCTGGCGGACCTTCTCGATCAGTTCGCGGCGGCCCACGAGAATCCCGCCTTGTCCCGCGCCGATCAGTTTGTCCGCGCTGAACCAGACGAGGTCGGCGCCGGCCGCGATCGATTCCTGGACGGTGGGTTCATGCGGCCGGCCGAAGAGCTTGAGATCGACCAGTGCTCCCGCTCCCAGGTCGTCGAGCAGCAACACCCCCCGGCTGTGGGCCAACTCGACCAGGTCGGCCAACGCCGCTTCGTGGGTGAAGCCGATCACCCGGTAGTTGCTGGGATGCACCCGCAGGATGGCGGCGGTGTTCTCCGTGAACGCGGCGCGGTAGTCCTTCAGATGGGTGCGGTTCGTAGTGCCTACCTCCACCATCTGGGCCTGGCTCTGCGCCATGACGTCGGGCAGACGAAACGAGCCGCCGATCTCGATCAACTGCCCGCGGGAGACGATCACCTCGTGGCGCGCGGCCAAAGCGGCGAGGGCCAGCAGCGTGGCGCCACAGTTGTTGTTCACCACCGTGGCGGCTTCCGCGCCCGTCAACTCCGTCAGCAGGTACTCCACCAACTCGTCGCGCTCGATACGCTCGCCGGAGTCGCGGTCGATGGCCAGGTTCACGTAGCCTTTGAGTTCGGGGAGGATCGAGTCGATCACGCGCTCGGGAAGGACGGCGCGGCCGAGGCCGGTGTGGAGGATGATCCCGGTCGCGTTGATCGCCTCGCGGATGTGGGGTTGGGTGGCCTGTTCGAGATGCGCCGCGGCGCGGTCGAGGACGGCTTTGGGGCCCACATGCTGGGGGCCACAGCGGCCGGCAGTGTCGTTCAACACCGATTGGCGGAGATCCTGGACGGCGCGACGCAGGCATTCGGTCACGAGCGGCCGCGGCTGGTCCGCGAGCCAAGCCTCGACGCGTTCGGTCTTGAGCAGGTCGGTGATGGCGGGGATCTGTTGGAGCAAGGACTGTTGCGCTGGAGAAATCATAGCGAGCGAAGGCGAGTCTATCGCGCCGTCATCATCGCGCCACACCAATCTGAACAGCTACATCCGCAGGCGAATGCCGGCGCGGGTCAGAGCCCAGTTGATCACCAGGACCACGGCGGTGAGAACGGCGGCGTTGAGCGCACCGGTGGCACCTTGATCGCTCCACCACAGCACGGACGAGAGTCCCACCGTGGCGAAAGCGTCCATCACCAACCCGGGAAGCAGATAAGCCAGGAGCGGGTTCTGCCCGGCTGGCAGGAACCACCTCGCCCATGAGCGCCAACCGCGCACATCGATGAGCCCGTAGAACACGCCGAACAACAGGCAGCAGATGCCCGCCGCGACCAGTGTATAGGATTCCGTTGCCTGGTTCTTGACGATCCCATGCAACGGCCGCAGGAGCAGGCCGGTGAGGAGGAGCCCGACGCCAAACACCGCCAGGAAGCGGAGTCGGTTGCCCGCGCCGCGCCGAGCGCCGTCGCCGACGAAGAGCGTGCCGACCAACACCCCGGCGAGGACGTTGGCCGAGGTGCTTCCCAACACGTCTCCGATCCCCACCACCTGCTGCAGGGGCCCGACCCAGTCGAGGCGACCGTGTCGACCGCCAATGTAGAGCGCGATGAGGAAGCCGAGCGCGCCCATGAGCGCCGTCGGATTCCCGCGCGTCACCAGGTAGATCAGGCTGGAGTTGAGGTAGGCCCAGCCAATCAGGCCCAAGATTCCCCACCATGAGTGTTGGAGCCAGATGGCCTCTCCGGCGTGGTCCTTGCCGCGGAACACGATCAGCAGTCCGCCCAGCGTCAGCGCAGCGACGATCCGCAGTCCCAGCAACCAGCGGGGTCGGAACCAGGTGCCGCCGGCCGGCGGCGCGCTCCAGAGAACCACGACGGCGACACCCGTCAGGAGGTACCAGACGCACCGGCGAAGCCCGGTCGCCTCCGGCCAGAAGGCGCTCGTGTTGACCAGCCATACCCCCAGGAGCAGCAATGAACCCGCCCGCACCGCGATATGCCCCAGGATCCGACCGAGCGATTCGCCACGCGCGCGTCGCCGTTCGAGCGCCAGCGGCAGCGACACCCCGACGATGAACAGGAATCCGGGGAACACGAGGTCGACAAACGTGAATCCGTCCGCGGTTCCCGGCATGTGCTTGGCCCAGGCCGGGATGTTGTCCACACCGGCCAGGTAATTGACGAACACCATCGTGGTGATGACGAAACCGCGGAACGCGTCCAGCGACATCAACCGTGCGGCCGGAGTCCCGGCTGGGTTGGGTGCGGATGGTCCGGCGGTGTTTCGCTCGACAGGGGAGTCAGGCACCGCGGCTCTATACCAGCCGGAGACGGCCGAGGCAAATCCGGAGCTGCTCGGAGCCTCGCGCAAGTGGCGCTGGCGTTTCGGTTGGCCTCCGTCAACGCGCGGTTTCCGCCCCTCCGGACGGGCGTTCTGTCGGCTCCGGGAAGATCCCACCTCCGCGGCGGGATCCGATGCAAACGGTTGGGCGCGGACCCGGGTGTCGGGTCGGCAAGCGATTGCGTTTCCGAACCTTCCCGAGCTGAACGCTCTGCGGAGCGCCGCGTTGGCATGTCGGCACGTGGGCATGTCACCGAGTCGGGATGAATGCGCGCCAAAGTTATGGATGTGGAATGGAGGCCCGGAGCGGAGCGCGACACGTCTCGGGTCGCAGCAGCAACGACAGGCCAAGAGACCTCGAAGGTTCGACAACGCGTTCGAGTGCCGGAGTGCCGGCTTGTTGCCGGCCCGAGGACAGTGATGGGTGGCTGTGTTCATGACCCCGCAAAGCAGGGCGCTCCGCAGGGCGGGAGGTGGTCGGAGGTTCAGAGGCGCGTCCGACGCATGGGGCTGCTGCGCGTTGGGACGGGGGGCGGTCCGTAGCCCTGAAGGGGAGGCTGCTCCGCAGTCTGGACCGGTCGCATGGGTTTCCGGCGCCCTCGGAGACGTCGCCCTACCACATGCCCTGCGGTGAGTAGTGGGGCGCGCCGGCTTCGAGTGGCTGTATTTCGAGAGTCCACGGTGCATTCGGTGTTTGCTTGTACGGACATGTCAGACTAGTCCTCGGGCCATGCGCATCTGTCCGCGTGGCTCAAGATGGTGGGCTCGGCTGGTCGCCGGCACAGTCGGCGTTGTCGGGGTCCTGGCATGGTTGCTGGTGTCCATTCAGGCCGCCGAGCCACCGGTGCCGCCCTGGGAGATCCCCGTGCTCGTGGTGCGCTACTTCCCGGTCGCGGGGGATCGGATCGACCTGAAGGCGACAGGCGATTGGGGAGAGAGCCTGGCGGCCACGCGGGAGAAGACGGAGAGGGTGACGCGCGAGGTGATCCAGGCGCTCGAGGAAGGATCCCGGTACCACGGCTACAAGGATCCGGCGGCTGTGCCCAGCCTGCGGTATCGGGTCGTCGAGACGCTCGAGTTCCTGGAGCCGTTACCGGTGAAACCGCACCAGCCGGGGAAAGTGCCGATGACCGATTACCGTCGGATCATGGAACGAGTGGGCATCCGGAAGTGGGTGGAAGAGCGCGGCGTGCGCGAAGTCTGGCTGTGGGGATATCACGGTGGGAAGGTCGAGCTGTGGGAGTCCAACATGGCGAGTCCCTTCGGAGACGTGAGCAACAGCGATCGGAATCCGGACGATCTCCCGGTGTTGTCCCGCACCTACACCGTCTATCACTACAACTACCAGCGTGGGACCTCCGAGGCTGTCGAGGATCACATGCACCAGATCGAAGCCCTGCTCAATGCCATCGACGGTCGGGATCGGACGCCCCCGGCGCGGTGGGGTGAACTGCTGTTCTGGGGGCGGTTCGTGGGGAGCGATGCCAGTCACAAGATCGTGACCCCGCGGTGCGGCTGGGCCCATTACCCGCCGAATGCCAAGCAGGATTACGACTGGGCCAACCCGCGCACAGTGATGAGCGACATCGAAGATTGGCGTCCGGACGGGACCGGCCGGAAGCAACCCATCGACTCGCGGAAATGGGGCGGCAACAGTCTGAGGTGGTTCGTCTACTGGATGCAGAATCTACCCGGACAGAACCACGGGCTGACCGATCGCGGCCGGAGGCTGACGAACTGGTGGGTGTTTGTGGGCGACTACGATTCCGCGCGCAAACAGGGGATCGGCCTGGTCGAGTGAGGCCGGCCCCGGGGATGCCGGGCTTGTTCTATCCCTGGGGCGGTTTTCATCCCCGGGGAGACCGCACTCGGGCTGTGAACGGGAGCGGGGGATTTCCCACGGATCAGGACTGCCCCGGGGATGTTGGGTTTGTTCCATCCGTGGGGTTATTTCAGCGTTTCCACGGAGGGCGTTCGCCGCTACAAGGAGGGGCATCATTCTATGACAACCCGCAATTCCCGCACGAGGCTTGGACATCACTCGATGGTTTGGATGGGATCGATCGGAGTCCTCGTGGCTCTCGGCCTGAGTGCTGGCCTGGCCGGAGAAGCCCCCCGAGTCCTTCCCGCAGGACAGTTGCCCGCCGACGTGCGGCTGCAGCCGCTGAAGGACTTGGACGGCTACTTCCCGTTCCAGCCGGCGGCCTCGGTGGAGGCGTGGGCGCCGCGGGCCGAGGAAATCCGCCGGCGGGTCCTGGTTTCGCTGGGGCTGTGGCCGTTGCCGACGCGGACGCCGTTGAACGCGGTGGTGCACGGACGCATCGATCGAGACAGCTACACGGTGGAGAAGGTGTATTTCGAGAGCATGCCGGGCTTCTTCGTGACGGGGAACCTTTACCGGCCGAAGGGTCGGAGCGGACGGTTGCCCGGGGTTCTGTGTCCGCACGGGCACTGGGCGAACGGGCGGTTTATGGATTACGGGATCGAGGAGGTGCGCAAAGAGATCGAGCGGGGCGCCGAGCGATTTGAGGAAGGGGGGCGGAGTCCCCTGCAGGCGCGGTGCGTGCAATTGGCGCGCATGGGCTGCGTGGTGTTTCACTACGACATGATCGGATACGCCGACAGCGTGCAGATTTCACAGGAGCTGGCACACGGATTTGCGAAGCAACGCCCGGAGATGAACGCGGCCGAGAACTGGGGTCTGTTCAGTCCGCAGGCCGAAGCGCACGCGCAGAGCGTCATGGGCCTGCAAACGTGGAACTCGATGCGCGCCCTGGATTTCCTGCTGGAGCTTCCGGACGTCGACTCGACCCGGATCGGGGTGACGGGCGCGAGCGGAGGCGGGACGCAGACGTTCATTTTGGGTGCGGTGGATTCGCGGCCCACGGTGGCCTTCCCGGCCGTGATGGTGTCGACGGCGATGCAGGGAGGGTGCACGTGCGAGAACGCATGCGGATTGCGCGTCGGGATGGGAAACGTGGACTTCGCCGCGATGTTCGCCCCGAAGCCGCTGGGGATGACGGCCGCCAACGACTGGACGCGCGAGATGCCGACGAAGGGTTTCCCCGAGTTGGAGCGGCACTATGCGTTGCTCGGCGCGCCGGACATGGTTGCGCTCACCGCCCGGCTGGAGTTCGGTCACAACTACAATTCCGTGGGCCGCGCCGCCATGTACTCGTGGATGAACCGCCATCTCCGGCTCGGGCACGCCGAACCGATTGTCGAACAAGACTACCGCCGGCTGACGCGCGAGGAGATGTCGGTCTGGGATGCGCAACACCCGCGGCCGGCGGGTGGGCCGGATTTCGAGCGGGGGCTCCTCCGCTGGTGGACAGAGGACACGACGCGGCAGTTGCGGGCGGCGTTGGCGACGTCGGGCGAGTTCCGTCGGCTAGCTGGCGGCGCTCTCGAGGTGGTGGTGGGACGGAGGCTTCCGAAGCCGGGCGAGGTGACGTGGAAGGCCGTCGCGAGGGCGGAGGCATCCGGCGTTCGCGAGTTTCGTGGTCTGCTGCGGAACGGGCTGGCGGGCGAGGAGCTTCCGTCGATCTGTCTGGTGCCCGCGCGGCCCAAGGGGCGGGTGGTGGTGTGGGTTGACGGTGCTGGCAAGGAAGGGCTCGGTCAGCGGGCGGCCGACGGCTCGTGGAAGTGGTCGCCGGCGGTGTCGCGTCTGCTCGACAAGGGGCACGTGGTGTTGGGGGTGGATCTCTTCCTGCAGGGCGAGTTTCTGGCGGACGGCCAGCCGGTGCGGCAGACCCGGCGGGTGAAGAACGAGCGGGAGGCGGCGGCGTATACGTTCGGCTACAACCCCTCGTTGTTTGCCCAGCGGGTTCAGGACCTCCTTTCCGTGCTGAGCTGGGTTCGATCTTCGGAGGCGAGCGCCGTGGTCGGGCAGGTGAATTGGTTGGGCGCGGTGGGTTTTGGGGAAGCGGCGCCGTGGGTGTTGGCCGCGCGCGCGGTGGCGGGAGGTGCCATCGACGCCGTGGCGGTGGACACGGCGGGGTTCCGTTTCCAGGGGGTGCGGGACATTCGAGCCCCGGAGTTTTTGCCGGGCGGCGCGCGGTATTTGGATCTTCCGGGAGTCATTGCGCTCGGGGCGCCAGGGGCTCTCTGGCTGGCGGGGGAGGGGATGGAGGTGTCGGAATTGCCCGCGGAGATCCGGATGGCGTATGCCGGTGCGGCGAAGAAGCTGCGGTTGGCGCCGACCGGAGGGGAGGCGGCGGCGCGCGCCGGGGCGGCGGTGAAGTGGCTGCTGTCGGTGCGCTAGCTGGGAGGTTCAGCGGACCGGGAACGTCAGGCGGATGTCCCGGTTCTGAGCTTGCCCAGGATGGCGGAGGTCGAGCGCCCGGGAACCAGGGGCATGATGAGGATCGTCCCGCCACCGGCAGCCACGGCTTGCCGTTCTGCCAACGGGATCTGGTCCACGGTCAGGTCGCCGCCCTTCACGTAGACATCCGGCTGTGCCAGTTCGAGGAAGCGCGTGGCCCGTTCCTCGCCGAAGAGGCAGACGGCATCAACGCAGGCCAAGGCGGCCAGGACCCGGGCGCGGTCCTGCTCCGGGTTGACGGGGCGGTCGGGTCCCTTCAACGCGCGCACGGAGGCGTCGCGGTTGAGTCCCACCAGGAGGACATCGCCTTGTGCGCGCGCCGCCTCGAGGTAGGCGACGTGGCCGGCGTGGAGAATATCGAAGCAGCCGTTGGTGGCCACGAGCCGGCGGCGCTGGGCGCGCAGTTGCTGGCGCCAGGCGGGGAGCGCCTCGAGGCGCAGGATCTTGTCCTGGGTGGTCACGCTCAGCCGTGGGCGGCTTCTTCCTTCTGCTTCTTGCTCTCGGCGATGACCTTGTTCTCCATGTCCTTGGGCATCTCCTCGTAGTGGCTGAATTCCTCGGTGTGGATGCCGCGGCCACCGGTCAGGGAGCGGAGAACCGTCGAGTATTGATAGAGGTCCTTCTGCGGGACCTGCGCCCGCACGATCGAGAAGCCGTCGGCGCTGTCCATGCCGAGGATCTTCCCGCGGCGGCTCGAGAGATCGCCGATGATGTTGCCCATGCACTCCTCCGGAATCTTGATCTCGATTTTGTAGATGGGCTCGAGGAGGCAGGCGCGGGCGGCCTGGAACGCCTCACGGAAGGCCTCCTTGCCCGCGATCTGGAAGGCGATGTCCTTCGAGTCCACTGGGTGCATCTTACCATCGTAGAAGTCGATCTTCACGTCGACGATGCGATAGCCGGCGACGATGCCCTCGCGGCAGGCGGCCATGACCCCTTTCTCGACGGAGGGCACGAAGACGCGGTCGACGTTTTGGCCGACGAGGGATTCGGTGAACTCGACCCCGGTATCGCGCGGTTTGGGTTCGATGCGCATCCAGACCTCGGCGAACTGGCCGGCGCCGCCGGTCTGTTTCTTGTGGCGGTACTTGGCCTCGCCGCGCGCCTTGATGGTCTCGCGGAAGGGGACCCGGGGTTCGACCAGATCGAAGTCCACCTTGTAACGGCTCTTGAGGCGCTGGGCCAGGACCTGGAGATGGAGTTCGCCCTGACCGGAAATGACCGTCTGATGCAACTCGGAGTCGACGTTGTAGAGGAAGGTCTGGTCCTCCTCGTGAAGGGCGGCAAGCCCGGCGGCGATCTTGTCTTCCTCGCCCTTGGATTTGAGGCGGAGGGCGGCATGGATGTTGGGGCGGGGGTAGGAGACCACCGGAAGGACAACCTGCTTCTTGGGGCCGCTCAGGGTGTTCCCGGTGTGGGTGTCTTTCAACTTCACCACCGCCCCGATATCCCCGGCGTTCAGCACCTCCGCCGTCGTCCGGTTCTTCCCGTTGAGCAGGTAGATCTGGCCAAAGCGCTCGTTGTTCTTCCGGCTGCTGTTGTAGAGGTCCATGCCAAACCGGACCGTCCCGGAATAAACGCGGAAGAAGGAGAGCTCGCCAAACTGCGCTTCGCTCATCGTCTTGAAGACGTAGACCACCGGATCGGGATCGGTGAGGTTGAGCTCCACGGGGTTCCCGTTGGCGTCTTCGGCCTGGAACGTCCGGCGGTCGACCGGGGAAGCGCCGTACTTGGCGATGAAATCCATCAGGCGCGCCACGCCGACGTTGATCTCGGCCGCGGTCACGAACAGGGGGATGAGCGCCTGCTTCTGAAAGGCGGCGTGCAGAGCAGCGCGAACCTCTTCCTCCGACAGGTTGCCCTGGTCCAGGTACTTCTCCAGCAACGCGTCGTCGGACTCGGCAATCAACTCGACCAACTGTTTGTGCAGCTTCTCCGCCTCGGCCTGCCAAGCGTCGGCGGCCGGCGCCTCGGTGTATTTGCCGCTGCCGTCGGTCGCATACGCGGTCACCGACTGGTGCATGACATCCAGGGTCTGGTGGAAACCGGGGCCGGCGTCGATGGGGATCGACAACGGAAAGACCCGGTCCCCAAACCGCGAGCGCAACTGGCCGAGCACGGTCTCGAAGTTCACGTGTTCGCGGTCCAGTCCGTTGACGACCAGGATCTTGGGAATCCCGTAGTCGGTGGCGTTCTTCCACACCTGGTCGGTTCCGACGCCGACGCCGTGCTGCGCATGAACCACTACGACAGCGGAATCCGCAACGCGCAGGGCGCCCAGGCTCTCGCTGATGAAGTCCAGGTAACCGGGGGTGTCGATGATGCTGAACTTGCGATCCAGCCATTCCGTGTGGAGCAGGGAGGCCTGGATGGAGATCTTCCGCTCCTTTTCCTCGGTGTGGTAGTCGGAGGCCGTCGAACCCGCAGCGATGGTTCCCAGCCGGTTGATGGTTCCACCGCACGCCAGCATGCACTCGCTGAGCATGGTCTTACCACAGGACGCGTGGCCCACAATGGCGATATTTCGGAGGTCGCTACTCGAGTAAGTTTTCATCGCATCACAGTTGACGTCACCGGATCCCGCCGGGTTCCGCCAGCGGGGTGTTTGCTTCTAAAGGATGGTCCGGCAAAAGAAAAGGAATTGTTGCGGAAACTGCCGGCGGCGAGCGGTTCAGGGCTTCCCCGGCTCCGTCGCCAGCTCCAGGAGGAGCGAAGCGGCCTTCGAGTGCTTGGACATCTTCGACTTGCTCTTGTGCATCGAGAGCACGAAGGGCATGGGCGTGCCCGGTTCGATCGTGCGGCCATTCGACAACGAGAGGGGGAGCGCGAACTCCAGGACGGTTCGTCCCGCAACAGGTTGGGCGACCGCCTCCAGCAAGCGGGGTTGATCCGCTTTCTTGTGACGGTAGAGACTGCGACCCAGGTGTTCTTCCACCTGCCACTGCCCTTGCGGATCGGTGAAGCCGATCACCATCGTCGAGCTGTTCATCCCGCGGGCGCCCAGGCCCAGGGCCACCCAGCCCTTGGACGGGCTCTCGAGGGCGGCGTAGAGCGTCTGGCCGTCGCTCTGCCACGAGACCTTGATGCCGGTCCTGGGCTCCGTGTAGCTACCGGCATACTCGCCGCTCGTCACCTGGCCATCCATCCTGGGCTTCGGGCCCTTCACCAGCGGCAGCCGATACGGTGCCTCGTCGGCGGCTTGACTCGGATCAGGCAAGGTGGCCCAGCAGACCAGTGCGCAGAGAAGGAGTCTTTTCATGGGGTGCATCGTCCCAGTTTGGCGGCCGGTCGGCAAGCCGTTTGCCGGTCCCCCCACCCCCGCCGTGCTCCCTCGCGGAACGGTGTTGCCTCCGCCGCCGCCAGCGCCTACGTTGACCCCATGAAGCCGGTCACCGTCGCCGCGTTCAACAGCCGCGAGGAAGCCGACCCTCTCCGCGCCTGGCTCCGCGCCCAGGGCATCGGCGCCGAGATCCGGCAGGAAACAGATCCCGGAGCGTTGCTCGAATTCGCGCGGCCCACGGCCGGCGTCCGCGTGGAGGTGCCACGGGAGGATTTCGAGACGGCCCTGGCCCTGGTCTACGGGTGGAACAACGCGGCAGATCAGGGCCTCGCCCCCGGCGCCCCCCCGAGCGCGGCGGACGGACGCGCCCCCCGGCCTTCCTCACCACCGTCTCAACGCCGCACTTGACCGGCGGACTCGAAACACCGACGGTGGGAACAGGCGATGCCGTCGGTGCCTGGCAACTCGACGGAACCCCGGGGCTGACCTTGGGAAACGTCGGCCGCGGTTCCGCGCGCGCTCGGACGCGCGGTGTCGGCCGGCTGTCGTGCGACACCGCGCTTTTCCCGGCGCGCGTTTGACATTGCACCCTCGGCAGATAGTATCCGAAAAAAGGGCAGCGACTACCGCCCCTCTGACGGGAAACGAGAGACTGTGGCAACACGCGACGATTACCTTCTGGACACCCTGATCGACATGGGGTTGGTGACCGAGGACCAGCTCGGACCCATTCGCCAGGATGCCGACGAGACCGGGGATGGGGTGGTGGATACCCTGGTGGCCAAGGGCCTCATCACCGCCGCGAATGTGGCGCAGGCCCGGGCGGCCCAGTTCGGCGTCGAGTTCGTCAACGTCTCCGAAATGCGCCTGACCGACGATGTCCTCTCCGCCATTCCGCGGCACATCGCCAAGAAGTACAACGTCGTCCCCATCTACCGTCACGAGAACACGGTGACGGTCGCCCTGGCAGACCCGTCCGACCTCGAGACCCTCGACAGCCTGCGGATGCTCCTGAACCTGGATGTGGAACCGCGGGTGGCGAGTTCGGACGACATCGAGCGGGCGATCGCCCGCTACTACGGTTCGAAGGACGACTCGGTGAGCAAGATGATCCAGGACATCACCGAGGGCGAAATCCAAATCTCGACGCTCGCGGAGGTCAGCGCCGTGGACGACGGCTCGGTGGTGGACGCCGATGCCCCCATCATCAAGCTGGT
>CAYSPU010000147.1:0-12954 GCA_964432995.1 uncultured Verrucomicrobiota bacterium
AGAGCTCCAGCCTTCCAAGCTGGCCACGTGGGTTCGATTCCCATCACCCGCTCCACCGCCACACGGCAAAGGAGGAAGCGCGCATGAAGAGAACCGCATCGACCGCCCTGGTGTCACTGGAGCGCGTTGTCCAACGAATTCACACTGTTCGCGGGCAGAGAGTCCTCCTCGATTCGGACTTGGCGCAGCTCTACGGCGTGACGACAGGAAACCTGAACAAGGCCGTCAAGCGCAACCGCAGCCGTTTCCCCGAAGACTTCATGTTCCAGCTCACCCGGACCGATGGTTCCAACTTGAGATTCCAAAGTGGAATCTCAAGTTCGAGCTACGGCGGCCGCCGGTATTGGCCCTTCGCCTTTACGGAGCAAGGCGTGGCGATGCTCTCCAGCGTGTTGAGCAGCGAGCGCGCGGTCCGCGTCAACATCGCCATCATGCGCGCTTTCGTGAAGCTGCGGGAAATCCTGGCCACCAACCGGGAGTTGGCTCAACGTTTCGCCGAACTGGAGAAACGAGTGAGCCGTCACGATCGCCACATCCGTGACATCCTGGAAGCCATCCGACAATTGCTCGCCCCGCCGGTGCCGAATCCGCGGCGTGAAATCGGCTTCCACGTCCGCTACGAAGAGGCCGCTGCTGATGCCTGCCGGCGGGAGGAAAGACCGCGCGGTCAAAGCGCGCCGCGCGGGGACGGAGCGGGCAAATCCGAGGTCGCTGCTACCGCGACACGGCCCGCACCCGCGCGGCGACGACCGGCCGGCCGAGGGCGCCGAATTCGCCTCGCAGCACCACCCAGCCGTCGCGCGCCTTCGCCGACGCCGGCACTTGCACCCTGAGCGTTCGCGTGGTGCGGTCCCGGGAGCGGATTGTCACAGCTCCTTCGGTGATCGCCGTTGCCCAACCCTCCGGCTGGCTCTCGATCCGCAGAGACCCCGTGGCTGTGTCCTGACCGAAACAGTAGACCTGCACGGGCAGTTCGAGCGTCTCTCCCACTTGCGCCCCATAGGCATAGCCCTCGGACCAAGGGAGATCCTCCACGCGCACCCCCGCGGCGCGCGGGAGGGAGAATTGCAGGACGATGGGCGAAGGCTCGCCGGGCTGATGATGGGCCAGTGCCGGCGGCGGTTCGAGCGGCAGGGTGGCGGCCTGGCCCGGTGGCAGGAACACGTAACAAGGCGCTGAGGTCAGCGGCCTCGGCAACCCCTGCCCGCGCGCCCGGCCCAGGTGATCCACCACCGCGCGCACGACCAGGTTCGTGGGCAGGGCCCAGTCCGCCGTGGTCTTCCCGCGCGCATCCCAATCCACTTCCTTCTCCGCCCAGACGACGAGCACGTCCTGCTCCTGGCCATCGGGCCAGGCTCGAAACGCGTAGACGTTCACGCTGTCGCGGGGCTGCCAGCGCCCGAGCACGCGCGCGCCGGCGAGGCATCGGCCGGCGGCGGCGAGGGCGACGTAGCCGGGGCGCGGGGTGAGATCGAGCCGCAGCAAACCGAACTGGATCGCGTTGGGTTCGTGATAGTGGCCGAGGATGAAGTGGAAGTGGCGCCGGCTGCCGCTGAAGAGGCTGCAGGCGTAAGACTGGGGGATCCACTCGGCCTTGAGCTGTTCGAGACGCGGGTCCTGGTCGTACCACGGTGCCTGCTTCAGGTGGGGGGTGCCGCGGTCGGCTTCGGTGATCCAGAGGGGGCGTCCGGCGGTGGCCTCGCGCGCCGGGGCCCAAAGACCGGCGTAGGCGTGTGACCAGTCGTAGGTGTGGATGTTGTAGGTATCGTAGTACGGCCAGGTCTCGTTGGCCAACACGCCCTCGGTGTGGGCGGGGGTGGGAACGGCGGCGGTGGCATTCCATCCCACCGTCACTTCCGGATCCCCTTGCTTGCAGCCGAGCCAGAAGGCCTTCTGCCACGAGCACATCTGGTCGACGGTGTGCCCGCCGAAGGTGGCCACGTTGGCTTCGTTCCAGGGTTCCCAGGCGGCGACGCGGCCACGGAACCGCTCGGCGAGCGCCCGGCCCAGCGCGTAGGCGTAGCGAAGGTCCGCGGCGAAGCGACCACCTTCGTTCTCGGCCTCCCGAGCCCAGCGCGGGGTGTCATGAAACACCTGGAGCACCTTCAATCCGGCTGCGTGCTGCGCCTCGGCGGCGGTGTCATAAGTCGTCGGTCCCGCCACCAGCGGTCCCTCGGCGGGTTGCAGGTCGGACCACCGGAGCCGGTCGCGAATCCAGTTGACGCCGGCGAGGGCGGCGAGGTTGGCGAACTGTCGTTGGCGGACCGGGTCGTTGCGGGCGAACCAGGAGATCGCTCCATCGACTGCGACTGGCGAATCGCCCGGAACCGGGGTATCCAGCGGGCGCAACACGGCCGCGGCAGTCCACGCCATATCCGGCTGGTCGGGCGTGCCGAACTCGATGCGATACCAGCCGATTCCCAGGGGACCCAGGTCGAGCGGAGCGCGCGCCCCGGAATTGGTCGCCGCCAAGGGACCCGCCCGCACCGTCGCGGGTTGCTCGGTGCGGAGGCGCCAATGGGTCGCCGCCGCGGGCAGTTCTTCCGGCAGCCGGACGCGGACCGTTTCGCCTTCGAGATAGATGTTGCCCGGATGGTCCGCCAGCGGGCGGGGAATGGTCCGGCCCGGGACGGGGGCGCGGGCCTCGTCGGGTGCTGGCAGGAGCTGGGCGCGGATGAGTTCCGGGTCATTCGTGATGATGCCGTCCGCGCCTTCGCGCACCAGCCGGGCGGCTTCATCCGGCTTGTCGATGGTGTAGATCCAGATCCGCAGGCCGCGGTCGTGGGCCTGGCGGATGGCAGCCGCGTCGACCATTGCATTCCAGACGACAAGCTGCGAGCCGGTCTGGACCACGGCGTCAAGGAACTCGGGGTTGAGGGCTTTTTCGGGATCGGTGAGGCGGCGTCCGTTCCACGACGAAGGCGGGCCGAGCGCGCCGAGCACGAGATGGGGGGCCAAGGCGCGCGCTTGTTTCACGAACGCCCAATCGAACGACTGCACCACCACGGTGTCGAGCCAACCGCGTTCTTGCAGGAGGGAGACCAGCGCGGCGGCGCTACCTCCCTTGCGTTCGATCAGCGTGCAGCCTCCGCGCTGGATCGTCTCCACAGCCTCGGCAAGGGTCGGGATGCGGGTGTCGGCGTAGGCGGCGCCGAACCAGCGCCCGGCGTCCAGGGCGGCCAACTCGTCCAGATTCCGCCGGCTCACCGCGTGCTCCTTGCCGCCCCAGCGGGCGATGGCGTCCGTCGTGCGATCCAACGTCCCGTCGTGAAGAACCACCAGCGTGCCGTCCGCGGCGGCGTGGAAGTCCAGCTCGACCAAATCGGCGCGGGCGGCGAGCGCCAAGCGGAAAGAAGGGAGCGTATTCTCCGGCGCGCGCGCGCTGAAGCCCCGATGGGCGATCACCAGCGGCCCCGGCTGCAGGATGCGGCGGAGGGCGGGGGATGATTCGGCAGTCATGTCCGTGCGACGGCAGATGATCCGGATCAGGTCCATGCCGAACGCGCTCGCGGTCTCCGGTTTCCCGACGATCTTGAGCATCAGGTTGTTCTTCCCCTCTTCGAGGGCGAGTTGGCCGAGCGCGAGTCTGCCACTGCGGGCGGGCGCGGTCGCGAAGAGATCGACGGGCGTCCCCGCCGGCGCCTCGTTGCGGAACAGTTGCACCCGGCCGCACTCTGGTCCGCGGACACCTTCGAGGAGCACTTCATATTCCCCGGCGACCGGCAATTCGCAGGAAAGATACAGGAACGGGTCCCCCGCCCAATCCCTGCCGGCCACGCGATACGACAGGTAGCGCACATCCTGGCCGTCGATCTTCGCCTGGCCCCGGCTGATCGTGGCGCGGTCGAAGGAAAAGCCGAGAATCGGTGTTTGCCACGCGACTTCGATGAGGATCTCGCGGAAGTCCTGCACCGCGCGCCGCTCCAGGGCCGGCGGCGTCAGGTCCGCCGTCGGGCGCTGTTCGGAGTAGAGATACGTCATCCCGCAGTAATCGGTGACGTGGCTGTTCTTCTCGCCGCCGTGCTCGATCGTCTGCAGCAGGGACTGGCGGTAACTGACGGCGTCGCCGAGGAACAACCGGTAACCACCGGTCCGCCCGAGGTGTTTCTGGTAGCCGAGGCAGCCGCTGAGCGGAAAGGAGATCCGCCGCTCCCAGCGATCCGGCACATCATACCAACCGCCGTTGAAGAAATCCTCGGAACCGGTCCCGTGAATCACGAGCTCGCCGTCAATCGTCGCCTGGTCGTCACCTTCGAAGAAGAGGGTGTTCCCCGATTCCGTTCCCTGAGCCTGGAGGGCGACGCCCACCAGGTGGCCGCGCCCGGCCGTGTCGATGAACGTGAACGGGACGCCGGCGCGCGTGGGGTTCTCGCGCCGCCAGACCGCATAGAACTTCCCTTCGTCCGCACGCCGCGGAAGCGGGCTGAACGCGACTTCGGCCTGGACCGGGATCGGCGGGCCGGCGCGGCGTTCGGAGACGATCTCGACGCGGACCGACCGATCGAACGGCATCGGGAAATGGCTGTAGCAGGAACCGCCCGTCGCACCCACCAACAACGATTTCATGGCGGGCTCACCCCAGGCATAGCCGAAGAAATCCCCGAGCGGGCAGTTCACGGCCGGGGCTTCGCCATCGAACGAGATCCGGAGCAGGAGATCGCGCGCTTTGCCGCCCAGGGCGTCGGCAGGCGAGAGGCGAATTCCCGCCAGGCGCCCCGGTCGATCGGAGGCATAGACGGCAGTGCTTTGCCCGGGGTGAAGGGTCACGTTGGTTTTCACCCGTTCAAGGGAGGCCCCCGGCGCGACCACGTGCGCGCTGAGATCGCTCCCGCCGCGCATCCAGAGTTGGCAAACCTTGTTCTGATGCTCGAGTTCACGGGGCGACGCCTGTGCGGCGAACGTCTCCACGGGAGCCTCGGGCGGGTAGAGCGCGTAGTTGATCTGGTAGAACTGGATGCGCTCCGCCCGGGCCACGACCTTGCACGACCGGGCGAAGGGCAGCGGGACGTAGCTGACGAACCCCCCGGCGCCGAAACCGGCGAGCGGCTGCGGGAAGCGCGGGTGCGTGCCGAGGAACAGGTCGCGGAACCGGATCTTCAGGCGCGGTTCCCTTTCGCCATCGAAGAAGAACTCGAACCAATCATCAGTCGGCGTGGGCGTCCAGATGCGGTAGATGATGCCGGGCCCCTGGAGATCGGCCAGAACCAGCCCGCCCTCTTCGCGGCGCACGAAGGAGTATTTGCCGGAAAAGCCGTCGTCGTTCCCCCCGGTCCGGTCGTAGCTCGAGACGGACCCGATCTTCTGCGAACCACGGAAGACCGGGAGCCGGTCCAGGCGGTGGAGTTCCTCCATGCCCAGGATCCAATCGGCGCCGTGGGCGCAAACGGAGCCGCAGAGAGCGATGGCGGCCATGGCGAGGAGGCGACAGCCCACCGCGGCGCGATGGCGGACCCGACTGGCCAACTGTCTAAGAAGACAATGACGAAGCATCGGCTTTTCCTTTCACTATGAACCTCCGGGCGAGTTTAGTGTGGTGTCTCTCCGTTGGCTAGCGTTTCGCCGCAAGGAGTTTTCGCCTCCCGCTAGGCGCGAGCGACGCGCATACCCGCGGTGGTCTGTAAGGAGCGAGCAACGCCGCGGGAGGCGAAAAGAACTGCGGCCCGGAGGGTGGCGCCGAAAATGGCCCCGGGGCTTTGTTGCTCGTCGGTCACAGCCCGCTGCGGGGATGCTCCCTCCTCGCGCCTCGCCCCGGGCCATTCTGGGCGCAACGAAACGCCAGCCAATGGAGAGACACCACACTGGTCCCTTCGCGCCCCCTGGCAACACCAAGGGCCGGTTTCACGACTTGCGCACCTCCCAAGGTGCGCTTTAATGCCCGCATGGCGTCGCGTCTTTCCATTCGCCACTTCCTGGGCCTCGGGGCGGCTCTCTGGTTGCCGGCGTTGCCCGGCGGGTTCCTTGCGGCGGCCGGCCTCGCTGATGCCCGTCAGCAGTACCTGCAGGGGAAGTATGAGGAGTGCCTCGCGACCTGCGAAACGGCGCTGGCCGGCGGGGCGCGGAGCGAGGAATGGCCCCTCCTGCTGCAGCAATCCCAGATGACCCTGGGCCGCTACCCGGACGCCCTCGCCACCGTGACCAACGCCCTGGCTCGTGCCCGGTCGAGCGTCCGACTCCGCTGGGCCCTGCACGAAGCCTGGAAGGCCAACGGAGATCCCGCCGCCGCCCGCCGCCAGCTCGAGGAAATCGATCAACTGGCCGGCGCCCGGATGTGGGCTTACAGCGACGCCCCGAACGTTGTGACCCTGGGCCGAACCGCCCTGGCCCTCGGCGCCGATCCCCGCCTGGTCCTCGAACGCTTCTATGACGCGGCACGCCGCGCCGCCCCAGAGTTGCGCGACGCCGTGCTGGCCGCCGGCGACCTGGCCCTGGCCAAGCAGGACCACGACCTGGCCGCACGCACCTTCCGCGCCGCGCTCCAGAAGAACCCGGACGACCCCGATTTCCACTACGGCGTGGCTCGAGCCTGCGAAAGCAGCTCGCGGCCGGACCTCGTCCGCTCCCTCGAACACGCGTTGCAGCGAAACCCGCGTCACGTTCCCAGCCTGTTGCTTCTGACCGAACACCAAATCGACGCCGAAGACTATGCGGGCGCCGAGGCCACCATCGACAGGATCCTGGAGATCAATCCGTGGCATCCGGAGGCCTGGGCTTGCCGCAGCGTCATCCACCATCTGCATGGGCGCAAGGAGGAGGAACGCGCCGCCCGCGAGAAGGCCCTCCACTTTGCCCCCGCCAATCCCGCGGTCGACCATTTGATCGGACGCAAGCTCTCGCAGAAATACCGGTTCGCGGAGGGCGCCGAGCACCAGCGCACCGCTCTCGGCTTCGACGGCGCCCATCTCCCTTCGCTGCTGCAGTTGGCCCTGGACTTCCTGCGGCTCGGGTACGACACCCAAGGATGGCAGCTCGCCAAGATCGCCCACCAGCGCGATGGCTACGACATCACCGCCTTCAACCTGGTCACCCTGCACGATACCCTCACCAACTACGCCGCCCTCACCAACGACCAGTTCATCGTGCGGATGAACCGCCGCGAGGCCGCCGTCTATGGGGATCGCGTCCTGGACCTGCTCACGAGAGCCGCCACCACGCTCACCGCCAAATACGGAGCCACCCTCGAACGCCCCGTCGTCGTGGAACTCTTCTCCAATCAAAGGGATTTCGCGGTGCGCACCTTCGGAATGCCGGACAACCCCGGCTTTCTCGGTGTCTGTTTCGGACACGTCATCACCGCCAACAGCCCCGCGGCGCAAAGCCACCCCGTCAACTGGGAAGCCGTGCTGTGGCACGAATTCACCCACGTCGTCACCCTCCAGCTCACGAAGAACAAGATGCCCCGCTGGCTCAGCGAAGGCTTCTCCGTCCTCGAGGAACGCCAGCACCACCCCACCTGGGGACAGCAGTTCAATCCCCGTTTCCGCGAGATGATCCTCGGCGACGATCTCCGGCCCATCGGCGAACTCAGCGCCGCGTTCCTCTCCCCCAAAACCCCGCTCGACCTCGAGTTCGCCTACTTCGAGTCCTCCCTGGTCGTCGAGTTCCTCGTCGAGCGGTTCGGTCTCGGCGCGCTCCGGGAGGTCCTCGCCGATCTCGCCGCCGACCGCCCCATCGCCGAAGCTCTGGCGACCCGGACCCGCCCGCTGCCCGAGCTGGAGAAGGAATTCGCCGCCTACGCCCGCGCGCGGGCCGAGGCGTGGGGGCCCGACCTCGACTGGCGGCCCCCGCCGGTGGCGGTGTCCAGCGCGCGCCCGAACTACTGGGAACTGCGCCACCGCGCGGAACGCCTGCTCACGGAACAACGGTGGGCCGAGGCCATCGAACCGCTGCAGACCCTCCGGCAGCGCCTGCCGCAACAACAGGGCGCCGACAGCGCCTACGCCGGCTTGGCCCTCGCTCATCGCCAACTCGGGGATACCAACGCCGAACTCGCCGCCCTCCGACAATGGGCGGAACACGACACCGGAACGCCGGAGGCCCCGCTGCGGTTGATGGAGCTGGCGTCGGCGACGGGCGATTGGGAAGAACTGCGCCGCAACGCCGATCGCCTGCTGGCGATTCGTCCGATGCTGCCCCAGTTGCATCGGGCGCTGGCCCAGGCCGGTGAAGCCACCGGAAGGCCGGCCGAAGCCGAGGCGGCCTGGACGCGACTGCTGCGGCTCGATCCCGCTGACCCGGCGGAGGCGCACTTCCATCTGGCGCGCCTGCTGCATCAGCGCGGCGACCCGTCCGCGCGCCGGCACCTGCTCCAGGCGCTCGAGGAAGCGCCACGGCATCGCGAGGCCTTGGCCCTGCTGCTCACCCTCGAGACCACGGCGCCGGCGCCGCGGTGACGGACCTTCGATGAAGGCTCCTTGGCGACTGCTTCGCCTACAGCTTGACGGGCAGGAGGCGCATCCCTGCCGCCGCGGCCAGGGCCCGGCTCTCGGGTTGAAAGCTGAGGAAGTGGGTGCAGCCGCATGAGGCTGCGATCGCCGGGTGCAGAAGGAAGCTGCTGGTGGGCGGTTCCTGGGGTGTGCGCTCGTTCCACGAACGCGCCAGTTCTAAGGCGGCGTCCCACGGAGCGGGCGTCAAAGCGAACACCAATTCGCCCAAGTAGAACTGCCAAAGTCCCCAGGCCCGCGCCGCCACCGCCTGCAGTCTCGGGTCTGGGCCAAACATGCGTTTGCGCAGACCGTTCTCGACCTGCAAGGCCTGCAGTGTGGTCAGCGGGAGCGGCTGTGGCAGTGTCCGCACGGCATCCCAGGCGGGGCCGCTGCCTGGCGACCGGGTGACCAGGCACAGCAGGAACCCCAGATCGAGATAGTGCGTCATACGTCGGAGAGAATGGCCTGGATGAGCTGCCGCCCCGCTTCCACCGGATACTCCTCTTGCGCCAGTCGCTTGCCGAGGTCGAGCTTCCGACGTCGCCGGGGCATACCCTCCCGGATGTAGTAGCCGTGCACCTTGCCGTAACTCGTCACCTGCACCGATTCGCCCGGAGCGAGGTCGTTGGTGATCGGCCCGAACTGCTTGGTGAACTCCGCCACCGACGCCGTCCTCTTCATATCCGACAGGGTATCGGATCCTGCGGAGACGTCAAGGAGCCGGCCCGAGATGGTGCTGCAGGCAACGGGTGACTTCCTGCAGATCAACGGGCTTGGCCAGGAAGGGAAGACCGCCGATCTGTCCCTGACGCGCCCGCACTTCCTCGTGCTTGACGGCGGCGGTCAGGAAGACAATCGGGACCTTCTCCAGTTGGGCACTGGCGTGGAACTGCTCCGCCAGGGCGCCACCGTCGATTCCCGGCATCATCACGTCCATCAGGACCAGGTCCGGGAGGAACTGCCTGGCGGCACGGACCGCTCCGTGGGGGTTGTTCTCCACCTGGACGGCATACTGGCCGGTTTGTTCCAGGCTGAGTTTCAGCAGGCGGGTGAAGGACACCTCGTCGTCGACAATCATGATCCGCTTGATCTTCATGGCGATGCTCCTGGTGTGCGAAAGGCCAACGTGACCACGGCGCCGCCTTCCGGAACGTTGCGGATCTCCAGGGCGCCCTGATGGAGATCCATGATCTTTTTCACTATGGACAATCCCAAGCCGGTTCCTTCACCCACCGGCTTGGTGGTGAAGAACGGGTCGAAGACCCGGGCCAGATGCTCCCGCGGCACGCCGGGCCCACTGTCCTGCACCTCGGCCACCACCAGCCGGTCTCCCGACCGGAACTGGCTGGCAACCCTGCCGTTGAGCTGCAGGTCCTCGCCCAAACAACCGGAGCGCGTCCTGACCGAGAGCGTGCCGCACGGCGGCATGGCCTGAATCGCATTGATGAACAGATTCAGCAGCACTTGCTCCATCTTGCGGGCGTCCATCCGCACCGCCGGCAGGCCGGGCGCCAGACCGCGCACCACCTCGACCCGCGCCGCCAGCAACTCCGAGTTCAGCAGCGACAACGAGCGCGTCACCACCACGTTCAGGTCTTCGTCCTTGAACTCGAAACCCGTCTGGGCGGACAAGAAAAGCAGCTCGCGAACGATGACATCCGCGCGCCGCACGGCGTCGCGCATATCGCTCAGCGCCAGCGCGACGCCTTCCGCCGGTTCCGGCAGCAGGCCCTGGAGGTAATCCAATCCGGTCAGAATGGTCTGCAGGGGATTCTTGACCTCATGCGCGACGCCAGCCGCCAGCGTGCCGATGCACTCCATCTTGGCGGCTTGGATCAACTGCATCTGGGCGTGCTCCAGTTCGGAATGGGAAGCTTGCAGAGCCTGGATGGTATCCTCCAACTGCTTCTGGCTGCTCGCGAGCCCTTCGTTGGCCTGCCTCAGTTCTTCTTCCGTCTGCTTGCGCTCTGTGAGGTCCATGTGCGAGCCGGCCATGCGGAGCGGCCGGCCATCTGCGTCCCAGAGCGCCAGTCCGCGGGCCAGGATCCACCGATACGTCCCATCCTTGTGGCGGAGGCGGTGTTCCAGCTCGAACTTGGGGGTCCTCTTCAGGAAATAGGCCTGGATCTCCGCCAACGCGCGGCCACGGTCTTCCGGATGAAGGAGGCCCTCCCAGGTCGTGAAGCTGTTCTGGATTTCGTGGTCCTCGTATCCCAGCATGCTCTTCCAGCGAGCTGAGAGATAGACTTCGCCGGTCTTCACGTTCCAGTCCCAGATCCCATCGCTGCTGCCTCGGATGACCAGATCCAGCCTTTCCTTGCTGTCTTTGAGCGCCTGTTCAGCACGCATGGCCTCGCTGACGTCGTCCAGGATGCCCACCCAGTAGACGATCCGGCCGTTTCCCTCCTGGATGGGCGCGGTGCTGAGCTCACCCCAGAACCGAGTGCCATCCCGGCGCGTCATCCGGCAGATCTTGGGACAGTCACGGCCCTCTTTCAGCAGGGCTTCCAGTCCGGCGGGGTAGCGCCCGCCGTCCCCCCGCGACAGAAGCACCGGCAGACTGTGCCCGACGAGTTGCGAGAAGGAATGCCCCGTGAGTGCGGCGACCGCCGGATTGGCATATACGACCGGGAAGCCCTCCTGGCTCGCATTGAGAATGAAGATCCCACTGCGCGCGTGGCCGAGCGCGCGGTCCAGCAGCCGAACCCTGGCCGTCATGGAGTCGGCCAAGGCGATCGCCCCCTGGTGCGTGATCACCATTCGCTTGGCGGCTCCGAAGAGCAGCAGGCTGATGCAACCTCCGCCCAGCGAAATGAACAAAGGCGCCGCCGCACCGGGATTCCCATTGAAAGACTCGTTGGAGAAAAAGCGCAGGGTCCAGCGGCGACGGGCGAAGCTGGCCTGCTGGGTGCACTCGAGAGAAGGCTGGTGAGATCGCTTGCCGGAACCCGGCGGCCGGGTGCCGGCAAGCCAGGTTCCGGACGAGGGCGCCTCCCCGTCGAAGATCTCATAGTCCAGCTCGCGGGCGCCGGCACCCCCGATGCCGGCCATCAAGTCCTTCACCGAGAGGATGGCCACCACCCATCCCCGCAGATCGGCGCGCCGCCGCTCCAAGCTGGCCGAACGATCGCTGCCGGGCGCGACGGGTACCAGGAGGAGCAGGCCGGAACTCCCCGGACTCTGCGCCAACCGGATCTTTCGCGACAGGGTGGGTTCGCCCGCATCCCGCGCCTCCGCCGCCGCCTCGCGGAAGCGCGGCTCGCGCCCGATGTCCGTCGGCCCGATCGCGCCTCCGTCGGCTGCAAGCGATTCGAGGTACTTCACGCGGTAGCCGTCGACACCGTTGCTGGGCCGCGACGCGCGCAGGCCGGCTGCTTCCGGATTGACCGAATCGACCGGCTGCGCCCCTTCCGCATGCGCCTCCTGCTCGGCCACCCGGATCCGCTCGACGTACTTCAGCCCCCGGATCCCCGGGTAATGCGTGGCCAGACGCAGGCTCTCGCAGTATTTCCGCCACTCCTCAGGGGTCACGGACTGGCTCGCGGCGAACAGGCCCGCCACGCCGAGGAGGACTTGTTCATACTGCCCCAACCGTTCGACCATGGACCTCTGCAACGTCTCCACCAGAACGCCGAACCGTTCCCCTTCCCGCCTCTTCACCTGATGGCGCGAGATCAGGCTGAGTGCCGTCGTGGCGGCCAGGCCCAGGCAGAGCACGACCCACGCGGCGGCCGGCGAGGAGAACGGGCGCACCAGCGCCACGAGCACGTATCGCCAAGCGCGGCCAAGGGGGGACAGACTGGCAACCTCAGCCTGCTTGGCCGGATTCCTTCGTTGGCGGATGCTGAGCATGCATGCCTTTACGAGTTCGTTCCGTTGGACCTGCTGGTAATGGACCTTGGGTCAAGTTGGGGGCGGTTGCCGCCAGAAACCATCGGGGCAACCCTGAATCAGGACTCGGGGATTCCCGCATCCATCACCCGGGCGGTCAGAGGTTCACTCCCTGAGGACCCTGCCGGGTTGCTGGGGCGACGGGGATCGACGGCAGAATCCGCGCCGGCGAGTCGCATCGCGGTGCCTCATCAAGCACGCTCCGGCTGCCGGAGAGGAGTTGCGCGTGATGGGCTCTGCACTACGATGTATGCAATCCTCCCGAGCTGCCGCTTGGGGGCACGGGAGAGAGGGGCAGGAACGTGAGGCGCTATGAATGCCAACTTCGTGGGCGGGTTCACCGAGGCGCTTCAGCGGTGCACCACGTGCGGGTCTCAATGCACGGCGACGCTGCCAGCGACGGAGTTGCGGCAGGTGGTGAAAGAGGTGGTCGCTGAGTTGGTGCCGAGCGGCCGGGAAGACGACACGCTGCCCCTGGCGTGCCCGCCGCAAACCCTCCTGCTGATCCTGACCTACAGCTACGCCTGTGGGGTCCTTGGCTCCGGGCAGATTGCGGAGAAGTTGGAGGACCGCGCGGATCGCTGTGCCCTCGTGGGTCAGGTGGCGATCGGCGCTTGGACCTTGGCGAGGTTCCGACGGG
>CAYSPU010000147.1:12964-14739 GCA_964432995.1 uncultured Verrucomicrobiota bacterium
GCTGGAAAGATGCCTGGCTGCCGTTCTGAAACGACTGAGCACGCCCAATCACCCTGAAGCCGATGAGGTGGCAGCGACCGACGAGCACGCGGTCAGGGTCAGCCCGTCGACAGATCCCGACGGGGAGGCCAAACGGCGCATCGTTCGGGCGGTGCAGACCGATTCCGAGGAACGAGACCTCTGATGTGGTGTCTCCGAATGCGCGCTCCTTCTCCATTCTCGATCCCTCGCAGCCTTGGCGTTCAACACCGCAATGGCTGGCAGATCAGACTTCGGCTGCCGGTTGCAAAGCTCGTCGGCTTGGGGGAGAGTAGGCGCCGTGGCTGAGCGGCTTCCCGAGGCACATCGACGGTGGAACCGGGCAGGCGGCGTCCTGCTGGTCGGCGTGCTGGGGGTTTTCGTGACCACGGACGCCGTCGCCCAGCGGCGCGGGCGCTCCCGCGTGCCCCGGGAAGAGCGGCTGGACCTTCCCACGTGGACGGTGGACCCGCGCTTTGCGCGCGACGTGTTCACCTTCGTGCGGATCGAGTACGACTCGTCGGCCACCTGGTATGGATGGGAGAAGTGGGCGATCGACTACCCGGACGCCGATTGGAATCTTTCCTGGCGTTTGCAGCAGTTGACGTCCCTCCGCGTGGAGCCCAAGGGCCTGACCATGCGCCTGACCGACCCGCGCCTGTTTGACTATCCGTTCATCTACATCGTGGAGCCGGGAGACCTGACGTTTCGCGAGGAGGAGGTGCCGCTCCTCCGGCGCTACCTCCTGGGCGGTGGGTTTCTGATGGTCGACGACTTCTGGGGCGATCGTGAGTGGCGGAACTTCTACGACGAGATCCGCCGCGTGTTCCCCGATCGCGACCCGCAAGAGTTGGACCTGAGCCATCCGATCTTCCACTGCGTCTTCGATCTGAAGGAGAAACCGCAAATCCCGAACATGGAACGGGGGACGCAGAGCCTGATTCCCGGCAGCCGGTTCTACGGGGTCACGTGGGAGAGCGAAAAAGGCCCCAGCACCAGGACCGTCCACTATCGGGGGATCCATGACGACCGCGGCCGGCTCATGGTGATCATCTGCCACAACACCGACCTGGGCGACGGCTGGGAACGCGAGGGCTACAACGAGCTGTTCTTCCGGGAGTTCTCGGAGAAGAAGGCCTATCCACTCGGCATCAACATTGTGTTCTACGCCATGACACACTAGAGTCCTTGAAGCTCAAAACACGTTGTTGACAGATCAAGTTCTGGATTCGGCGTTTGAGGATTCAAGGACTCTATAGGCGAGGCGGCGGCAGAGGCGGAACCGAATGGCCGTCAGATGTGCGAGTCAAGTTGAACAGCCATGGTCTGAGGCGCCGCCTCGCTGGTGCTTCGGCTCGGAAGCAACGAAACAACAACGACCAAACCGTGGCTCGCGGCCCGGCACGACAGGGAACCATGCAGGCAACCATCAAGGAAACGCCCTCACCGGAGAACGGCCCCACCGAGGCCCAGCTCGTCGCGCAGTTCATCGCCGGTCGCGCCCGGATCCAGTCCGAGTTGGCGAAGGTCATCGTCGGCCAGACCGAGGTGATCGAGCAGATTCTGATCGCGCTGTTTGCGGGCGGTCACTGCCTGATCACGGGGGCGCCGGGTCTGGCGAAGACCCTCCTGGTGAAGTCGATTGCGCAGATCTTCCATCTTCGTTTCCAGAGGATTCAGTTCACGCCCGACCTGATGCCGGCGGACATCACCGGGACGGAGATTCTGCAGGAGACGGGTGAAGGCCGGCGGATGTC
>CAYSPU010000148.1:0-4048 GCA_964432995.1 uncultured Verrucomicrobiota bacterium
GCGCGCAGCGCCGGCAGGTGCCGCGCCCGCTCCGCCAACGTCAGCCGCCGCCCGGACGGTCGTCTGGGTTTCGGACACTCCGACTCGGGCAGTGCGAGGGCGCGATCGACAACCTCCCGCAATCGTTCCCGGCGCGAATGGCTCCAGCGGGCGGGCAGATGTCCCGCCAGCGGAGAGCCGGCCACCGCGGCTTGGGAGATGCCGATCAACGCGTCGTGCGACAGAATGAAAAACGGTGGCAGCGACGCCGTCCGGGCCTCCCGCTCCCGCCAGCGCCACACCTCGCGGAGCACGGCCAGACCCCGTCGATCCAGACGACTTGCCCCGCTCACCCGCCAGACCGTGTCGGGATCCTCCGCTCGTGGCTGGCTGGCGTCCCGAAGCAGCCGCCCGCACGCCTCGCGGTGCCAGGCCGCGCGACCACGACTCTGCAGCTCCGCCTCCAGACGATCTGCCAGCGGCTTCAGATGTCGGGAATCGTTGCGCGCATACTCCGCCATGCGCATCGTCAGGGGGCGCCGCCCCCAGTTGGCTCGTTGATGCCCCTTCTCCAGGTGCACCCCAAGAAACTGCTCCACCAGCTTGTCCAAACCAAGAGCGCTGTATCCCAGCAGCCGCGCCGCCAGCATCGTGTCGAACACCGCTGCCGGCACAAAGCCATACGTCCGATGCAACAGCCGCAGGTCATAGTCCGCCCCGTGCAGAATCAGACGCCGGCCGTCCAGCGCCTCGATCAGCGGCCGCAGATCCAGCCCCGCCAGCGGGTCCACCAGCTCGTCACGCCCCGGAAGGCTCAACTGCAACAGACAGAGCTTCTCCGGATACGCATGCAGACTGTCCGCTTCCGTGTCCATCGCCACCCACTCGGCCGCCCGCAGCGCCGTCAGCAGATCGTCCAACTCCCCCTGACAGTCCACCAGCCGGGGCGAAGCCCCGTCTGAACTCAACATCGAACTGCCGTTCGCGCCCTGCATAGACATGATTCCGCAAACACCGCACCGCCACGACCCAGCCCAGCGCATCGTTCCTGACAAATCCGCTGGCGCTCGGCCGGCTCTGAGTTAAGCCCGAGGACCGTTCGGGCGGAAGTGGAAACTGCGGGACCCGGCACCAGGAGAGGCTGAGGACCGGGGTTCATGCGTGTTATCCTATTGGGCATGAATGGCTTATGCCTCGAAATACAAGGGCATCTTCCCTGTTGACGCTCCTGTGGAGGGGTCCGTAAGCTGGGTGCGGTTTTTTGGTTCAATCGGCGGTTCTGGCCGCCCACCCATTCTGAAACCTATGCCTGAGGGATACTGCGTGAAATGCAAGGCGAAGAAGGAGATCGCCGATGCCGTGGAAGAAACAATGAAGAACGGCCGAAAGGCGATCAAAGGGCGTTGTCCAACGTGCGGCGTGGTGATGTTCAAGATCCTCGGAAGCAAACCGTCTTCCGAAACGGCGCCGACCGCGCCCCCGCCGGCGTCTTGATCGACCTTTGCCATCGCTCTCCGTCTATGCCCCAGGAACTTGCCTACGTCATCATCACGCCCTATTCCTTGCACAAGTCGCGCACGGGGGGGATTCTGGCTCGTTTGATCAGCCGCACCGGTCTCGACCTGGCAGCAGCCCGGATGTTCGGCCCCGGCAGTCAACTCGTCGAGGAGTATTCTCAGACCGCAGTCTCGGCGAACGACCCGCAGGATCGCCGCATCCAGGAGCTGATTCGGGACTACATTCGACGGAATCTGGCCCCGGATCCGAGGACAGGCCGGCGTCGACGCGTCATGATGCTGGTCTTCCGCGGTGAAGACGCCGTGCGCCGGATTCGGTCGGTTGTGGGACATCTACACCCGGATCGCCGGGGCGGGGAGACCATCCGCGACACGTATGGGGACCTCATTCTCGAGGAAGACAACACGGTGGGGTATTTCGAACCGGCGGTCCTGGCCGCGCCCACGCGCGACGAAGCCGAGGTCAAGCTCAAGCTCTGGGCGCGGTATGCGGAGACGGACGGCGGCCTGCTGGAGAACGTCATCACCTATCCCCCCGGCGAGGTTCCCGAGCGAACGCTGGTTCTCATCAAGCCGGACAACTTCCGGTTCCCCACCGGCCGGCCGGGGAACATGATCGATTTCTTCTCCCGCACCGGATTGTTCATCGTGGCCATCCACGTGCATCAGATGAGCACCGCCGAAGCCCTCGAGTTCTACGGGCCCGTCCGGGAGATCCTCCGCACCAAGCTCGTCGATTCCGTCGGCGCCAAGGCCAAGGTGATCCTCGACAAGGAGCTGGGCCTCGCCCTCCCGGCGGATACGGAGAAGACCCTGGGCCAACTGCTGGGGCCGCTCGTGGGCGAACAGCAGTTCGATAATATCGTGCGCTTCATGTCGGGCCGCAGCGCCGCGGAATGCGATCCCTCGGCCATGGACGAGCCCGGCACGCAGAAGTGCATCGCGCTCGTTTACGAAGGGCATCAGGCGGTGCGCAAAATCCGCGACGTTCTCGGCCCCACCGATCCTTCGAAAGCCCCGCCGGGATCGATCCGACGCGAGTTCGGCTCGAACATCATGGTCAACGCCGCGCATGCCAGCGATTCCGTTCAGAACGCGCAGCGTGAAATGCGCATCGTCGGGGTCGGCCGGGAAAACAAGTTCCAGCAGTTGGTCCGCGAGACGTTTGGCGGCCTCACCTAGTGTGTCGTCCCGCAAGGGCCTGGCGGTTCGTTGCGCCCCACCTCCCACAGCGACCGGTCGGCGCTCAGCCGCTGGAGCAGCCGAGCATCCGCCGGAGGAAACTGGAAGCCGGCCAACTCCTCGCGCAACACCCAGGCCAGGGCGCTGCAGCCGATCGCCCGGGGCTCGTGCCGCAGCCAAGTGCAGAGGAAGAACCGCAGCCGCACCGTGCGGTCCGGGTAGGCATGGGTGATCTCGGCCAGCAACCGCCCCACGCGCACCTCCATCCCCAGTTCCTCCCGAAGCTCACGCCGCAGGCACTCTTCGTAACTCTCCTCGGAATGCCGTTTTCCTCCGGGGAATTCCCATAGCCCGCCCTGGTGGTCTTCCGGACGCCGCTGGGTGATGAGCAAGCGCCCGCCGCGGAAGACCAAACCGGCCGCCACCTCGAGCGCGCCGGCTCCCGATGCTTCCGCCGGGCCGCCCGGCACGGAAAGCCGTTCACCGCCCGATGCTCTTGTAGAGAAATCCATGCCGCTCCATCTCCGCCGGATCGAACAAGTTCCGACCGTCGAACAGGATCGGATGCGTCATCACCTGCCGCGCGCGCTCCAGGTCCAGCCCGGCGAACTCCGGCCATTCGGTCGCCACCACCAGCGCATCGCAACCCTCGGCTACCGCCTGCAGGTCCTCCACGTAGGTCACCTCCGGGAGCACCAGCCGCGCCTTCGGCATCGCCTTCGGATCGTGCACGCGCAGCACCGCTCCCATCTGCAACAAGCGCTGGCAGAGCTCGATGGCCGGAGACATCCGCACGTCGTCCGTGTTCTGCTTGAAGGCCAGCCCGAGGACGCCGATCTTCTTGTCCTTCACAACCCAGAGGGTGTCGGCGATCTTTTTAACGAAGCGATCCATCTGCCGGGCGTTGATCCGCTGCACCTCGCGGAGCAAACCAAAGTCGTAGCCGAGGTCCTCGGCGATCTTGATGAACGCGCTGAGATCCTTGGGGAAACAGCTCCCGCCGAAGCCGAGCGAGGCATCGAGGAATCGGCGCCCGATGCGGACGTCCATGCCCATCCCGTTGGCCACCTCCTGCACATTGGCGCCGGTGGCCTCGCAGATGACCGACACCGCGTTGATGTAGGAGATCTTCAGGGCCAGGAATGAGTTCGCCGCGTGCTTGATCAACTCGGCCGAGTGAATGTCCGTGACCACCAGCGGCGCGTCCAACGGGCGATACACCTCCCGCATCGCCGCCACCGGCCGCGGCGAAGGCACCCCCACCACCACCCGGTCCGGCCTCAGGAAGTCTTCCACCGCAAAACCCTCGCGCAGGAACTCCGGGTTCGAAACGACGTCAACGTCCACTTTGGACTTGCTGTAGCGCTTGA
>CAYSPU010000148.1:4058-14706 GCA_964432995.1 uncultured Verrucomicrobiota bacterium
GGCGACCTTCTCGCCCGTCCGCACCGGAACCGTGCTCTTGTCGACCACGATGCGGTAGCCGGTCAGGCAGGCGGCGATTTCCCGCGCCACCCCCTCGATGAAGCTGAGATCGACCGATCCGTCGGGATGGGGCGGCGTGGGCACCGCAATGAAGATGATCGCCGCATTCTCGACCGCCTCGGCGATGCTCGTCGTGAAACGGAGCCGTCCCGCCTCCGCATTCTTGCGGACCAACTCCTCGAGGCCGGGCTCGTAGATGGGCATGCCGCCGGCTCGCAGAAGCTCCACCTTGGCGGCATCACTGTCCACGCAGATGACGTGGTGCCCCATCTCGGCGAAGCAGGTGCCGGTCACCAAACCCACATACCCCGTTCCAATGATGGCCAGCTTCATGATCCCCAGACGGGCGGCTCCATCGGGAACAAGGCCGCTGCAGCCATGCCCGCCGTTCAGGGCACCGCCGCGTTCGTCAACGCCCCCGGCGCTCCCGCCAGCGGCGCCGCGGCCGCCGGCGCATTCGTCGGCACCAGTTCCGGATGGCGCGAAAGAAGATTCTCGCGACGCATGAGGGCTTCCGAACTCCAGCCCGACACCAGGCGGTTGGTCATCTCGTTGTAGGTGCGCAACGCCTGGGCGAACTCGCCGCGCGCCTCCTGGAGCCCCGCCAGCGCCAGCTTGGCCTGCCCGGCCGCCGCCGAACTCGCGTGGCGCGTCACCACGTCCTGATACGCCGCCAACGCCTCGTTGGTCTTCCCCAGGGCATCCAGACACACTGCCATGCCGTAGGCCGCCGTCCCCGCCAGGTTGTCGCTCCCCAACGACGCCTGCGCCTTCTCGAACTGAGCCTGCGCTTCGGCATACTTCCCTTCCCGGTACAAAGCCTCGGCCCCCAGCAACAGCGCCCGCCTCGCCGCCTTCGTTCCCGAATACTGCTCCCCGACCTTGAGGAAGTCGCCCGCTGCCGGACGGCGGGACTCGCCGGACAGCGACGCCCCCGCGACGGCGAGCAAGGCGGCGTTGGCCTTGCGCTCCTGCGCCTCGGCGTGCGTGCGATACACCGCGATGACAGACGCCACCACGGCGACCACCCCGGCCCCCACCAGCAAGCGTTTCTTGTTGACCTCCAGCCAGGCCAAAAACTCAATCGATCGTGTTGACTCGGTCCCTTCAGGATTCATACGAGACCGCAGATCATTGAGTTGAACGTCAAAAAGGCAAGCCGGAAATCACGAAACTCCCGCCGCGCACGAAGCTTGGACTTGTCGACTCCCGACCCGAACGGCATGTTGCAGCCAAGAACGCCGACATGAATCGCGCCCTGGTCATCGTGCCGACCTACAATGAGCGGGAGAACCTGCCTGCTCTCGCGGCCCGCGTGCTGGCGCTTCCGACCCCCGTGGACCTGCTCGTCGTGGATGACCGCTCGCCGGACGGCACCGGGGAACTGGCGGACGAACTCGCCCGCGCTCACCGCCAGATGCACGTCCTCCACCGGGCCGCCAAGAACGGCCTCGGACGCGCCTACTGCGATGGCTTCGCCTGGGCCCTGGCCCGGAACTACGAGTTCGTCCTGGAAATGGACGGCGATTTTTCCCACAACCCCGATGATATTCCCCGTTTCCTCGAGGCGGCCCGGGAGGCGGACCTCGTGCTGGGCAGCCGCTACTGCAACGGCATTCGAGTCATCAACTGGCCGTTGGGCCGCCTCATGCTGAGTATGAGCGCAGCCCAATACGTGCGGCGCATCACCGGCATGCCGTTCACCGATCCCACCGGCGGATTCAAGTGCTTCCGCCGAACCACGCTCGAAGCCATCGACCTGAGCCGCATCCGTTCGAACGGCTACAGCTTCCAGATCGAGATGACGCACCTGGTCTGGCGCCGCGGGCTCCGCGTCGTGGAGGTGCCCATCATCTTCACGGACCGCTACCAGGGCACCTCCAAGATGTCCGGTCACATCGTGCGCGAAGCCCTGGCAATGGTCTGGCGGCTCCTGGCCCAAAACGGCTTCCGCCGATCGCCGCGTCCGGCAACCGACATCGCCCCACCCCCACGATCCGCCCCGTGAGAATCCGGGCGTCAGAATTTGCTTGAGCGCCCCGCCGCCGCTGCCGATAGTGCATCCGGATACAGAACGAGGGTGGCCGCCGGGGCGCTGATCTTTGGAACTTGGAGTCAGGATTTGGATTTAACCCTGCCCATGCTCGTGATTCGGAACTTAGTCCTTGAACCGTAGTTATCCAAACCTGGGGCCCCAGTCGCGGGGATAGCCGACACGCCTTGACTGGACGTCGAAAGTCTCCGGGCGGGTTCCATTGTTGTTCCTCAAACGTTCAAAGGAACTGTTGCACACGGCATTACGGTGGGGTTACTTGTCTCCGGCCACCGCGCCCGCCTGCCTATGAAGCCCCCACAAGGTGAGCTCTTCCCCCGCACCGCACCGGAATCACCGGACCCCTCCTCCACTTCCCCTCCCCGCCCTTCCGCACCTCCGCCCCTCGCCGCCCGGATGCGACCGCGCACCCTGGCGGAGTTCGTTGGCCAACCGCACATCCTCGGCCCCGGCCAACTCCTCCGGCGCGCCATCGAAGCCGATCGCATCGCTTCCCTCCTCTTCTACGGACCCCCGGGAACGGGCAAGACCTCGCTCGCCCATATCATCGCCCTCCATACCCGTAACCACTTCGAACGCCTCAGCGGCGTCGAATCCAATGTCGCCGAAATCCGACGAGTGCTGGCCACCGCCGCCAACCGCCTCGCCAACACCGGCCAAACCACCCTCCTCTTCGTCGACGAAATCCACCGCTTCAACAAGGCCCAACAGGACGTCCTCCTGCCCGATGTCGAGAACGGCGTGGTCCGTCTCATCGGCGCCACCACCGAAAACCCCTTCTTCTTTGTCAACTCGCCACTGGTCTCCCGTTCCCAAATCTTCGAGCTCCAACCCCTGGCTGAACCCGAACTCCTCGACCTCCTGAACCGCGCCCTGGCCGACCCCGAACGCGGCCTCGGCCACCTGCGCATGGAGGTCGCCCCCGATGCGCTCCGGCACTTGGCCCGCATCGCCGATGGTGACGCGCGCAAGGCGCTGAACTCTCTCGAGATCGCCGCCCTAACCACACCCCCGGAACCCGACGGCGTGATCCGCGTCACCCTTGCCGTCGCCGAACAGTGCATCCAAAAGAAGGCCGTCGTCTACGACGCCGACGGCGACGCGCACTACGACACGATCTCCGCCTTCATCAAGTCGATGCGCGGCAGCGACCCGGACGCCACGCTCTACTGGCTGGCCAAGATGATCCACGCGGGCGAAGACCCGCGGTTCATCGCCCGCCGCATCGTCATCCACGCGGCTGAGGACGTGGGCCTGGCTGATCCTCTCGCCCTCGTGCTGGCCATTGCCGCCTTCCAGGCCGCCGAGTTCATCGGCTGGCCCGAAGCCCGCATCCCCATTGCCGAGGCCGCCCTCTACATCGCCACCGCCCCCAAGAGCAACAGCACCATCGTGGCCATCGACGCCGCCCTCGAAGACGTCCGATCCGGTCGCACCTTGTCCGTGCCCGCCGCTCTGCGCGACACCCACTACGCCGGTGCTCAGCGCCTCGGCCACGGACAGGGCTACGCCTACGCCCACGATCACCCCGGCCACTTCGTCGCCCAGGACTACCTCGGCGCCTCCCGTCGCTTCTACCATCCCTCCGACCAGGGTGCGGAAAAGAGCATCAAGGAACGCGTGGAACGCTGGCGCGCCCTCGCGTCCTCCCTCAACCAGCCGCCACCAAAACCCGCGCCGCCAAACCCCGGCCCGGGGCCTGCCCCAAAGACTCCCCCGCCGCCATGATCACCGAACTCCAGACCGCCAAGCGCGTCTGGCGAACTCGCCTCTCCGCAATCGTCGCCGACCTCACCCCCAAAGCAAAGCGAACCGCCGCGGACGCCATCTGCCGCCAGGCGCTCGACCTTCCGCCCTGGCAGCAGGCCGCGACCCTTCTGCTCTTCTCCCCGCGCCCGGATGAACCGGACATCCGCCCCCTCCTGACCGCCGCCCTCGCCGCCGCCAAGAAAGTCGCCCTCCCCGCCTTCGACCCCGCCCGCCGGATTTACCTCGCCCGCCAAATCCCAGACCGTCTCGACGATCTCGTTCCCGGCCATTTCCGCATCCTCGAACCGCCCCCTGCCGCCCCGGTCATCCCCTGGAACCGGCTGGACTTCGTGCTCGTGCCTGGCGTAGGTTTCTCCCGCGACGGCCATCGCCTGGGTCGCGGCAAAGGCCACTACGATCGGTTCCTGGCGCTGGTCCCCGGCTGGAAGTGCGGCGTGGCGTTCGATGAACAACTGGTGGATACGCTGCCCTTCGAGCCCCATGATATCCGTTTGGACTGTATCTTGACGCCGTCATCGCGGCTGCCCTGAGGCCGGGTGCGGTTTTGGCAACATGTTGTTTGCACAGTTCTTCTGGGACGGCGCCTTTCTCCTCCTCGCAGGCGTCGCGTTGGGCTTTTGGCTGTTCCACTGGCGATACAAGAGCCAGCACGCCGCCCACGCTGCCGAAAGCCAGGCCATCCTCGACGCCGCCCGGCGCGAATCCGACGCCATCACCCGCGAAGCCCGCCTCGCCGCCAATGAAGCCGCCCTGCGCATCCGCCAGGAAGGCGAATGCGCCCTGCGGGAACGGAAGGAACATGCCGATCGCGCCGACCAGAGACTGTCCGAACGCGAGGCCCTGGTGAACCGCCAGCTCGAAACCCTGGTGCAACGACAGCAGAACCTCCTGGAAAGGGAGCAGGACCTCGATCGCCGCCAGGCTGAGCTCTGCGCCTGCCGGAATGAGCTCGAGGCCGCGGCGTGCCAGCGACGCGAAGCCCTCGAGAAGGCCGCCGGCCTCAGCAGCGCCGAAGCCCGCAAACAGCTCCTCAGGGAAGTCGAACAGGAAACCCTCCACGATGCCGGCGAACTGGCACGCCACCTTCTGGACACCGCCAAAGCCAAGGCCGAAACCGAGGCCCGACGCATCCTCGGCACCGCCCTCCAACGCTACGCCGGCGATCACACCTTCGAAAACACCACCGCCACCGTCGCCCTCCAGGGCGACGAAATCAAAGGCCGCATCATCGGACGTGAAGGCCGCAACATCCGCGCCTTCGAAGCCGCCACCGGAGTCACCGTCCTCATCGACGACACCCCAAATGCCGTGGTCCTCTCCGGATTCGACCCCGTGCGCCGGGAAATCGCCCGCGAATCCATGCAACGGCTCATCCTCGACGGCCGCATCCATCCCACCAGAATCGAGGAGGTCGTCGGCAAAGTCACCCAGGAGATGGACGAAACCGTCCAGCGGTCGGGAGAAGAAGCCGTCTTCGACCTCGGACTGCCCCCCCTGCACCCCGAACTCACCCGGTTGCTGGGCCGACTCCGCTTCCGGCGCAGCTTCTCACAGAACATCCTCGCCCATTCCATTGAGGTCGCCCGCCTGGCCGCCCTGATGGCGTCCGAGTTGGGTGTCGACCCCAACACGGCCAAGAAAGCCGGCCTCCTCCACGACATCGGCAAAGCCGTCAACCATGAGGTCGAAGGCGCCCACGCCATCGTCGGCGCAGAACTCCTCCGCCGCCACGGGGAACCGGACGAAATCGTGAACGCGGTCGCCTCCCACCACGACGACGTGCCGCACACGAGCCTTTACGGCATCCTCGTCAGCGCCGCCGACGCCATCAGCGCCTCCCGACCCGGAGCGCGCTCGGAGACAATGGACACCTACATCAAACGTCTGGAGGATCTCGAGAGAATCGGAACCTCCTTCCCGGGTGTCGAGAAATGCTTCGCCGTCCAGGCCGGACGTGAACTCCGCGTCGTCGTCCAGCCGGAGAACATCACCGACGACCAGTCCTTCTTCCTGGCGCGCAACATCGCTCGCAGAATCGAAGAAGAGTTGCAGTACCCAGGTCAGATCCGCGTCACCGTCGTCCGCGAGACCCGGTGCGTCGAATACGCCAAGTAGCTCAGCGCCCTTCGTACATCCCCGGGGGCAGGCCCGTCTCCCATTGCCGCGGGGTATTCCACGGCCGGGCCGAAATGTCGTCGTCGTCTTGCGTGCTGGCGCAGCCCGCCAGACCGAGGACGGCAACCAGAAGAAGGAACCAACCGGCCCAACCGCGGCCGCGCACGGCCAACGTCTTCCGGATCCGGTCCATCAGTTCCACCCCACGAGTGCCACGTCGCCCTCCATGATATCCCCCCGCCTCCATTCCGGCAGGATGTTGGCGATGCTGTGTTTGGCCTGCACCGTGAAGATCTTCAGCCGGCCAATCAGCTTGCCATCCCGGCTCACCAGCATCTCACCACTCTCCAACGCTCCGTCATCCTGGCCAATGTTCAACACCACAAACTCGTACTTCGGATCGACCGCCGTGACCTTGCCGCGAAGTCCTGACGGCAGGACGACCTTTGTCTTCCGGCCCTCGTAGATGGCCAACCGCTGCTCCAACCGGTCTTTCAGCCGCTCCAACGACCGGAAATCCCGCATCATGTAATCCATGTCCGCCGTCAGCTTCTTGTTCTCCTCCAGCGCCTCCCGCACCTGCTGTGGCGTCACCTTGAATGCTTCCCACTGCAACAGCGTGGCGGTGAGGTTCGTCTTCGTCTGCAGCAGGTCCCGGTTCTCCGCGAAGAGCTTCTCCGCCCGCTCCCGCTGCTCCTGGTGCAATCGTTCCGTCGAGCTCAACTGCTCCTGGGTCGTCTCCAGGTCGGTCTGCAGCTTCGCCGCCCGCTCCCGGGCTTCGGTCGCCTGCTTCTTGGCGGTCCGTTCACTGGTCTGGCTCGCCTTCAGATTCTGGCTTGTCCGGTCCAGTTCGTCCTTCGTCGCTGCCAACTCGGGAGCCACTTTCAGATGGCTCACCGCCAGCGTGGCCAGAGCCATGACGATCGCCACAATCAACGAGATTCTTAACATTGTCAGGATGTCAGAAGTTCAAAGACCGGTGCAGACTAAACCCTCGTCCTCCGGGTGTCAACCGTCCCCGCGGTTCGGCAGTTTGCGCTTTCCAGTCGGCCGCCGCCGTGTTACCGATAACCATCGTGAATAAGACCACGTCTCCCATCCCTCTCCGTTCCCGTCGGATGCTGGCTCTCCTCCTCCTGGCGCTCGCCAGCAGCGCTCCGGTCCGGTCCGCCGATTCGCCAACCGCCGCCACCGGCACCACCGACGCCGCCGAGGAACTGCAGGCGCTCTTCGAAAAGGAAGAGAGCATCACCAATACCCTCGGCATGGTGATGACCTGGATCCCGACCGGCAAATACCGCGTCGCGGCGTGTGAAGTCACACAGGCCGATTACGAGGGAGTCGCCAGCGCCAACCCCAGCAAGTTCAAAGGCGCCCGCCGGCCAGTCGAATCCGTCACCCTCGGCGACGCCGTCCAGTTCTGCCGACTCCTGACCGAAAGGGAACAAGCCGACGGCAAACTGCCCAAGAACTACGCCTACGGGCTCCCCACCGAAGCCGAGTGGGAAACCTACGCCGCCGGAACCACCCTGGAAACCGCCTACGTGAGTTACATCGGCGACCGGCCCTCCACCACGGATGTCGGCCGAATGCCACCCAATCCCCTGGGGCTCTTCGACGTGCGCGGCAACGTCTGGGAATGGTGCTCCTCCGGGGCTGCCCGTGGGGGGTCCTACCAGAGCCACGAAGACTATCTCAACCTCGCCTTCCGCTTCGTGGGCACCCCGGAAATGAAGCTCGAGGACATCGGCTTCCGCATCGTCCTGCGCCAGACCGGCCCGCGCTGAACGACGCCGCCAGCCGCAGAATCAACTCGCGCTCGCCCTCACAGCGCCACATGCGCGGTGGCGACCGGTGTGCTGGTCATCATCGGCGCGCCCGGTGCCATCAGCCGATCCTTGATCTGCTGCATCAACGCGTGGGGTAGCTCCACGTTGCTCCAGCGACAGTCCCGCGTCGGCGGCCGCGTCACCCATCGCGCCGGGCAATCCTTCTCGGATAACCGTTCCCCGGGCATCTCGCAGTAGACGATGATCTCCGGAATGTCGCCGTTGACCGCCCGCACGCACTTCATCGGATACACCTCCATGACGCTGTGCTGACCGTTGTCCAAGAACACGTCCAACAGCAACATCTCCGACGAAGACTCCCGGAAGTGCCAGTCATCGATGCCGATATGCATAAGGCTCTCCGCTTTGTCCACGGCATGGGGACCAGGCTGTCGCCCGATCCCGGCCCAAAAGCGGCCCCGACAGCACGCTCCCCGCTTCGTCTGGCCATCCGATGCGGCCGCTGTCGACGGCAAGCCCGAACCCACTCCTGCGCGCACCGAAAGGTCTCTGGTCCGGGCTTCCAGTGCGCACCATAAGCCAATCGTCACTCACAATCAACCGCTACTGGGACCCGCAGGACGCCGCCGCCATCGATGCCATCTCCAGAAAACCGAACCGAAAAACACCGCCCCGCACAGGTTCACGCCCAACGCATAGCCCAGCTTGTACGGCACGCCGTTGTTGTTCGCCGCGTAGATGTTCACGTCGTATCCCAACGCCAGCGTCGGCAGCGCACACGGCATCAAGGCCCCCTGCACCATGCCCTGCCCCAGACCCGCCGGCCCCCTGCGCCGCCCCAGCCAGGCCCCCCCCTCCCGCAACAGGAACCCAAAACCAATGGCCACCAGCAGGAAGAGCAACAGCCGCCCCCGGCCCCTCCGCCGCGAGCCGGCCGCCGCCCCCGTGCTCACTGAGTCCGATACACCCATGGTGCCGCCTCGCTGGGTCACGGATCGCCGCCCCGCGCGGAAGGCACGGAGCCCTCTCCGAAGGCGCCGCCCGATGCGGTCTCCCCACGACTTGCCTCCAACCTCCCGGAGGTCCCCGCTGCTCACCAGGTCACCTGTTCGAGATATCGCAGGCTCTGGGGAATCTGCTGCAAGACCGACGGCGACTCGTCCTCGATGAAGTAGTACTTCACCCCCGCCTTCTTGCCCGCCTTCAGGATCGCCGGGAAATCCATCTGCCCCTGCCCCAACGCCACGTCGTTCGTCACATCCGTACCCCCGCTGAGATCCCCTTTCACCCCCTTCTTGAGGTCTTTCAGGTGAAAAAGCTCGAACCGCCTGCCGTACTTCTTCAGCAACTTCACCGGATCCTGCCCCGGGTGGACGGTCCAGAGCAGGTCCATTTCGAACGCCACCAGTTTGGGGCTGGTCTCCGCCATCAGCAAATCGAACAAGGTCCCCGATCCGTAGGGCTGATACTCGTAGCCGTGCGTGTGATAGAAGAACTTCAGCCCGTGCTGACGCAGCACTTCGCCCGCCCGGTTGAAGACCGCCGCCGCCGCCCGGCATTCCTGCTCATCGAAGGCCCCCTCGTGCGGAATCCAGGCCACACCGGCATACCGCAACCCGAGCGCCTTCGCCTCCTGCGCCACGGTCGCCGGATCGTCACGGAACTGCTCGTAGGGAAAATGCGCCGCAATCGGCACCAAACCACGACTGGCCAACTCCTCGCAGAACTTCTCCGCAGACATCCCGTACGTGCCCGCCAGTTCCACATACCGGAAGCCAAAACCTTCGACCCGGTCCAGTGTCCCGGGAACATCGGTCTTGAACTGGTCCCGCAGGCTGTAGAGCTGCAGACCGACCGGCCCCTTGAACTTCCGGCTGGTGCCGACACCCTTGGCCGCCGCCTGAACAGACGCCACGCCAACCGCCAAGGAACACACGACAGAAATCATCAGAGACTTGTTCATAACCGCCATTCAACACCATCGGCCATCAAAAGTCCATTCCGGGCGCGGTTTCCACTTGCCCGCCCGTCCCCGGTCCGCTTGTCTACGGATGTGTTGCGGCTGGCCATCAACAGCGGGCGCATCTCCCAAGTACCGCGGGAATCCGCCGATGCCGCCCTTGTCGAGGTTCTTCGCCCTCTCGTAATGGCCGGAGGCGGACCACTGCCCCTTGTGCCCTTTGACGTCGAGTTCTTCGACGGCGGCCCCGGCGCGATGGCCTTCCGCATCCTGGAAGGCACAGAACCCGTCCTGCTGGCTGGCGTCGCCTGGTCCGACGAAGGCACGCCGACTCTCTGGCACTGGCTCGAAGGCGAATACTCCTCCTTCGCCGTCGAGTGCCCGCAACTCGCCTCGAGCCCAATGGACGCGCCCCCGGACTCGGCGCCCTGGCTCGCCGTCCTCATGCTCCCCGGGCTGTATGCCACCTCGCCCGAGAACGTCTCTCTCCTTGGAGACCTCGAACCTGCACTGGCTTGGGCCGTTCTCGAATCCGCTGCCGACCTGCCCCAAACGCCCTGCTGAGACGACTCTTTCCATGAACCGGCGCGTCGGAAATCGGCAAGCCGGCCTGTCGGCCGCACTCGGAACGAAGAAGCCCCATGAAGCCGAACCATCTCCTCCGCCCACTGCGAACGCTGTGTTTTCTGGCCCTGGCCGCCAACCCCTGGTTCGCCTGGCCGGCATACCCCGCCTCTCAGCCTAATATCATTATCGTCTTCGCCGACGACCTCGGCTATGGCGACCTCGGCTGCTACGGGCACCCCACCATTCGCACCCCCCATCTCGACCGCTTGGCCGCCGAGGGCATGCGTTTCACGGACTTCTACTCGGCGGCGGAAGTGTGCACGCCGAGTCGTG
>CAYSPU010000149.1:0-4850 GCA_964432995.1 uncultured Verrucomicrobiota bacterium
AATACGTCTTCATCAACAACACCGCCTGCAATCTCGCCTCGCTGAACCTGATGAAGTTCAAGCGCGCGGACGGGACGTTCGACGTCGAACGCTTGCAGGCCGCCGTCCGCGTCTTCGTCACCGCCCAGGAAATCCTGGTCGATAATGTCAGTTATCCGACGAAGCTGATTGCGGAGAACTCCCACATCTTCCGGGCGTTGGGGCTTGGGTACGCCAACCTGGGATCGCTCATCATGAGCTACGGCTTGCCCTACGACTCCGACGAAGGCCGCGCCCTGGCCGGCGCCATCACCGCGATCATGACCGGCCACGCCTACGAACAGTCCGCCGCCATCGCCCGCATCGTCGGCCCCTTCCAGGCCTATCGCGACGCCCGCTGCCCGCACGTCCCGCAACCGCTCGCGCCAGACAACATCGAGTCCATGCTCGGCGTCATGCGCCTCCACCGGGCGGCCGTCGAGGAGATCCCGGTCTCTCGCGAGTTCGGCTGCCTGAAGGACGAAGCGCGTCGTTGCTGGGACCGCGCCCTCGAACGCGGGCAGGAGGTCGGCTATCGCAACGCCCAGGCGACGGTGCTGGCGCCCACCGGCACCATCGCGTTCCTCATGGACTGCGACACCACCGGCATCGAACCCGATATCGCCCTCGTCAAATACAAGCTCCTGGCTGGCGGCGGCATGCTCAAGATCGTCAACCGCACCGTCCCCGACGCCCTCCGCCGCCTCGGCTACGCCGAAACCGAAATCGCCGCCATCGTTGCCCATATCGAGAAGTTCGATACCATCGAAGACGCCGAGGACAACGGCCAGACAGTCTGCAGCGGCCTCCGCCCCGAACACCTGGCCGTGTTCGACTGCGCCTTCAAACCCTTCCGCGGCAAACGCAGCATCCACTACCTCGCCCATCTCAAGATGATGGCGGCGGCGCAGCCTTTCATCAGCGGCGCCATCTCGAAGACCGTCAACATGCCCCGGGAGTGCACCGTGGCCGAGGTCCGCGACACGTACGTTCAAGCCTGGAAAATGGGTCTGAAGTGCGTGGCCATCTATCGCGATGGTTCGAAGCGCTCCCAACCCCTGAACACCAAGCGAACGACCGAGGGCGGTGCTTCTTCCGCGTCCGCCGACACCCAGGTGAGCGACCTCCAAGCCCGGATCCGGGAACTGGAAAACGAGCTCGCCCAAATGCAGCACGAGACCGCCCAGCCGCTCCGGCGGCGCCTGCCGGACACCCGCTCCTCCATCACGCACAAGTTCGACATCGCCGGCCACGAAGGCTACCTCACCGTCGGCCTCTTCGAAAACGGCCAGCCCGGCGAACTCTTCATCACCATGGCCAAGGAAGGGTCCACCATCGGGGGCCTCATGGACGCCATCGGAACGCTCACCAGCCTGGCCCTCCAATACGGCGTCCCCCTCGAAGCCCTCGCCAAGAAGTTCGCCCATCAGCGCTTCGAACCGTCCGGCTTCACCAAGAACCCCGACATCCGCAACGCCTCGTCGATCACCGACTACGTCTTCCGCTGGCTGGCCATCCAGTTCGTCGCCGGTTACCGCGAGAGCCACCTTCCCAATCGCAACCAGCCGGAACTCGCCATGCCGGGGCTGATCGACGAGGTCAAAAAAAAAGTGAACCGGCCGGTCCCGGAACTGCCGCTCGCTGACGACGACACCACCATCACCGTCCGCTCCGCCCCCGTCTCCAAAGGTGGCAACGGCTCGAAGCCTGCCCCCGCGGCCCTGCCTGCCTACACCAGTCTCAGCGACACCGTCGCTCATTTCATGCAGGACGCCCCCACCTGCCCCAACTGCGGGCACGTCGCCGTCCGCAACGGCGCCTGCTACAAGTGCCTCAATTGCGGCGAAAGCCTCGGATGCTCGTAGGAGCCGGCACGTCGGCGAGTCGGCGAGTCGGCACGTCGGCACGTCGGCGAGTCGGCCGCCGTTCCGCCGCACCGACGCAGGGCTGCGCCGGAAGTCGCCTCCTGCCGTGCATCTCTGAGCAACAGGCAGGGCGACCGCTCCGAGGGCGCGGCCGAGGACGGTTACAGTTGGCCGTGCTCGGCGGCTGCGTTTGGCGGCGCGCTGCGGAGAGCGCGCCCCACCCTGCTCTCGCGCACGCGGTTGGGCGATCCCACGTCCGTGCACGCTGTAGAGGCGGATCTGGGCCTTTTCCGCGCGATCACTGTCCCTGCAACCTTTTGTTGCACCTGCAACAAAAGGTTGCAGCACTCCCGGAGACAGCCTTCGGCTGTCCAGGCGGAGCAGGGGGCGGGTGGGCCGCCTCCCGAAGAAGGCGGAAGGTGAAGGTTGCGACGAAGGCCAAGCCAATAGCCTCGGGAAATGCCCGGTGCCTGCAGCGCCCGGCGGCCAGCCTCACGGCGTGAGCACCCGGTAGAACCGCTGCTGCAACCCGCCAGACGCATCCTCGAACGTGCAGGTTGCCTCCGCCGCCACATTCGTCTGAAGCGGCGTCCACTCCGCGAAATCCGACGTCGCTTCGAGCACATACGATTGGCCGGAGAGCGCGGTGATCGTGAGCCGACAGGTCCCGGGATTGAGCCAACTGACGAGTTCGAACCGCGGGGTGTGCGTTTCGACGGCAGGGAGCGCCTGGAGGCGGGCGATTCGGTTGATCTTCACCCCGGCGAACGTCGTGAAGCGGCCACCCACCAGCACGGGCCCGTCCGCCTGCACCGCCAATCCGCGCGCCAACACCGGAAAACCGCTCGCGTCCGAGAAGGTCCCGCTGGTCTGGAACGTGGCGTCCAGGCTGCCGTCCGCCTGCAGGCGCGCCACATACGGCCACCACACATATTCCCCGGTCCCATCGGCAATCCGCAGGAAATCCCCGACAATCAGCACCTTGCCATCCGGTTGGAGATGCAGATTGAGCACGCCGCCATACGTCTGTTTGATCGCCGGCTGAAAGGACTCGTCCAGCGCGCCGGTTGATTCCAGCCGCGCCAGATGGAGCCGGGTCACGCCGTTCACTTCGAGGAACTCGCCGCCCAGCATGACCCGTCCGTCGGCCTGCGCGCCCACCACGTATACGGTCCGGTCCGCACCGCTGCCCGGATCGAACGCGGCATCGACCGCGCCGTTTGCCTGCAACCGGGCCACCCGAGCCCGGGGCGTCGCGGCCACCTGCGTGAACTGGCCGCCGATGAGGATCTTGCCGTCCTGCTGGGCGGCCACCGTGTGGACGGGCAGATCCGGCCCTCCGTTCGCCGCAAAGGTCGGGTCCGGCAGGCCATTGGATTGCACCCGACCCAGGCGCGGGCGCGCGAGGCCGCCGATGCTCTGGAACCGGCCCCCAACCAGGATCTGGCCATCCGACTGCAGCGCCAGGCAGAAGACGAAATCGTCGAGCGCCGGCCGGAAGTCGGCGTCCAGGGAGCCGTCCGCGTTCAGCCGGGCCAGGTAGGCCTGGGAAACCCCGCCCACGGTGAGGAACCGGCCGCCGATGATCACCTTGCCGTCCGGTTGCAGCACGAGCGCCTCCACGAGGTTGTCCGCACCCGTGCCCGGATCGAAGGTCTCATCGAGCGAGCCGTCCGCCTTCAGTCGGGCAACCCCGTTGCGACTGACCCGATTCACCGTGGTGAACACGCCGCCGACCAGGATCCGTCCGTCCGGCTGAAGGACGATGGGCAGGACTTCGTCGTTGAAGCCGCCGTTGTTGCCGCCGCCGGGTTGGAAGGACGGGTCCAGCCCACCTTCCTGCGCCTGTACGCCGATCAGCCCAAGGCCCAACGCACCGCAACAGGCCAGCGCGAAGAGCCCCGGTCTTGTGAGCCATTCCATAGTTCGATTCCTTCCGCCGGTCTTATGGCGGACATCTGTCCCATCGGCAAGCGCGAGGAAAACCTGAGCATAGATTGGCATTCGACAACGCGGCGCCCCGCCGTCTATTTTGCGCCGCGTATGCAGAACCATACCTTTGGCTTCACCCGTGAGGACCCCTGGCGGATCTTCCGCATCATGGCCGAGTTTGTGGACTCCTTCGAGACGCTGTCGCAGATCGGCCCGGCGGTCACGGTGTTCGGCTCGGCGCGCGTCAAGCCGCGCGACCCGGCCTACAAAGCCGCCATGGCCCTGTCGCGAGGTCTGGCCAGACACGGTCTGGCGGTGGTCACGGGGGGCGGCCCCGGCGTGATGGAGGCGGCCAACCGGGGGGCGGCCCGGGCCCGGGGCAAATCCGTGGGCTTGAACATCGAGCTGCCCTTCGAGCAGAAGCCGAATCCGTATGCCAACGTCCCGATCAACTTCCACTATTTCTTTGCCCGGAAGGTCTGCTTCGTGAAATACAGCCTCGCCTTTGTTTTCCTGCCGGGCGGCTACGGCACGCTGGACGAGTTCTTCGAGGTGATCACACTGGTCCAGACCCAGCGGATTCCGCGGTTCCCGTTGATCCTGTTGGGCAGCGCCTACTGGAAAGGGCTGCTGCAATGGATGAAAACCGCCGTCGAGAAGCCCGCCTATATCAGCCCCGGCGACGTCGAACTGGCCACCGTGACCGACGACGTGGACGAGGCGGTCAACGTGATTCTCGACTACCAGCGCCGGGTGGGACCACCCGAGACCATTTCGAAGGCCTTTGCCTGAGCCGCGCCGCCGTCGCTGCCCGCGAACTCAACTCGAGCACATGCCGGCCATGGCCACCTACGACGTCACCCGCCTGCCCAACGGCCTCACCGTCGCCACCGCGGCGATGCCGCACATGGCCAGCGTCAGCCTCGGCCTCTGGGTGGGCATCGGCGGTCGCCACGAAGACGCCGCCCAAAACGGCATCGGCCACTTCCTCGAGCACCTCCTGTTCAAGGGAACCGGGCGGCGCTCGGCGCGCCA
>CAYSPU010000149.1:4860-6198 GCA_964432995.1 uncultured Verrucomicrobiota bacterium
ATCGGCGGCTACCTGAACGCGTTCACCGGCGAGGAAAGCACCTGCTTCTACTCCCGGGCCCGACACGATCGGCTGGGCGAACTGCTCGACGTGCTGATGGACATGCTGCTGAACTCGAGGCTCGCCGCCGAAGACGTCACCAAGGAGCGCGAGGTGATCAAGGAAGAACTGGCGATGTACCTGGACCAACCCCAGCACCGCGTCCAGGAATTGCTCAACGCCGCTCTCTGGCCGGACCACCCGCTCGGACGGCCGCTCACGGGCACGCCCGAGACGCTCGACGGCCTCGATCGCGGCCAACTCCGCGCCTACCTTCGGGCGCACTACGTCGCTCCCGCCACGGTCGTGGTCGCCGCCGGGCGCGTCACGCATCGCCAGTTGCTGCGGGCCGCAAGACCTTTCGCCTCCCGCTTGCCCTTCGGCCAGACCCCGACAATGTCGCCCGCCGCCATCGTCCAAAAGCGCCCCGCCGTCCGTTGCTTCACGCAAGCCGTCGAGCAGAGCCAACTGGCACTCGGTTTCCGCACCGGCTCGCGTCACGATCCGCGGCGCTACGCCCTGCGACTGCTCAACACCATCCTCGGGGAGAACATGAGCTCGCGACTGTTCCAGGTCCTCCGCGAAGACCGCGGGCTCGCCTACAGCGTCTACAGCTCGCTGAGCGCCTTCGCCGACACCGGCGCGCTGGTGATCTCCGCCGGCCTGGACCCGGTCAAACTGCGACCGGCCGTCCGCCTCGTTCTGGCCGAAGTCCGCCGGCTCACCCGCGAGTTGGTGGACCCCGCCGAGTTCCGGCGTGCCCGCGATTACGTGCTCGGCCAGATGGACCTGAGCCTGGAAAGCACCGACCACCAGATGTTCTGGGTCGGCGAACAGCTCCTGGGCTACGGCCATGTCTGGAAACCAGCGGTCGTCCGGCAGCGGATTGCCCGCGTGCGCCGGGCCGATTTGCGGGACGTGGCGCGATGCTTCTTCCGGCCCGACAACCTGAGCGCCGCCCTGGTCAGCCCGGTGGGGACCGGGGCTTCGCTCCGGCGCTGGCTCGGGTGGTAGCCGGCGTGGCTGCGGACGCGCCAACGACCCATGCCGAGCCTCTCGCCCTGCGGAGCGCCCCGCTCCACCCGGCCAAGAACACAGTCGCGGCTCACTGTCTTCTGGCTGGCTGCAAGCCGGCGCTCCGGAGATCGGATCCGCTGGCGAACCCTTGAGTGTCTCTTGGCCCGTAGTTGCGACTGCGACCCGGGACCTGTCGCGCTCCGCCGGACCGCCCGCCGTCCCGGCGGGCAGCAGCCACACTTGCCGGACATTCTTCCGAACCTGCGACCACCTCCCGCCCGC
>CAYSPU010000149.1:6298-14654 GCA_964432995.1 uncultured Verrucomicrobiota bacterium
TCGCCGCTGCTGCGACCCGGGACGTGTCGCGCTCCGCCGGACCGCCCGCCGTCCCCGGCGGGCAGCAGCCACACCTGCCGGACATTCTTCCGAACCTGCGACCACCTCCCGCCCGCTCGCCGCTGCTGCGACCCGGGACGTGTCGCGCTCCGCCGGACCGCCCGCCGTCCCGGCGGGCAGCAGCCACACCTGCCGGACATTCTTCCGAACCGTCGACCGACTCCGCCCTTCACTTGCCCTGCGTCCCGCCCGCGCGCCGATACGTCAGAACCCGTGCCCCCGGCCGCTCGGAGATCGTCACCGCCAAACCGCTCTCGAGCAATTGTGCGCCCGTGCAACGAGTCTCCTCACCGCGTTCGATGTCGACCACTCGGTAGCTGGCCGCCGCTTCCAGCCCGCGCAGTGGGAATCGCGCCGCTTCGTAGAAACTGTCCGGTCGCCGAAACACCTGCACCATGCCTTCGCCCGCTTCGGGGCGATCGAACTGCCACGCCATCCAGACCGTTCCGTCCCGGGTCCAGGGTGTGAGCGGGTAGAAATCGCCGAAGTAATTCGGTGCCACCTGGCGCCAGAGAGCGATCAACCGGCGCAACGCGGCGTAATCCAGGCCCCGTTCCCGGACATCGATTCCCAAGCCGAGGCTCGGGGTGACGTTGCTCCAAAAGGCGTAGGGTTCGACCGGGGACGGCCCGCTGCCGTAGTAGGGTGCGTTCCGCGTCGCCACGGTGCCGGTTCCGTGATAGGGCACCCACAGGGAGATGCCGTAGGTCATGCACTGGTGACCGGTTGCCTCGTAGGCGTAGTCGCTCCGCCACAACGGCACCGCCCGCCGCAAGGTCTCGAGGTCGTTCCGCCGCCCCCCGCTCGCGCAGGTGTCGATCAGCATGTTCGGATGCCGCCGCCGCAACTCGTCCCAATAGGCCAGGTACCCCTGCACGTGCCGCATCTCGCTGATCCCCTCGCGCTCCGGTGCGTCGGCCGCCCGCCAGAGATCGAGCGGGTCCATGTTAAAATCCTGGCGGTAGAGATCGATTCCCTGCTCGGTCAGCAACCGGTCCACGTGCTCGACGAACCACTCCCGCGCCGCGTTGTTCCCCAGGTTCAGCAAACCGCCCCGGGCGCCACCGAGAATCCAATCCGGATGGTTTTCGGCGAGCCAGGTGCCGGGCGTCACGCGCTCCGGCTCGAACCACACCAGGGTCTTCATCCCCAGACGGTGGGCGTGATCGGACACGGCCCGGAGCCCGCGGGGGAACCGGTTCGAGTCGACCAACCACGTCCCCACGCGCGGCCAGCCGCCCCCGTGATGCACATACCAGCCCGCGTCCATCCACCAGTAATCCAGCCCGATCCTCTCCTCCCGATACCGGTCGATGAACATCACCTGGTTCGTCTCATTCGCCCGAATCATCTCGTCATACTGCCGCGAACTCGACGCCAACAGCATCGGCGCCGGCAACCGCCCCCCCGGCCGCGGCACCGAATGCGCCAACATCCACCGCCGCCACACGTTCTGCCCCCGAATCCAATCCCCCTCCCAAAACTGCAACACCATCAGCGGCGTCCGCACCTCCTCGCCCGGCAACAACCGAAATCGCGTCCGTTCCTGACCCGCCCGCAACCGGAGCCCGCGTCCGGCGTCGCAGGCGAAGTCGGCCGCCCATTGCCCCGGCCAACCCACCGCCACAATCGTTCCGCGCCCGCCCCACTCCAGGTTGAAATACGACCAGTCGCCACCGGTGGGTCGCCCCCGCACCCCTCCCAGACGATGTGTCGCCCCCGAACGCAACACCGTCTGCCGCACCCCGTAGTCGTTGCCCGAGGCGTCCGAACCCACGTGGTGGTGCAGCACGAACTCCTCGTTGCCCCGCCGCCGCCACTCGACATCCAAGGCTTGGATCTCCTCGAGCAGCGGCGAATCGGCCGCCCCCGTGTTCTTGAACCACACCGTCCATTCCACCGTCGGGAAGCCCGCATACGCCACCGCCACGCAGCGCACCTCGAGTCCGGTAGCCGGATCCCGGCGCCACATCACGTGCTCGGTGCGACCGTGCTCGAGCGGGCGCGTCTCCTGCCGCGATTCCCACTGGGGCAGCAGTTCCGCCGAGGGTTTCCCTCCATAGACAAACGAGAAGGGCGGTTGCACGGGCGTGACCGGCCGCGCCACCGGTTCCTCCAGCGGCAAGCCGGCCACCAACACCTCGCCGCCGCCGACCAACCGCACCTTCGGCTCCGCCCACAACGCCTGGTCCCACCCGCGCCCGTCGCCGCCGTCGCCCACCCGGATCTCGAACTCCGACGCCCCGTTCAACGGCACGTCGAGCTGGCGCCCGCCGTCCGCCAACCGCAGCACCGGCGAGGCGAACACCTCCTGGTCGCCCACCCGAACGTGGAACGTCACCGACCCGTTCCCCGCCCCTGCGCCCCGTTGGGTGTCGTCGTTGTTCTCGAGCCCGATCTCGGCCGTGAACCGCTCGCCCGGCTGCCCCAGTCGCACGCGGAGGTGTTTGGTGGCGTTGAACGCGAGCCCGTTCGTGTAGGTCTTGGGTCCCAACTGGAACGGCGTCCCCCGCCAGGAACGGCCTCGCGACACCTGGTCCGCTGCGTCCTCGAAGACGAGTTCCATCCGTGGCCGGGTGTCGACCGCCGGTCGGCCGAGCCAGCCGGCGAGCCAGGCGTCCCGATGCTGAAGTTCCGTTGGCTGAGGCGTCACCGCCCAGGTGTTGGCCGCCAGCAAGGAAAGGAAGAGCCAGTTCGTAACGGCCCGCGGAAGTGCATGGTTCTCCCGAAAAAGGGTAGGGCGCGACTCCGAGGAGGACTCGCGAGCAGGCTCCGAGGAGGACTCGCGAGCAGGCTCCGAGGAGGACTCGCGAGCAGGCTTGGCATCGCGCCGGGGTCGTGAAGGTTCATTGACCGCGTCCTGCGGCGCCCTCGGAGAGGTCGCCCTACCTCAGCGATCAACACCTGGACGGGAGGAGTGCCGGCTGCTGGTCGTGAACAGAAGCCCGCAAAGAACCGCAAAGACGACTGCGGATCTTAACCACGCGGAATTCGCGTCGTCCCTTCTGAGGGGAGTTTCGGTGCGGTTCTGCTGCTGCGCTTGGCGTCTACGCCGCGGGTTCGAGCAGGGGTTCGAGTTCGTTGAGGAGTTCCTCGAACCACTTCATGCAGTCCTCGATCGGACGGGGGGTGGTCATGTCCACGCCGGCGGCCTGGAGCATGTCGAGGGCGTATTGGCTGTTGCCGGTCTTCAGGAAGCGCATCCAGCGGTCGACGGCGCCGGGTTCGCCCTCGGCGATGCGGCGGGCGATCGCCGCGGCGGCGCAGTAGCTGGTGGCGTAGCGGTAGACGTAGAAGTTCCGATAGTAGTGCGGGATGCGGAGGCATTCGACATCCAGGGGGGAATCGACCACGAAATCGGGTCCGAAGTACCGGACGTACTGCTCGTGGCAGGCGCGCAGGAGCACGTCCGCCGTCATGGGTTCGCCCTTCTCGGCCATCTGGTGGGCCAGCAGGTCGAACTCGGCGAACTGGGTCTGGCGGAAGACGGTTTGGCGGACGTCGTCGATCATCTCGTTGAGGAGGCGGGCGCGTTCGCGTCGGTCCTGGGTGCGGGCGAGGAGCGATCGTTTGAAGGCGATCTCGGCGGCGGTGGAGGCGACTTCGGCGGTGAACATGGGGTAGCCGGAGTAGACGGGGGGTTGGCTGCGGCGGGCGAACTCGCTCTGCATGGCGTGGCCGAGTTCGTGGGCCAGGGTGGAGACGTCGCCGAAGGTGCCTTTGAAGTTGAGGAGGACGTAGGGCGGGGAGAGGTACGTGCCCATGTTGTAGGCGCCGCTCCGCTTGCCGGCATTTTCGCAAACGTCAATCCAACGGGAACGGAACGCCAGCTCCATCGCGCCGACGTACTCCGCGCCGAAGGGGCGGACGCCCTCGAGGACGAGTTGCCGGGCCTGCTCGAAGGTGTATTCGCCGGAAGGGGCGTCGGCGAGGTTGACATAGAGATCGTAGAAATGGACGGCATCCAGACGGAGAGCCTTCTTGCGCAGGGCCACGTAGCGGTGGAGCAGGGGGGTGTGGCGTCCGATGGTCTCGACCAGGTTATGGTAGACGGACACGGGCAGGTTTTCGGCATCGAGGGAGGCCTCGAGGGAGCTGGCGTAGCCGCGGGCCTTGGCGCGGTACCAGTCGCGGTGCAGCGCGCCGGCCAGCGTTGCCGCCAGCGACGCCTTGACATCGAGGTAACTCTCATGGAGCGCGGTGAAGACTTCCTGTCGGTAGCGGCGATCCTTGGAGTCCATGGCCTGGTAGAAAACGGGGGAGGTGACGCGAACCTCCCGGCCCGCGGGGTCCGTGGCCGTTCGCCAGCGAAGTTCGGTGTTGGTGAGCAGGCTGAAGACTTCGTCGGCGGCGCCGGTCGCTTTGCTCGACATCGCGAGCAGTTCCTCTTCGCGGGGCGAGAGGATGTGCTTGCGGGAGCGGATCAGGTCATCGAAGAAATGGGCGTAGACCTGGAGGGCTTTTTCGTCCTGGAGCCAGGTCTTGAGGGTGGCCTCCGGGATCTGGAGCAGCTCCGGACTGAGCCAGGAAGTGGCCTCGTCATAGCGGACGGCGAGGGTTTGGGCGCGCTGGACGACCCCTTGCGGACCGGTTTGGCGCATGTCCTCGTCATGGCGCATGCGGGCGTAGGCGTAGAGTTTCTCCAACTGGACGTTGAGCTGGTCGCGGGCCTGGAGGAGGCGAGCCAGCGCGGCGGGGCCATTGGCGGCGGTGCCGCGCAGGCGAGCCAGTTCGTCGATTTGGGCGGAGATTTCCTGGTAGTGCTGGTTCCATGCCTCGGGGGTGGCGTACATGACACCGAGGTCCCAGGTGTAGCGCGGGTCGATCTGACTGCGTTCCTGGGTTTCCGCGGCGGGCACGGCGGGGCACTCGGAGAGCAAGGTGCCGACCAGAAGGACGGCGAGGGGGCTTCGACGAGAGGAGGCGATCAGCGTCATAGGCATGGTTTTGGTGGCGGCAGGCTAGCTTGAGAAACTGGCGCTGGGAATAAGAAACGGATCCCGGGCGCCTTCCGTGGCGCCTGCGGTCACTGCAGGAACCGTTTGGGAGAGAACGAGCTTAGGGCTGGGATCGAGTATGGTGCTCGCGCAGGGCCGCGTCGCCCTCTGGGTCAATACCCGAGGCAGCACCTCCTACACGCGCACCGTCGACAACTTCTTCATGACCGGGACGAAACCGTGAACGCGCCCGAAGCTCTGCGAGGCCACGGGCGCGTCTTGCCGGTTGTCGTTCGCCTCAGACAGAATACGGGATGCGCACGAAAGGATCGTCAGTCGGGAAGTCCCTGGTGTTCCGGGTGACCAGAAGTGCGCCGCTTGCCTTCGCAGAAGCCCAGATGATTGCGTCCGGAAGCCTGATGCGGGTGCCACGACGAATGCGGACCGCTTCCTCGGCGATCGTCTGGTCGAACGGGATCACGGTGAATGCGGCGAGGAATTCACGGCACTTTGTCTGTTCGTCTTCGGAATCGGCGCCGATCATCACTTCCGACCAAGAGACGATGCTGATGAGGCGTTCAGAGAAACGTTTCAGTTCCTCCTCTGCTTTGGCTTCGCCAACGAGGAAGTCGATCAGGATGTCACTGTCGAAGAGCGCCTTCATCGCCATTCCCCGCGAAGCCGATTCAGAAGGCTTCGGACGTCACCTGCCCGATGCTTCCAGATCCCGAACGCGCCCGACATCTCATCCTCCATCGGTCTCTGATCGTTCAGCAATTTGGCGACCGCCCGACGGATCGCTTCGGCGCGTGAGATTCGCTCTCTCCGGCAGAGTCTCGAGAGGCCTTTCAGCTGTGATTCAGGGATCTCCACGATCGTTCTCATGACGTCATCACAGAACGTCATCATCTGTGGGTTGTCAAGCGTATGAACTGGGCGAACCGCTGTTTGAGTCCGGCCGGGTCAGCTTTCCAGACGACGTAACTGAGGAAGCCGCGGACGGTGTTGAAGCCGAGTTGCTGCGCCCAGCCGAGCTCACGATCGATCGTCGCCGGGTCAAACGTCTCGGCTTGCCACATTTCGATGTCGTTGACGGCGGTGCTGGGCAGGAAGTTGCAGCCGATCAGCCAGGGTTGGCGGCTGTACCACTTCCGTGCTGTTTCGGGGGACCACTGGCCAGCGACCGGTTGCGGTGCTGGGACGCTGGCCACACCCGTCTTGGGGATGAGGAGGACGAGGAGGATCAGAACGGTGGCCCAGCCACCCTGGGGATCTTGGGAATGCGCTGGCATTCGGGTCTTTATGAACGCACTGTGCGTGTCCGGCAGCTCCCCGTCAAACGTCTGCGGCCCAGCAGTTGAGGCCTCAGGGAGGGTCGTTGCGGCCATCATCTGATCCAGCTTCTGGGTTGCGAGTTTGCGGAGGCGGTTTGAAGCAATGCGGCCGATCCAGTCGCGCGCGACACTCTGACGGAAGGCGGGAGGCAACTCCAGTTCTGGGGTGGCGGCAAAGAGGCGCCCGCGCGCGGGGGAGAGGTACGCGAAGTCGACAAGAGCCTTCTCCGGAAAGGCAAGCTGGATTCCCGAGTCGGGCATCGACTCGAAGCCGCCGAACAGCTCCGGCGGAACGTGATGCACGCTGTAGGTCGCAAGCTTGGTCTTGATGCGTCCGCCCCGGCCGAGCGAGGCGACGTAGGCCATCATCGGGATCTGCGTGATCATGCCTCGCTGGTACCGGAATCAGGGTGGATACCGGGTGTGATTAGGGTTGAAAGCGTGATCCAACTCATGAAGATTCGGTGCCGGTTATGTCTTTGTGGGTTCTGCGCATTGTGTTTCTGAGTCTGACTACGGCGGCGGGCTATGCGATCACGCAGGTGCGGCCGGAGCTGATCGGGAACCCCATGCTCGGCGTAGTGATCGGCTTTGGTTTCGGCGGGCTGCTGATCGCCGTGGACGAGATGGTGAGGGGATTCTCGTTGCGGGCGTTTTCGGCGATGACGTTCGGCCTGTTGCTGGGGACGCTGATTGCCCTGCTGATCGACAAGTCGGGGTTGTTCGAGTATGCGGAGGAGCGGCCGGTGCGGTGGATGATCCGGCTGGGGTTGTTCCTGGGCTTTGGGTATATCGGCATGATCCTGGCCATGCGGAGCAACAAGGAGGATTTTTCGTTGATCATCCCGTTCGTGCGGTTCGCGCCGCAGGCCCGGCCGGATGCGCTGCTGCTGCTGGACACCAGCGCCATCATCGACGGGCGGGTGGCGGACCTGATCGAGTCCCGGTTCGTGGAAGGGACGGTGGTGGTGCCGCGGTTCGTGCTCAAGGAACTGCGACAGATTGCCGATTCCAGCGATCCGATCCGCCGGGCGCGCGGGCGGCACGGTCTGGATGTCTTGGGTCGGATCCAGAAGCACCCGGGCAACGATGTGAAGATTCATGAGGCCGACTTTCCCGAAGAACCGGAAGTGGACATGAAGCTGGTGCGCCTGGCGCGGGCGTTGGGCGCCAAATTGTTCACGAACGACGTCAATCTCGGCAAAGTCGCCGGGCTGCACTCGGTGACCTGTGTGAACCTGAACGAGGTGGCGCGGGCGATGAAACCGGTGCTCCTCCCCGGCGAACGGTTCAGTCTCCGCCTGGTGCGCGAGGGCAAGGAAAAGGACCAGGGGGTGGGTTATCTCCACGACGGAACCATGGTCGTGGTCAACCAGGGCCAGCGCCTGATCGGCCAACAGGTCGAGGTCCAAGTGCAGAGCGTTCTCCAGACGGGCGCCGGGATCCTGGTGTTCGCCGAACTCCGGAACGGAAACGGTTCGACTGCCTGAGCCGCCTGCCCGAGGCGGTGCCGCGTGCTTCGAGGACTGCTCCGACCGATTGCCTTGTCGCCACTTGCCGTGACCCTGAATGCCACAGCAGAACGCAGAACCAAGATGGACGAGCCACGGATGAACACCGATGGACATGGACGGGGAGTGCTTTCTCCTTCACCTGTGTGCGGGGGGGAGCCGCTGTGTCGCGCAATCACTTCGTATCCGTGTGCCTCTGTGTCCAGCCGTGGTTAGACTGTCCCTTCCAGGATGACTGTCGTGAGATCAGGCCATATACGTGCTCTGCGACGCTTGCTGTCGCCGGGCGAATTAACGGTGGATCCCGCGGTGCTGGAGTCGCATGCGGGCGATCGTTGGTCGGCGCGGCGCCGGCCGGACGCCGTCGTGCTCGCGCGGAGCGCGGAGGCGGTGCGCGCGGTGCTGCGGTTCGCCCATCGGCATGGGATTCCGGTGACGACGCGCGGAGGCGGGCATGGCTACGTGGGGGGCTGCGTCCCGACGCACGGCGGCCTGGTGCTGTCGGTCGCGCCCA
>CAYSPU010000150.1:0-14298 GCA_964432995.1 uncultured Verrucomicrobiota bacterium
GATAAGCGCTGAAGGCATCTAAGTGCCAAGCTCCTCCCAAGATGAAGTTTCCCACCCCCGATTCGTCGGGGGTCTGAAGACCCCAAGTAGACCACTTGGTTGATAGGTCAGGCGTGCAAGCGCGGCAACGCGCTGAGCGGACTGATACTAATCGGTCGTGCGGCTTGATCGCTTTTTGGATCGCGAGGAACGCCGGCGGGCGTTCCGGGTGCTCAGCTATGTGCAGTTTTCAGGGAACGCGAGTTCTTTGCGATTTTTTGGTGACCAGGAAGCAGTGGACCGACCCGATCCCATCCCGAACTCGGACGTCAAACACTGCGTTGCCGATGGTAGTGGTTGTAAAGCCTCCGCGAGAGTAGGTCGTCGCCAAATTGAATGAAAGGGCCGGACGAAAGTTCGGCCCTTTCCTTTTGAGGGGCGGGCCGCGCCGCCCCGGGTTGCGGCAGCCAGGCCCGATGCCTCGAGCCGGAAGGGGCCGGGATGCCGGGGACGTTTTTTGGGGGCGCGGAATTCGCTCTTGCAACACGGTGACGGTTCGGGCGAAATGCGGCGGATTCTAGTATGACGCTGGCGGACATACTCTCGGAACAGCAGATTCTACCGGACATGAAGGCGTCGAATCGCTGGGAGGCGATCGACGAACTCATCGGACACCTGGTGAGCGCGGGCCGCATCCGGTTGGAGAGCCGGGAGGCGATTGCGGCGGTGGTCAAGAAGCGCGAGACCTCGATGAGCACGGGCATCGGGTTCGGCATCGGGATTCCGCATGCGTCCACGGATTTGATCGAGGAGGTGAGCGGCGCTTTCGGGCGGTCCAAGGCCGGGATGCAATTTGATTCCTTGGACAACCAGCCGGTGAAGCTGGTGATGCTCTTTCTCGTGCCGCAGGGTCAGTTTCAGAAGCATCTGCATACGCTCGCCGACATCGCCAAACTGCTGCACCGGCCCGAGTTCCGGCAATCGCTGGAGACCGCGCCCGACGCCAGCGCCATGTTTGACCTCATCCGGCGGTTTGGGGCCCAGCGGTAGGGCCGGCGGCGCCGGGTGCCGGGACCGAGCTTGGGGGCTGCGGGGCAACATCGAAGTGGAGGCTCAAGTTGATTCACGAGTTCATCGAGGAACGGCTGCGCCTGGCCATCGCCGAGGTGGCCAAGGCGGACGTCGGTCCAGTGCGGGTTCAGCCCTGCGCGGATGCGCGTTTCGGGGATTACCAGACCAGCGCGCTGATGGCGCTGGCGAAGCAACAGCGGACGAACCCGCGCCAATTGGCAATGGAGGTGGCTGGCCGACTCGAGGTCGGCGAATGGTGTCACGCGGTTGAAGTGGCCGGAGGCGGCTTCCTGAACTTTCGCGTTCGCCCGGAGGCTCTGACCCGGGTCCTGCAGGAGGCCCGGGAGGGACGGCACCTGTTTCATCGCCCCGCGGAAGAGCCGCGCACGGTGGTGGTCGATTTCAGTTCGCCGAACGTGGCCAAGCCCATGCACGTGGGGCACATCCGGTCGACCATACTGGGAGACTGCCTCACGCGCACCCTGCGTCGGCTGGGGCATCGGGTGATTGCGGACAACCACATTGGCGATTGGGGGACGCAGTTCGGCAAGCTGATCGTGGGCTGGAAGCGCTGCTTGGACGCCGGGGCGCTGGCGAGCCGTCCGCTCGAGGAGATGGAAAGGCTGTATCGGCAGGTGAACACTCTGTGTGAGCAGGATCCGGGCGTCCTCGAAGCAGCGCGACAGGAACTGGTCAAACTCCAGGGTGGTGACCAGGAAAACCGGGGTATCTGGGAACGGATGATCCAGGAGTCCCGCAAGGAGTTCGATGTGGTGTATGCGCGGTTGGGGGTGCGGTTCGATCACACGCTGGGGGCGAGCTTCTACAACTCGCAGTTGGGCGGGGTGGTGCGGCAGCTCGTCGCTCTGGGGGTTGCCCGGGAAAGCGAGGGCGCGATGGTGGTCTTCTTCGAGGACGTTCCGGAGCTGCGCGCGCATCCGGCCATCGTCCGGAAGAGTGACGGCGCGGCCAATTACGCGACGACCGATCTGGCGACGCTCGATCACCGGGAGCGCACCTGGCACCCGGACGAGATTGTCTACGTTACCGACGGGCGTCAGCAGTTGCATTTTCGACAGATCTTCTCCATCTACCGTCGCTGGCGTCCCGAGAGTCGGGTGCGCCTCGCGCACGTTTGGTTTGGATCCATACTGGGGGAGGACGGCAAGCCGTTCCGGACGCGTTCGGGAGAGACCGTGCGTCTGGCGGACCTGCTGGACGAGGCTGAGGAGAGGGCCCTGGGGGTGGTGCGGGAGAAGAATCCCGATCTGGCAGAAGACGCCCAGCGGGAGATCGCGCGGATTGTCGGGCTTGGGGCGGTCAAGTATGCAGACCTGTTGCCGAACCGGCAGAGCGACTACGTCTTCAACTGGGACAAGATGCTGGCGTTTCAGGGGAACACTGCTCCCTATCTCCAGTATGCGTACACGCGCATCCGCAGCATCTTCCGCAAAGGCGGGCTGGGGGAAGACGGGGCCGGCACGGTCGGCTCCTCGTCGACAACACCAGTGCTGCAGGTTGCGGAGGAAATCGCCTTGGCGCGGCAGTTGGTGAACTTCGGTCTGGTGCTCAAGGCGGTTGCCGAGGACTACCGTCCCAATTACCTCTGCAATTACCTGTATGATCTTGCCGGGTTGTTCGCCCGTTTCTACGAGCAGTGTCCGGTGCTCAAAGCTGGGGGAACGGAGCGGGAGAGCCGGTTGGTTCTGTGTGATCTGACAGCCCGGGTCATCCGGCAGGGTCTGGACGCGCTCGGCATCGAGACCACGGAACAGATGTAAGCCGCGGCCGCGGAGGGGCGTCCGCGCCAAATGCCGGGGGCCGGAGCGTCCGCGGATGAGGACTCAACGGCGCAGGTGGTTCTGGAGGCGACCCAGGAGCTCGGCACACAGGGTCGGGCGATCGCTACAGTGGACGCACGCGCCACCGGCGTCCAAGACTCCGAACCCCGCTCCGTAGGCTGGTCCGTTGGCCACGCTCAGGTCGCTGCGGTTCTCCCGTATTTGCTCCAGGGCTCGCCGAACGGCCGTTGTCCGATCCCCATCGACCTCGTATTTCCACCCGACCAGGAGTGCTCGAGGCCAGCGGTCGCGCAGTTGGCACAGGATCTTGGGCGTGGGAACCAGTTCCACCAGGAGCGTGCCCGCGGTCGAAGGGAGTTTCCTTTCCTTTCGCCGGCGGAGAGTCCCTGCCGGGTCCCGTTCCCAGACGGCGCCGGGGCGGAAGTCGCTGACGGCGGCCGCATGAAAAAGGGCATCGATTTCCGAGCCGGCGTAGCGCAGCAGGCGGTGCTGGAGATCGGATGTGGTGGAGAACCGCTCGAGGCGGGCAACCGCCGGGGAGGGCGGAGCGGTGGCGAGTTCACCCAGTAGGAGGACGACCTCGGCGCCTGCTCGCGCAAGGTGCTCAGCCAGATCGCTGCCGAGGCGGCCGGTGGAGAGATTCGTGAGCCGCCGCACACTATCCAGCGGTTCGAACGTGGGACCCGCGGTGACCAGGCAGCGCATGGAATGAGGAGGGCGAGTGCTGCGGAGAGGGCGCCGACGAAAAAGCGAGGCCGCGGCCTCGCTCTCTGCCTGCCGGGAATTCGCCGGTCACTTGCCAGCGGAGGATTCCTTCTCCTTGACGGCGACAGCGCTCTTGCCGATGCGTTTGCGGAGATAGGAGAGCTTGGCCCGGCGCACGGATCCACGACGTTCCACCTCGACCCGGTCGACCCGCGGCGAGTGCAGGGGGAACACGCGTTCCACGCCTTCGCCGTAGCTGATGCGCCGCACCGTGAACATCGAGTTCAGACCGTGCCCGCGCATGCCGATGACCACGCCGGCGAAAACCTGGATGCGCTCCTTTTCTCCCTCTTTGACTTTGGTATGGACCCGCACGGTGTCGCCCACGGAGAAACCCGTGGCGTCCTTGCGGTACTGTTCCGATTCAATCTTGTCGAGGATTGCCTGATTCATAACTCGCCTTTCACAAGCTGTTGTGCCGCGCTTCCTCCGGCCACCATGTCGGGTCGCCGGGCCTGGGTCCGCATTTGCGCCTGCTCCGCGCGCCAGCGGGCGATCTCCGCGTGGTTGCCGGAGAGCAATACCTCCGGCACGCGCATGCCCCGAAACTCGGCCGGGCGCGTATACTGAGGGTACTCGAGCAGGCCCTGGTGGAACGACTCCTCCAGCGAGCTCTGCTCGTCGCCCAGCACGCCCGGCAGCAAACGGGTCACCGCGTCGATCAGCACCATGGCCGGCAGCGCGCCGTTGGTCAGCACGTAGTCGCCGATGGAAAGCTCATCGTCCACCAGAGCTTCCCGGACACGTTCGTCAAAGCCCTCGTAGCTTCCGCAGAGGAGCAGCAAGTGCTCCCGCGCGGACAGTTCGCGGGCAATGGCCTGGGTGAACGGCCGTCCCGACGGTGTGAGCAGGATCACCTGCGTGTGCTCTGCGGCCAGGTGTTCTACGGCTTCAAAGATCGGTTCGGGCTTCAACAACATCCCGGGGCCGCCGCCGAAGGGCCGGTCGTCAACGGTCCGGTGCCGGTCGTGCGTGAAGTCCCGCAGGTTGTGGATCGCCAGCTCAAGCCGCCCGCACGTGCGCGCCCGCTGTACCATGCTCTCATCCAACGGCCCACGAAACATGGCGGGAAACAGTGTCAGCACGTCAATCCGCATCGCCACAGCTCCTCCCGCCTTCCGGCACCCGTCCCTTGTCGGGAGGGGCGTTCGGGGGCCAACTTCAACCATCCGCCGGCTGGTCTTCCTGAATCTCGAGCGAGCAGCGCTGTCCCTTCTTCGCGCTGGCCACCTGCAGCAGCGCCCGAATTGCGTGGATGGTCGACCCTTGCTTGCCAATCACCTTGCCCACGTCATCGGGATGCACGCGCAGGGCGTAGAGCGTCGCGCCCTCCCGTTGCGCCGGGTGAATGGACACCGCTTCCGGGTGGTCAACCAGGCCTTTGACGACGAAATCCAGAAACGCCTGCATGGCTGTTCCGGCTAGGCCACCGGGGCCTTGGCCGCTTTCTTAATGAAACTGGCCACGGTCTCGCTGGGTTGGGCGCCCACGCTCAGCCAATACTTGGCGCGCTCGAGATTCATCGTGACGTTGTTCTCGCGCTGGAGCGGAAGGTACGTTCCCAGCTCCTCAATAAACCGTCCGTCGCGCGGACTGCGGCTGTCCGCAACCACAATGCGATAGGCGGGGCTGTTCTTTGCTCCGATCCGCTTGAGTCGAATTCTGACTGCCATACGTTCCTACCCAGTCTGTTGCCCCCCTGACCGGGGGGGCGGGACACGGCATCGCCGGCCCAAAAAGAGGTGCGAGCGTAGACACCGCACCAGGGCTTGGCAAGCCCTGATTTCAGCCTGTTTTCGCCCGTTTTTCGGGCCGCCTCCGGGCTAGTAAATCCAGGGAATCAGGCGCCGTACGCGGCTCGCGTAGCGCTCATACTCGGGGAAGACTTCCCGGAGCAGACGCTCCTCAAACTGTGACTTGCGGTCAAGGAAGAGCAGCAGTGCCAGAGTAAGCAGCAGCGCGGCGGGGCTGGCGCGGACCAGCCCCCACCCGGTGGCGGCCAACATCAAACTCGCGTACTGAGGGTGCCGCACCCAGGCATAGATTCCACTATCCACCATGCGCGCGCGGGAAAGTGGCGCCGGGAACGGGGTGAGCTGTCGGCCGAGTTGCCAGGCGCCGAGCAGGGCCACGACTCCGCCCACCCCGAGCAGCACGTAACCGCACAGCGTTGTCGCACCGTGGCGCCAGTGCTCCCCGCCGTACCACCCAGCCGCGGCAATTGCGGCCAGCAGCAGCATCTGCGCCGCCACCCACGGCCAGCCCAACATCGGCGTATGGCCGGTTGGCAACCCGCCCGCCCTCTGGCGTCCCTCCGTCATCCACTGGGGAGCGTAGGCCAGCCAAGCCGCGGATACCACGTCGAAAACGGCGACCACGGATCCGAAGGCATCAAGTTCGCCCCTCCACAGCGTGGGTTGTGGGCGCCGGTTCCCGGGGAGAGGGTCCTTGCTGTCTGCCCGGGGGCGGGGAAACCCGGGTGAGAACGTTAAAGTCCGGTGACAAATGGGGTCTTGGTGATGTCCATAAGTTGTGTGATGAAGTCATCGACACCCCAGCATATTGTGGTTTTTGCGCTTTACAGCGATGTGCATTTGGTGGTTAGTAGGGTCCTGTAATGTATCTTAAGAGCCTAACGTTGCTCGGCTTCAAGTCGTTCCCGGAGAAGACCGCCCTGGCCTTTCAACCCGGCATCACGGCGATCGTGGGCCCGAACGGCTGCGGGAAGTCGAATGTGGCCGACGCCATCCGGTGGGTGTTGGGGGAGCAGTCGGCCAGGGCCCTCCGCGGGGGCGAGATGGCGGATGTGATCTTCAACGGCACGGATGCGCGCAAGTCGTTGGCCATGGCCGAAGTCTCGCTGACGATTGGGGATGTGGATCAGGAGCATCTGCGGGCAGCGGGCGTGGAGTTGGCCTACAACGAGGTTACGGTGACGCGGCGGGTTTTCCGGGACGGGCGGAGCGAGTATTTTGTGAACCGCACGCCTTGCCGGCTCAAGGACATCCAGCAACTGTTCATGGGAACCGGAGTGGGGCGGACGAGCTACAGCATCATGGCGCAGGGGAACATCACGCAGATCCTCTCGAGTCGTCCTGAGGATCGGCGGTTGGTGTTTGAGGAGGCGGCGGGAATCACGAAGTACAAGGCGCAGAAGCGGGAATCGCTGCGCAAGCTCGAGGTGACCGAGCAGAATCTGTTGCGGGTGAGCGATCTGATTCGCGAGGTGAAGCGCCAGATCGGTTCGCTCCAGCGCCAGGCGGGGAAGGCGCGCCGCTACAAACAGCTCATGCTCGAATTGCAGCATCTGGACACCCAGTTGATGCGTCACGAGTATGACGTGCTGCAGTGCGAGATTCGGGAGCACCTGGAGAGCATTGAGCAGTTGCGCCAGGAGCTGGAGGCGACCTCGGCCCGAGGGCTGCGCGACGAGACGGAGATCGCGCAGTTGCGGGAGCAACTGACGGACTGGGAGCACCAGATCAGCCAGTCGCAACAGCGCGGGCTCGAGCTCTGTAACCAGATCGAGCGGCACGAGCACCGGATTCAGTTCAATGAAGAACGGTTGCGCGAGACTGCGGCGCGCCACACGGCGGCCCTGGCGGAGGTGGCGCAGGCGGAGGAACGCCGGGGAATCGCGGAGCAAGAGCTGGCGGGCGTGGCGGAACGGTTGGAGCAGTCGCAGCGCGGCGTGGCCGGACAGCGGGACGCGCTGTCGGCCCGGCAGCAGGCGCTGCACGGAGTGGAAGCGGCTCTGGCGCGCGAGCAACAGGCACTGCGCGAGGCACAGTCGCAGCTCTTCCGGTCGGCGCAGCAGGTGTCGCGTTTGCGCAACGAGGTGGGCGCCCTGGATCTGCAGAAGCAGGGCAACTTGGCGCGGCTCGAGAAGCTCTCGGCGGAGAAGATCCAGCTCGAAGAGGAACGGACGCGGCTGGAGGCGCGGCTGGCGGAGTTTGCGGCCAGCGTCGCCGCGGACAAGGAGACGGCGCACCTGCGCCGCGTTTCGGTGGAAGGGCAGCAGCAGCGGCTGCGGGAACTGCAGTTGCAGCTCGAGCAGACCGCGAGCAGTCTGGATTCGCTCGTCCAGCAACAAGCGGGGGCGCGATCGCGCCTGGGGGTGATTGAGCAGCTCCAGGCGGAACACGAAGGGTTTGGGGCGGGGGCCCTGGCCGCGCTGCAGCATACGGATGAGGTTCTGGGATCTCTGGCGGACCGGATTCGCGTTCCCGATCCCTACGTGGTGGCGATCGAGACGGCGCTGGGCCACCACTTGCAGTTGGTGCTGACGGAACAGCCCGAGACGGCCCGCGGGATTCTGGCGGACCTGCAGGAGCGGAAGCGGGGGCGGGCGAGCATTGCTCCGCTCGCGTTCTGGGCCGACGACCCGGGATCCGGCGAGGAGGAGACGGGGAACCCGCACGGGGAGCCGGCCCTGAAGATGGTGGAGGCGGAGCCCTGCGTGCAACCGTTGCTGCGGCGGTTGCTGGGGCGCACCCGGGTGGTGCCATCTTTGGAGTCGGCCACGGCGGCGTGGCGCAACGGCGGCCGGGGTTGGGACTACGTCACCTTGACGGGCGAGATGCTGACGCACGCCGGCGTCTTCACCGGTGGCTACCTGAACGGGAGCGGCTCCGGGGCCGCGCCCTCCTCGATCCTCGGCCGCAAAAACCAGATCGCGCAGTTGCAGGCGCAGCTCGGCGAATTGCACGAGCAGATTGGCGCGGCCAGCCGGGCGAAGGGGGCGCTGCAGGGAGAAGCCACGCTGTTGCAGGCCACGCTGCACGAGGAGCAGAACGACCTGCGGGTCCGCGAAGTCGCCATCGCCACCCGCGAGGGCGAAGTCACGGCGCTGCGGAACTCTGTGAAGATCCTGCACCAGCGCATCGACACGGTGGTGTTCGAGATCCAGAGCCTGGCCGCCCAGGATCAGGAGGGCGAACGCAAGCGCACCGCGCTGAGCGGAGAGCTCTCCGCCGCCGAGGACGAGGAACGCCGTCTGCAGGAGCAGTTGAACGGCCTGAACCGCAGCCTGGAGACTCTGGGCCAAGAGCGGGAATCGGCCGGGGCGGCCCTGACGGAGACCCGGGTGACGCTGGCCACGCTCGAACAGGAGGTGGACGCCCTGCGCAAGCAGCGTCAACCGCTCGAGGTGCGGATCGGGGAATTGCGACAGTTGGCCGGCCAGCGCCGCGGCGAGATCGCCGACTTCCTCGAGCGCCAGGCGACGGCTCAGGCGGAGATCGAGGAATCCCGGCAGAAGATCGGTTCCTTGCAGCACCAGCGGGAGCAGGCCAGCCAACAGACGGCGGCCCTCGAAGCCCAGCGCGATTCGCTGTCGGCCGAGCTCGACGCCCGGGAGGAAAGCCTGCGCGCCTTGCGGCATCAACTGACCGCGCTCCAGGAGAAGCGCGGGGCCCTCGAGGTGGAGTTGGCGCAGCGGCAGATGAGCGCGCAGAACGTCCGCGAGCGCGTGCAGCAGAAATACCAGGTGAACCTGGACGACGTGCGCAGCGAGTGCATCACCATCACGCTTGCCGACCAGGGCCCGCCGAAGATCCGCACGCTCACTCCGGAAGAGATGGCGGCGGCGGGCGTCTCCACCGACTGGGCGGCGGTGGCGGAGCAGGTCTCCGTTCTGCAGCAGCGCGTCGACGAGATGGGGCCGGTGAACCTGGTCGCCATCGACGAATACGAGGAGACCGAACAGCGGTATCAGTTCCTGTCGAAGCAGCACGACGATCTGGTGCAGGCGAAGAACCAGTTGCACGAGGTCATCAGCCGCATCAACACCCAGACGCGGCAGATGTTCACCGAGACGTTCGAGAAGATCCGCGACAACTTCCGCGGCATGTTCACCGAAGTCTTCGGCGGCGGAAAGGCCGACCTGCGCCTCGTCGACGACGGAGACGTGCTCGAGAGCGGGATCGAGATCGTGGCCCGTCCGCCCGGCAAGCAGTTGCAGACGATCTCCCTGCTCTCCGGCGGGGAGCAGACGATGACGGCGGTCTCTCTGCTCTTCGCCATCTACCAGGTCAAGCCGAGTCCGTTCTGCGTGTTGGACGAGCTGGACGCGCCCCTGGACGAATCGAACATCAACCGGTTCATTCGCATCCTCCAGCGGTTCCTCGAGCACTCCCAGTTCATCATCATTACCCACAACAAGCGGACCATCGGCATGGCCGACGTGCTCTACGGCGTCACCATGCAGGAACAGGGCGTCAGCAAGATCGTCAGCGTCAAGTTCCACCGCTCCGGCGCCATCGTGACGGATCACGCGCCGACTCCGCTCGTGCCGCCGCCGGCCACCCCGCCGGTCGAAGACGAGGAAGACGCCGCGCAGGAGCGCGAAGAGACCCTCGAAATGGCGCTGGTGAAGTGACCGCGCGGCCGGGCGGTACCGGCCGCGTTCCGGACCGCCCGCCGTCCCGGCGGGCAGCCGCCGCACCAGCCGAACACGCCTCCGAACCTTCGACTGTCTCCCGCGCGGTGGTTGCTGCTGCGACCGAGGGACCGGTCGCGCTCCGGACACGCCCGCAGGTAGCAGCCGCACACAAAATCCGTCGACTTCGTCGAGCCTTCCATGTTTCATGGGTCGCGCTCCGGTTCCGCGCATGGGGGGCCGGGGAAGACTCTATGGACGACACCAACGCGTTGATCGCACAACGGAAGGCCAAGCTCGAGGCCTTGCGCGCCAAGGGAATCGATCCCTTCGCCAACAAGTTTGTGCCGGGCGAAACCTGTGCTCAGGCCCGGGCTGGTTACGCGGAGGGGCGTGCCGTCAGCCTCGCCGGCCGCATCACCGCCCATCGCGACATGGGCAAGAGCCAGTTCCTGGACCTGAAGGACCACAGCGGGCGGATGCAGATCTACGCGCAAAAGCAGGTGCTCGGGGACGAGCAGTTCGAGATCTTCAAGCACCTCGACCTGGGGGATTTCGTGGGGGTGCACGGCACGCAGTTCACGACGCGCATGGGGGAGATCTCGGTGAAGGTCGAGTCCTTCGTCATTCTGGCCAAGGCCCTGCGGCCGCCTCCGGAGAAGTGGCACGGGCTGGCGGACACCGAGATCCGCTACCGCCAGCGCTACCTGGACCTGATGGCCAACGACGAGGTCCGCCAGGTGTTTCTCCGGCGGAGCGCGATCCTCCGCGAGATCCGCGCGTTTCTCCACGATCGCGGTTTCGTCGAGGTGGAGACGCCGATGATGCAGGCGATTCCCGGGGGGGCGGCGGCGCAGCCGTTCAAGACCCATCACAATGCGCTCGGCTGCGACCTCTACCTGCGCATTGCGCTCGAGCTTTATCTCAAGCGCCTGCTCGTGGGCGGCATCGACCGCGTGTTCGAGATTGGACGCAACTTTCGCAACGAAGGCCTCTCCCGAAAGCACAATCCCGAGTTCACCATGCTCGAGGTGTACCAGGCCTACGGCGACTACGAGAGCATGATGGAACTCGTGCAATCCATGGTCTGCCAGGTCGCCCAGAATGTCCTCGGGACGCTGCGGATCGAGCACCGGGACGCCGCCGGCCTGGTCGCGCGGACGATCAACCTGACGCCTCCCTGGCGGCGGGCGAGATTCAAGGACCTGGTGCGCGAGAAGGCGGGAGCGGATTGGTTCGAGGCGACGCCCGCGCAGCGACGGGAACGCGCGGTTCAGTTGGGGGCCGAGATCGCCAAGGAATACGAGGACTTCGAAGTGACGCAGGCGGTGTTCGAGAAGCTTATCGAACCGACGCTGATCGACCCGGTCTTTGTCACCCATGTGCCCAAGGAACTGATCCCGCTGGCCAAGCTGTCGCCTGAGGATCCGACGACGGTGGAAGTCTTCGAGTGCTGCATCAACGGCCAGGAGATCGCCCCGGCCTATTCCGAGCAGAACGATCCGATCGCGCAGCGCGAACGCCTCGAGCACCAAGCCGGGGGCGAGCAACAGAAGTTGGACGAGGACTTCCTGGCGGCGCTCGAGCACGGGATGCCGCCGGCGGGCGGGATGGGCGTGGGCATCGATCGCCTCTGCATGATGTTGCTGGGGCAGGAGAGCATTCGCGACGTCATCCTGTTCCCGCAGCTCAAACCGAAGTAGATGATCGGAATCCACTGTTTCTGGGTGGCGGTCGGGGGCGCGCTCGGCAGCGCCGCCCGCTATCTGCTGTCCGCATGGGTTGACCGGAGCTTCGGCGGCCTGTTTCCCTGGGGCACACTGCTGGTCAATGTCACCGGTTCGTTTGCCATCGGGTTCTTCGGCACGTTGACGGCGCCCGAGGGCCGCTGGTTGGTGGGGACATCCGGTCGGCAGTTCTTCATGACGGGGATTTGCGGCGGTTACACCACCTTTTCCTCGTTCAGCCTGCAAACGCTGGCCCAGATCGAGGACGGCCAGTGGCTGCGCGCCGGGGCCAACGTGGTGTCGTCGGTCTTCCTCTGCCTGCTGGCGGTCTGGCTCGGGCACATTCTGGCGATGAAATGCAACGCGCTGAAAGGAGGCTGAGATGCATCTTCCCCACGACGCCGTATTGCTCCGCGTTTTCCTCGGCGAGAACGACCGGTTCGAGCATCGGCCGCTCTACGAGGCCATCGTCCTCAAGGCACGCGAACGGCAGTTGGCCGGCGCCACCGTGCTGCGCGGGCCGATGGGCTTTGGCAAATCCAGCCGGCTGCACACGACGAAGATTCTGCAGTTGTCGATGGATCTGCCGCTGGTGATCGAACTCGTCGACAGCGAGGAGAAGATCCAGGCGTTTCTGCCGGAGCTGGATCGGATGATGGGGGGCGGCCTGGTGACGCTCGAGAAGGTCAAGGTCATCGACTACCGGGCGGCTGGGGAATCCGGGACACCCGCGCCGATGGGCGAGGGCTGAGACGGCTGGGTGGGGCGTCAAAGGTGCCGGCGGAGGTTTCCCTGCTGCCGGCTTGCCAAGACCCGCGGCGGATCGTACAGGATGGGATCGATGAAGGTCACCGACGACTATCGAGCCAAAGTGAGGCTGTGGGCAGCGCGTCCTACCGTCGTGGGGCTGCCGCCCCCGCCGCGGCTTCCTCGGTTTGGCGCGAAGCGCTTCTCCAGCCACGCCGCAATGAACGCGTGGAAGCGGGAACTGCTCAAGCAACTGGCAGCCGACCGATGACACTCGAGGAGTTCTTCAGCCGGATGAACGAGCGACAGGTTCGCTACTTGGATGCGCGCACCACGGTTCGTTGCGCGAGCGGTCGGCACCTGCTGTTGTCGAAGCTGGCGGCGAATCGGCCTCAGGACCAGCTCGACATCGAGTTCCTCCGCGAGAAAGAGCGGTTGGGCAACCTGGACTGAAGGGGTGCGTGGTCCGGCGCATCCACCCGCGTTATCCGGCGATCCACAGCAGCACCACCATTCCCGCCACCGTCGTCAGCAGCGTGATCGGGATCCCGAACTTCGCGTAGTCCCAGAAACCGACCTCGACGTGTCCGCGGGCGGACTCGACGACGATGATGTTGGCGACGGAGCCGAGGATGGTGAGGTTGCCGGCGAACGTGGTGGCCAGGGCGAGGACCTTCCAGGAGAGCTCGGGCTGGGCGAAGTTCGGCAGCCACTTCACAGCGACCAGAACGAAGGGGACATTGGAGAAGATGTTGGAGCCGATCGCCGAGAACCAAGCGAGGTTCCAGGCTTGGGAATGGGGGTGGGTGCCAAAGACGCCTCGGAGATGGGCGTAGATCTGATCGGGCAAACCGGTCTGATTGAGGGCATCCACGACGACAAACAGCGCGGCGAAGAAAACCAGGAGGTGCCAATCCACCAACCGCAGCACCTCGTGGGTGTCGCGCCGCGCGATGACCATGACCATGGCCCCGCCCGCCAGCGCCGTCCACGCCAGGTTCAAACCGGCCAGAAAGCCCGCGAAGACCAATGCCAATACCGCCAGCGTGAACCGGATCAACCGCAGGTCCAGCGGACGGTCGTCAGGGGGCGGACGCTGGATGACCACCCCCGCCAAGGCTTTGCGAAAGCCGATCCCCAGAATCACGTACTGAATGGTGAGCCCGACCAGGGCCACGGGAAGCATCGACCCCGAGAACCGCCCGAAGGGGATGTGGGACAAATGCCCGATGATCATGTTCTGGGGATTGCCCACCAGGGTGGCGACGCTGCCGAGGTTGGCGCTCATGGCCAGCGCCAGCAGGTAGGGAACAAGCGGGAGCCCGCCGCGCACCACCACTGCAACGACGAGGGGCGTGACCATGAGACACACCGTGTCGTTCACGAGCGCCGCGGACAGGAGGCCGGCACCGAAGACCACCCCGGCCAGCAGGGCCTGCGGGGTCTTGGCCCGCTTCAGGACTGCGTCCGCCGCCCAGGCAAAGAAGCCCGCCAAGTGCAGGTAGGCGGCGATCAACATCATGCCCAGAAGCAGCACCAGCGTGTCGTAGTCGACCGCGCGGTAGGCCTGCTCCGGGGTGATTACGCCGACGGCGACCATCAACACGGCGGCGGCGGGTCGGTTCAACGGCAGGATCTTCAACCGGCGACCGCTGATGAGCAGGTAGGTGAACGCGAAGATCGCGATCGCCAGCCACTCGCGTTGCTCGGGCGATTCAATCATGAACAGAGTCCCCCTTCGGCGGTTCCGCGCGCGCTGGAATCGCGGAGGGCCTGGACAGCCAACCCGTTGATGCGCCTCGAGTCGACGAACCTAAGCGGATCCCCC
>CAYSPU010000151.1:0-11677 GCA_964432995.1 uncultured Verrucomicrobiota bacterium
CGGAAATCCGAGGGTTAACGGTCGGATTTCGCCCTCTGTGGGATGCCAGTGAAATAGAGCCGGAAGAACTCGTCGATGAGTTCGTCTACGTTCACGTTGGGATCGTCCCAGACCTTGGCCATGACGTATTGTTCGAGTTGATCTTGTTCGCCGCACTCGAAGATGCCGCGCACGCCGTCGCGGATGAACATCCGCATGGCTTGGGCGGTCTGGTGGACCATGACATGGGGGAAGCACTTCCAGCGGTTGATCAGCGCCGGTTCCATGGGGTGGTGGTAGTACACCCAGAGGAACATCGGCGCCTTGGACTTCGCCTGCCAATCCCGGTAGAAGCGCAGGTCGTTCTCCTTCATGGCGGCGTGGACGGGGTAGTAACAGGTGTGCAGGCAGGGGGCGACCGACACATTCGGTTCGAGTTTGAACGATGGTGGCAGGGCGTAGGCCCAGTAGGCGAGCGTGGCAATGTACTTGTCCGGGTGCGTCCGGTGCACTTCGCGCGCCACGGCGTTGACGAACGAGAACCAGTAGTCGCTCATCTCGCCGCTGCTGAAGAAGCCGGTCCGACGCCACCCCTGGTTCTGCAGGAGCGCCGCGCAGGCGGGGCAGTTGCAGAGGTTCATGTTGTCGTCGGGAACGATGGCGAAATAGTCGCCGAGAGCTTTCCAGCCTTCGGGGAGGCGGCCGCGGCCGTCGAAGTAATCGCGGGCCATCTGCGCGACTTGCTGGACCAGCTTGGGATGGGTGTAGCAGAGCTGCGAGCCCTGGCTTTTCGGGTTCTTGGACTGGTATTCGGGATCGCTGAAGAGGGCCTTGATGGTGGCGGGGTGGAACGTGTGATTGCCTGCCCAGCGTTCGCCGCCCTGGCGGATCCGTCGCCAAAAGAGGCGGACCTGGTCTTGGGTGAACTCGCCCCACTGGTTGTGGAGAAATGGCCAGTTCCCCGCCGGGAACGCGCTGCGATGCTTGAGCGCCGGCGAGCGCCGAATGTCCTGTCCGGCGGCGGATAGCGTCGGGCGTTGGGGAAAGACCACGTGGGTTGGGGAAGGGCCGTACCAGCGCACGCCAAAGAAGCGCTCGAGGAAATCGTAGGCCGCCAGGCAACTCCCCTGATCGTCGTAAATCCCGGGCAACTCGATCTCGCCCGCACTCCGCTCCGGCAGACCTACGGTTTTCCAGTAGTCCACCCGATGCCGCAGCGACTCGAGCGACTCGCCGGTCATCGGGCGGCCCTCGATCTTCCGGTTGGCCGCGGTGTCTTCCCAGTCCCGGCCCATGAGGATCACGGCGCCCGGACGAAACGCGATGAGGTACTCCTGGGGCGGGAAATCCGCGCTGCGGAGACCGAGTTCCCGCGTGGCAGCGCTTTCGCCGACCAGGATCCTGCCGCCCTCCACGCGTTCGCGGTCGGAGCGGATGGGAAGTTCCGCACCCGAGATTCTGAGGACGTGGCTCTGGAGCTCGAGGGCGGCCAGGCGGGCGGAGGGTGTGGGCTTGTCCGCGATGATGATGATGCAGGCGGGTTTGCCCCGTTGCGTCAGATCGAATGCGGCACCGGGCGCGGATCGTTCGGCGGCGGGCGCAAGCTGCAGGGTCGCCAACAGGATGAGGGCTACAGGGAATCGTGTCATGGCTGCGCGTCTTCTGGCAGGTTCTGGTTGGCCGGGCAAGCGTGCAGACTGTCGGCGCAGGGCAGACGGAGGTTCCGCGTGAATTCAGGGCGGATCATGAACGAGCTGTGTGCTTTGCCGAAGATTCCGACTGCATCCAGGGCTGGAGTGCGTCATTCTGCTTGGGCATGCGCGCGCCCGTGCTGTCGACCCCCTTGCTCCTGGCACGTGCCTGACTTGCTCGGCCTTTGGCGCGTCGTCTGCCGAGGAGCGTTTCTTTGGGCTCACGAACCTCTGGGAATTCCCGCTCACGTTCGCGGCATCCGACTGGGATGCCGTGACACCGGCGGAACCGGAGCCGGAGCGGATGGGTTTCGGCGGACCGCGTCCGCCGGGAGGACGCCCGGTTGGTGGTCCGGAGTGGTGACCGATCTGGGGGGATAGCGAAGTCCGGGGTTCCCGACACCTCACGAAGCGCCCCGCTCCACGGGGCCAGAAGCCCAGTCGCCCACCACATTCCTCGCGGCGGCTACAAGCCGGCGCTCCCCGCTGCCTGATGCGCCTCCGAACCTCCGACCACATCCCGTCCTTTCGTGGCTGCTGCGAGCGAGGGACCGCTCGCGCTCCCCGGACCGAATTCTGTCGTGGTCGATGACCTTCCCCATCGTCCTGAGCGGTTACCTTGCGCAGAGATCATTGCCAAGCCAGCCCGGTGCAGTGTCGATCGGATCGCATGTAGTACTTTCCATGAACCGTCAGGCAGGGCGGCCTCTCCGAGGGCGCCGGAAGAGTATGCGCTGGAACCACTTGTTTTCGGCGCGCTGCGGAGAGCGCGCCCTACCTTCCACGGGTTCATGGCACCAACGCGCGTCCAAACATTGGAGGTCCGGCCTCTCCAGGAACCTCGTAGCCGCCGACGTCAGTCGGCGCACTTCTCCCTCTCAGGAAGTCAGTGCAGACCCATCCCGCCTCGCGGGACGGCTACGGTTCGCGCGCACAGAGCGCTCCGTTTCGACGGAAAGCCGGCTACAGGTGTTTCTCCATCCAAGCGAGCATGCGCTCCCACATGTCGGGGGTATACTGATGCCCAACGCCGGGATAGAGGACGCTTCCGTAGTTCGACTCCGCATCGTAGAGGCGGTAGACGGGGCGCACCTTGGATTCGATCAGGCGGATCCCGTCGGCGGGTGACCCGGCGTCGATCTCACCGGAAAGGAAGAGCATGGGGCGGGGGGCGATGCAGGCCACCACGGCCTCGGTGTCGAAGTGGTTGAGCATTCCCGGCACGAAATAATAGATGCCGTGGTGTTTCAGGCCTTCCTGCTGGACCAGGTCCTGATAACGCGTCAGGCAACAAACGCCCACCGCCGCTTTGGGCCGGTCATCCAGAGCCATGAGCCACCAGGTGCGGGTGGAGCCCATGCTGATGCCGGTGACTCCAATCCGCTGGGGATCGATCTCCGGACGCGAACAGAGGTAGTCGAGGGCCAGGAGGTCGTCGCGCACGATCATGCCCCAGAGGGTGCGTCCGATCCAGAGGTTGAACTTGCCGGCGGTCATTTCGCCGGCACCGCCTTTCTCGCTGGGGCCGCCCGGCCCCAGTCCGTTCCGTTCGCCGAAGCAGTAGGCGTCGATGCCCAACACGGCGTAGCCGCGTTGGGCCAAGGCCGGCCCGCCGGCCACGGGCAGGGCGTTGGTGCGGAACATTTCCTCTTTGCCGACGTCGTACTGGCCGCCGTGCCAATGGCAGTAGAGGATCGCCGGGCATCGGCCCTGGGTCTTCTTGGGCAGCAGCAGGTAACCCGGCACGGTGGCGCCGGCGCCGTTGTCGAATCGGAACTTCTCCAGCCAGTAGTCGCCGCGGTCTTCGCGCGCAAGCGTCTCCACCGCCAGGGTCTGCGGGCGGGGTGGAAGGCGCCCCAGCAGTTTCCACAGTTGGGCGCGGATATCCTGGCGCTGCTGTCCCCAGGAGGACTGGCTGGTTGGCGGGGAGAACGGCGCGGCGAGCGAAGCCTGTGCCAGCCACCGCTGGGCTGAGGTTTGCCCCGATGCAGCGGGGCTCGTCGTCGCCATGGCGGCGGTGATCATGATCGAAGTGAGGATGGTTGTGCGAAGCATACCGTTACGGCGCCAACGGCCGGAAGGCGCGGAGGCGGTAGAAGTGTTGGTCGCCGAACTCGTCAAAACTGGCGCTTCCCGCGCTCGGCCACGGCAGCAAGCCGACGTCCTCCCAAGCGCTGTCCGGGCCCAGCGTCGGACGACGTTCGACGGCGTAGGCCCGCGTGGGCCGAGTGGTCCACGCGAGGAGGATGCGAGGCGGCGTCACCTCGTCCTGGCGGAGGAAGGTGAGGCGCAGCTCATCGGTTGCCTCCAGGGGGTTGGTGTCCGCGAGGTACTCCAGCCGATCGGCCAGGCCGTCGCCATCCGCATTCGAATTCGCATCGGCAATGGTCAGGGAGCTGAACTTCTCCCGCTCCCAGGCATCGGCAATCCCATCGCCGTCGGTGTCCGAAGCGCCGGAGATGGTATCCGTGCGCACCTGCGTGACGGCGTTGCTCAGGCTGATCCAGCCGCAGTTGGCGCTGTAGACGGAGCCGCTGAGGACGCCGCTGGCCAGGTCCACCGTTGGCGCGCCGATGTTCTCGAAGTTGATCCAGCCGATGTTCGCCGCCCAGGCGAATCCGCGCAGGTTGCCCAGGCCGTCGTGGTTCACGCCGAAGTCGGTTCCCGAGTCGTTCTGGTAACGGATGCCGTTGGCGGGCGAGCCGCTGCCCAGGTGGATCCAGCCGACGTTCGCGGCGTAGAGGAAGCCGGAGCAGACGTATTCGCCGAGGACGGTGCCGTTGGTTCCATCGCCTCGCGCGTTGATCCAGCCGATGTTCGCGCCCCAGGCGTAAGGGTGGTCTGCGCTGATCGTGGTTGCCCCTTGGAGCCGGGCGGAAGCCGCCAGGCTCGCGGTGACTGCTAAAAGGAGCAGCACGAGCCCGGAATGTGAGGGGGCCAGATTCATGGAAAGGTTACCTCGAGAACCGGTAGGGCGCGACTCCGAGAAGGACTCGCGAGCAGGCTCCGAGAAGGACTCGCGAGCAGGCTCCGAGAAGGACTCGCGAGCTGGTCTCCGCATCGCGCCGCGGTGGACTGGTTCGGCGACAGCATCCCGCGGCGCCCTCGGAGAGGTCGCCCTACCTTCCATCCGAAGTGGTTTCCCAGAATGGACAGGTGGCTTCATGGTGCGGGGACGAGGCGATAGCTGCGCAGTTCGGCGTAGCGCAGCGAGGTGTCGTCGGTGGTGTAGTAGCTGATAGCCGGCATCCCGTTCGGCAGGAAGGCCAAGGACGAATCGAGGCCGAACGAACCCGTTCCGCCGATGGTCACGACGCGCCACGCCGCGCCGTCGAACTCTGCATAGCGGAGGTCAGAGACCGATTGCGCGAAGTAACTGATGGCCGGCCGTCCGGTAGGAGTGAAGGCGAGGCAGCAGTGGGGACCGGGCATGTCGTTGTCGTCAACAACGGTGATTTGCCAACTGCTACCGTTGTATTCGGCGTAGTTCAGGGTGCTGGTGGAGTGCCTGAAGTAGCAGACCGCCGGCTGGTGGGCGGGGGTAAGGGCGAGCGAGGTGTAGTAGCCTTCCGGGCCGATGGCGGAATCAATCGTCGAGATCTCCGGGGAGTAGAGGTCCCAGCCTTTGTAGGCGATGGTCGCGATACTGAGCGAGCCGGCGGTGGCGCCAGGGTTACAGTAGGTGTAGCTGATGTAGAAGATGGCGGCCTGCGGGGAGAAGGCGAGCGAACACCCCCGGCCGACGTTGCCAGTGTCGGAGACCGTGCGGAACTCCCAGCCGCCGACGACGTCCGGGCGCCACCAGGCCAGCCGGAGCCGCTGATTCGTCCGATCGTAGAACGCGATGGCGGGGGCTCCGTTTCCCCGGAAGGCCAGGGAGGAATAGAAGCCTACGTCGCCGGCGCTGGCAACGGTGGTGGTCGACCAACCTCCGGCGCTCTTGGCCGCATAGCGCAGGTTGCCATCGGTGTCATCGTAGTAGCTGATTGCCGGATAGCCGGTGTCCGGATTGAAGGCCAGCGAGCTGTTCAATCCCACGTGGTTGGTGTTGCCGGTGTCCACGGTTTCGATGTACCACCGAGTACCGTTGTAGGTCGCCAGCATCAGGTCCCCGTCTGTCCGGTGGTAGTAGCTGATCGCCGGGTAGCCGTTCGGCCCGATCGCGATGGACGTGTCCTCACCGGCAATCTCCGCCGCGGCGCCGTCGACCGTGGTGATCACCCAGTCCAGGCCCAAGCCCTGGGCTTCAGCCACCCGGAGCAAGTAGGTGGTCAGCAGGGTGTTCTGGGCCTGCAACGATTGGACCTGGGTGTCGAGGGTGCCGACCTGGGTTTCGAGCGCGCCGATCTTGTCCCAGATCTGTTGCAGGGACTTCATCGTGGGAGCAGGCGAACCGGCTGGGGTCAGGCTGCCTTGGGCCACAGCCGAGGGGACCAGGAAGACAACACAGGCGACGACGATCGCCACCGTCGCGAAGGGGAAGGACTTCGTCTTCATCTCAAGTTGCATCGAGGAACAGGATCACGCCTCCTTGGCCGCTTCCGGGCCGCGAACGCGCACCATAGGGTCGTGGGAGCCTGCCGTTTGGATGCTGCAGATCCTGCCCTAACGAGAGGGGTGGTTCAAGGGCAAACGGTTGGGCCGGGGCGCGGGCGCGCATCTTGGAGATGCCCCCACCCCAACTGGTGGGCGGGCATCACCGATGCCCGCGGCGCGCGGCCAGACGATGCTGGCCGCCCGCCACGCAATGGGGGCAACATCAAGATACGCCCAGGGTGCGGTCGGTTGCCGGATTGGAATTGAGCCGAGCCGCGCTGGGAATTACAGTGGCCGAGATTCAGGTCACTGTGAAAGTCATCGCACGTTTTGCCTGCGCCCTGTTGTCACCGGTCACGCTCGCGGCCGCGAGGGAGACGAGGGCGTTCTTCTATCTGCTCGTGCTGGGGACGCTGGCGTTGCCGGCCGGGGCAAAGGAGGTATTCGTCGCTCCCGACGGGAACGATGCGAACCCAGGCACCAGAGCGAAGCCGCTGGCGTCGATCGAGGTCGCGCGGGATCGGTTGCGGGCGGGCGGGGGTGGGAAGCACACCATTACCCTTCGCGCCGGGATCTATCCGCGCACCGCCACGCTCACGTTCGACCAGAGCGACTCCGGCCTGACGCTGCGCGGGGAGCGGGGCGCACGCTTGCTCGGTGGCCGGGTCCTTGTCGGATGGACACGCGCCAGCGACCCGCGCATTCCCGAGAGCGCTCGTGGCAACGTCGTCGCGCTAGGGCTGAATGACGATCTTGGGGCCATGCGTCGCCGAGGCTTTGGTGTGAACTCGTCTCCGGCGCCGCCGGAACTCTTCGTCGATGGCGTTCCCCAGACGCTGGCGCGTTGGCCCAACGGCGAGCAGTGGAGCGCGCTGGCCTCCGGCCGCGAGGGCGCGTTCGGCGTCAAGGTCGAGCGCGACAGGATTGCCCGTTGGGCCACGGCCGACGACCTCTGGGTCCACGGCTACTGGACCTACGACTGGGCCGACACGTGGGAGAAGGTGGTGTCCGTCGATGCTGCCGGGCAGATCCTCGCCACGGCGCCGCCCCACGGCGTCTATGGCTACAAGGCGGGCAAGCGCTTCTACGCGCTGAATCTGGTCGAAGAGTTGGACGCCCCCGGCGAATACTGGTTGGACCGCAAGACCGGCACGGTCTACGCCTGGATTGCCGGTTCCGGAGAGGTGGTCTTGTCGACGCTGGAGTCCCCCTTGATCACCGTCACCGGCGTCAGCGATTTCACCATCGAACGTCTGATCCTGGCCTGTTCGCGGGGCGAGGGGATTCAGATCACCGGAGGGAACAACGTCACAGTGGCCGGCTGCACCGTGCGCGGCCTCGGCACCAGTGGCATCGTGGTCGATGGCGGCACGAACCACCGGGTCGTAGACTGCGACCTCTTTGACCTGGGCGAAAGCGGTGTCTCGGTCAGCGGCGGAGACCGGAAAACCCTCGCGCCGGGCGGGCACGTGGTCGAAAACTGCGACATTCACCACCACAGTCGTCTGTGTCGGACCTACCGTCCGGCAATCGGGATCCAGGGTGTTGGCAACAAGGCGCTCCACAATCGTCTCCACGACGGCCCGCACAACGCAATCCTCATGGGCGGGAACGACCATGAGGTGGCCTACAACGAAATCTATCGGGTTTGCACGCAGACCGGCGATGCCGGCGCCATCTACATGGGGCGCAACCTCACCATGCGCGGCACGGTGATTCGGCACAACTACTTCCACGATATCGGCCCCACCCTTGCGACCAAGGACGGTTTCGTCGACGTCATGGCCGTCTACCTCGACGACTGCTTCTGTGGCACGGCGATTGTGGGAAACGTCTTCGAACGCGCCGGGCGCGCCGCGATGATCGGCGGCGGGCGGGACAACGTCATCGCCAACAACCTCTTTATCGACTGCCACCCGGCGATCCACGTCGATGCCCGCGGGACGGGGTGGGCGAGTTTCTGGTTTGACGGTCGCGATCCGTTCCTGATGAACGGTCTCAAGGAGGTGCCGTACGATCGGCCACCCTACGCGGCGCGCTACGCCAACCTCGCCGGCATTCTGGGGGACGAACCGGCCAAGGCGAAGTACAACCAGATCACGAACAACGTCATCATCGGCTCGGGCAAAGCCATCGATTGGCTCGACGGCCTGAGCGAGAAGACGGTGGAGACGGTGGGCAATACGATGGTGACGGATGCCGCTTCGGTCTCGCTCCATCCGCGAACCTATGCCGTCAAGGTGGCCGGATTCGAGCCGATACCCTTCAAGAAGATCGGCCTCGTGTCGGACCGCCGTCGGCCGTAATCAGGATGGACTGCGACGGCGGGCGGGGTTCCTCCGGCGGGCGCTGTCGTCTTGTGGAGTCGCGCCGACTTGCTCCAGATCCTCGGGGACTCACTCAACCTTCGCGGCCGCGGCGTCCGCGGGCTGGAGTTGGCTGAGCAGAATGGGCTCGATCGCCTCGTAGAAATGTTGGGCCAGGCGGGCTCGTCCGCTTTCGGTGAAGTGCATCAGGTCGATGTACTGATCGTAGTGGCCGTCCAGACCGTTTTCGGTGCGGGCCAGGGTGACATCCGGGTATTCCAGCACCAGCCCTTCCAGCATGCGCGTATGGACCTGGTTCAGGAAGATGAGGCGATGGACAGCGGCAAAGCACTGCTTGTAGAAACCGACGACCTCGGGCGGAGAGTCTCCGTTGACCGCGAGGTTGAAGGTGCCGAGGACCACCCGGATTCCATGCTCCTGGCAGATCTGGATGAGTCCGCGGTAGAGGTCTGCATAAGGGCTCTCCAGGCCGTGGGAGCCGATCTCGAGACGGTCGGTGGCCCGGTGGCCTTCCGGCAGGTGGCGCTTCAGAAAGCGCATCATCCGCAGCCGATACTCGGCGCGAGCCAGCAGGTGGAGGGGGCGTGCCCGGAATCGAGGCGGTCCCTTCCCCAGATGCGGGGGCAGGCTCGCCTCCAGAAGGCAGAAGCCATTGAAGCCGTGGTAGGAGATGATCATGTCCGGATCCAACGGCAGGATGTCGTCCTCAAACCGCGACAGGTTGTGTTCCAGGCTATAACCGGCCACCCCCGCATTGATCACTTGGATGGGGCGATGGGCGCCGAACCTCTCCCGGAGTTTCGCCTCCAGCATCTTGGGCCACGGTTGATCTCCCCTCTCCAAGGTGATGCCCATGGTGGTGGACTCCCCCAAAGCCACGATGCGATACGCCTCCTCCTTGTTCGAGGAGAACGGTTCATCGCGGAAACCCAGCGGGTTGATGCGGAGTTCGCCGTTGAAGAACTCGGTTTCGGATCCCGGAACGAGGCGGAAGGGAAGCGTGCGCGACGGATCCGAGGTGGTGATATCGCGTCTGGCCGACCGCCATTCCTCGGAGAAGTGAGCCCACCATTGGGCCAGCAACGCGCGATTCCGGCCGGACACCGCGTAGCTGTAGGCCTTCCGTCGCAGCAACTCCTCTTCGCTCCACGTCGCCGGCGCGGTGAGTCGATCTGTCAGGGGCAAGAGCACCAACAGCAGCACCAGCGTGTTCACGAACTGAAGGCCGATCGGGTGCGCCCGGAGCCGCGGGCGAATCCGCCACAGGAGTAAGAGGAGCAGCAGCATCCCCCCGTAGAAGCACCAGCCGTGGTTCTGGGCGTAGGACCAGGCCAGCACGGAGACCGAAATCACTGCGGCGGTGAACCAGCCGGTGGCTTTCACCACGGGGACAAAGACGGCCTCATTCCACCGGAGCCCCGCCATGAGACCGAGCGAACAGAGGAGGACCAATCCGACCACCACCGACGGGAGGAAACGATGCTCCAGTCCAAGGCGCAGTTGGTAGATCGCCATCGGCAAGGCCAACGAGCAACCCACGGTGGCGAGCACCGTCTTTCGTGTGGGCAAGTGCATGGCTTACGCGTCCGCCAGTTCTCGGACCCATTCGTCCGCGTGTTCGATTGAACCTACCACATCTTGTCGCAACGCTCCGAGGGCGACAACTCCGAAACCGCACGCCGGCTCTTCCGGGGATCTCGTCTTTCACGGGTCGATCCGCAAGATCCGGAAGTTCTCGCACCGGATCCTCGCGCAGGGAGGCTGGGGAATCGGAGGGTGATAGGAGTGAAATAGGGCTCCGGCGGCCGGCCCGCGGGCCGAACGCAGGCGGATCGTTGGTTGCGTTTCTGCCAGTGGACGACGAGAATGGCTCGCCGTGGGCGAGAGCGCAGGCCGTCCTTGATGCCTGCCTATGCAGAGCGAGAAAGCGGCTGCTGTCTGAAATCCAGCATCTGGGAGCGTGACATTCATGAGACACTTTGGGTCAATCCTGAGCAGCTTCGTTCTCGCCATGTGCCTTGCTCCGACCGCGTCGGAAGCCGCTGTCGTCTCGTGGCCGGCCCCAGACGGCGAGAGGCTGAGCGAGGACTACGAGTTGACGGTGAACGGCCAGGCAGTCCCCGTTTATGCCTGTCGCGTCTCGGCGGTGCCCTTCAACCAGGTCTGGCCGGGGTACCAGCGGCCCCTGGACCAGACGGAGCTGGCGGGCTTCGCCTGCTGGGGCATGGCCGGGCCGGTGAAAGTCAGCATCCGGTCGCGGCGGTCGGTGGAGTCCGTTGTGATCCGTCCGGCCTCGTTAGGTGTTCGCCCGGCCATCGAGGAGAACCGCATCTCATTCGTCCTGGAGCGCCCCGGCACCGCCATCGTCGAGGTGAATGGACCGCACCACGCGCTGCATCTCTTGGCCGACCCGCCGGAGCGAGACGTGCCCGCTGCGGCCGCCCCCGGGGTGCGGTACTTCGGTCCGGGCGTGCACCGGGTGGGGAAGGTCGAGATCCAGAGCAACGAGACGGTCTACCTCGCGGGGGGCGCCGTGGTCTATGGCAGTCTCCATGCTCAGGGCGCGTCGAACATCCGGATCGCGGGCCGCGGCATCCTGGACGTGAGTCCTTACGCGCGCGGCGAGGGCGGAGGGGCCGTCCGGCTGTCCGACTGCTCCAACGTGACGGTTGAGGGGATCGTGATGCGGGATCCGGACGTATGGTGTTGCAGCTTGTTCGGATGCCGCAACGTGACGATCGCCAACGTCAAACTCGTCGGCCTCTGGCGCTACAACGCCGATGGGATCGACGTCTGCAACAGCGAGGACGTCGAGGTGCGCGACTGCTTCGTACGCGCTTTCGACGACGCGCTGGTAGTCAAGGGACTGAAGGCACGACGCGGGGCGCTCGACGAGCGGCCGGTGCGGAATGTGCGGTTCCACCGCTGTGTGGTCTGGTGTGATTGGGGCCGGGCGATGGAGATTGGGGCGGAGACGTGTGCGCCGGAGATCGCCGACGTCGTCTTTCGGGACTGCGACATTGTCCGGACGACCCACATCGCCATGGACATCCAGCATGGGGACCGAGCCGAGATCCACAACATCCGGTTTGAGCGAGTCCGGGTGGAGATCGACGACTGGAACCCGCCGCCCCGGATGCAGGC
>CAYSPU010000151.1:11687-14297 GCA_964432995.1 uncultured Verrucomicrobiota bacterium
CCCGCGAGGAGACGTATGCGGCCGATCCCCAAAGCCGCTACTGCCCGACGCTGCTGGAGATCGTGATCCGGAAGAACAACTACTCCCAGGACGAGCAGCGGGGGACGGTGCGCGACGTGGTCTTCGCCGACATCGCGGTGACCAGTCCGCAGATCCCTCCTTCTTCCTTTCGCGGATTCGATGCCGAGCATGGAGTGAACGGCGTGACGATTGCCAACCTGCGGTTCAACGGCCGCCTGGCGCACAACGCGGAGGAAGCGCGGCTCAGCATGGGACCGCACGTCCATCAGGTGCGGTTTGCAGAGGCTGCCGCTCGATAGAGGGCCGTCCGCCCTCGAGATGCAGGTGGCGCAACGGCGAGGGCAGCATCAGCGATTGAGCTGCCACACCGCGCAATTGAGGGCGGAGGCGAAGGTGACCCAGGCGAGATAGGGCGCCAACAGCAGGCCGGCCCCGCGGCGCGCTTTCCAGAACGTGAGGACGGTGGCCAGAAGCTGCGGATGCAGAACGGGATCTGTGGCTGCCTTTGCCCGACGCTCTCCTCGCGTCCTTGCTGCATCCACTGCCACAAGGCACTTCGCCAGAGGGCTGCTCGCATATGCATTTGCCCATCCGGTTCCTCGGTCTGTGCCTGGTCGCCGGGCGCTCCGGCGGTGGACCGCCCGACGTCCCGGCGGGCAGCAGTCCCACCCGCCGGACACGCCTCCGAACTTCCCGGAACCTGACGGCCCCGCGGAGCGCCGCGTTGCACGCGGCCATGGTGCCTTGTGTCAAAAATCATTGCCAAGCCAGCTCGGCACAGTGTCAATCGGAGTGGACATGATACTCCCCATGCACCTCCTGCCCTCGCCCCATCCCGTCCGACGGGAGAGCGAGACCCTTCGGCGCCGCTTCGAATCCGGAGAATGCCCGCAACACCTCGCCAGCCGCGCGTCTCGTTTCCGGATGTCCGTGATCCATGCGCTCTGTCTCCTCGGCCTTGCCGGTTCCCTCCGCGCTGCGAGCGCGCCCCCCGTTCCCACCCCGCAACAAGTCGCCTGGCAACGCCACGAGTTCATCGCCTTCGCGCACTTTGGGATGAACACCTTCACCGACCGCGAGTGGGGCGACGGCAAGGAGAATCCGGCGCTGTTCAATCCCACGGACTTCGACGCCCGGCAGTGGGCCTCGGTGCTGGGCGAGGCCGGCGTCAGACTCCTGATCCTCACGGCCAAGCATCACGATGGTTTCTGTCTTTGGCCGTCGAAGTTCACCGAGCACTCCGTGAAGAACTCCCCCTGGCGCGGAGGTCGGGGCGATGTCGTCCGCGAGGTGGTGGACGCCCTCCGCGCACAGCAGATCCGGGTGGGGATCTATCTCTCTCCCTGGGATCGAAACCAACCGGTGTATGGCGACTCACCGCGATACAACGAGTATTTCCGCAACCAACTCCGCGAGTTACTGACCAACTACGGCGTCGTGGATGAGGTGTGGTTCGACGGCGCCTGTGGCGAGGGGCCCAACGGCAAGAAGCAGGAATACGATTGGCCCGGCTACTACGCCGTGGTGCGCGAGCTGCAACCCCAGGCACTCATCGCCATCTGCGGCCCCGACATCCGCTGGGTCGGCAACGAATCCGGTGTCGCCCGCGAGAACGAGTCCTCGGTCGTTCCGCGCGAAGGCCAGCCGGCCTGGCACCCCGCCGAATGCGACGTCTCCATCCGCCCCGGATGGTTCTATCACCCGGCTGAAGATGCCCAGGTCAAATCCCTGGCGGCCCTGGCCGACATCTACTTCAAGTCCGTGGGCCGAAACTCCGTCCTCCTGCTGAACATCCCGCCGGACCGACGGGGCCGGATCGCGGACCCCGACGCGAGGCGTCTCCGGGAGTTCGGGGCCTTCATCCGGCAACTCGAGGCGACGGACTTCGTGGCCGACGCCACTGTCACGGCCTCGAGCCGTCGCGATCCTTCGGGCCACGAGCGATACGTCAAAGACCGCAAGCTCGCGACGGGCTGGACGCCGGAGGGCGATCGCACGGCGGGGTCCCTCGAGTTCGATCTCGGTCAACCCAGGACCTTCAACGTCGCTCGCATCCAGGAGGACATCGCCCTGGGCGAACGCATCCAAGGCTACCGCGTGGAAATCCTCGATGGGGGCGAGTGGCGGGCGATTACCGCGGGCCAGGTGGTGGGGCACAAGCAACTGCGCCGTTTCCCGGCGGTCACTGCACAGCGCGTGCGCCTCGTGATCGACCAGGCCTCCGCGCCGCCGGTCATCGCCGAGTTTGGACTGCACTTCCATCCGCTGGCCGCCAGTGAGTGATGCGCGGTCGGGCGTGAGTTACCGCCGGACCACTGCGGAACCAGGCCGTCGGCGCGGGGAGTGGTGTCGGCCATCTCTTCCCCGCGATGCGAGAACAGGGCGCAGGCGGAAGCCCTTGGACCGGGGGGCGGCCGACGCACTCAAGGCAGGTCATCCTCTTGGCCCAACGTCATCCGAAGCGTCGCGATGTAGTTGCGGGAGGTGGGTCCCATCGCGAAGGTCCGGCAGGAGCGCTCCAGGCGCCCGAGGACGGCTTCGAACTCGGCCTGGCTCAACGGTTGCGTGCCCAGCACAATCGCCGCCGCC
>CAYSPU010000152.1:0-14009 GCA_964432995.1 uncultured Verrucomicrobiota bacterium
GACAGCCCGCAGGCTCCGGGCTGCGGCCGTCTCGGCCGCAGGAATGTCCAACGGCAGGAGGCTCTCTCCACACCAGGAGCGATTGCCCGCGTCGGGCCTTGTTCGGAGTCCGACGTTGGACGTTCGACGTTGGGGTCTATCTTCTCCCCAGGCGCTCGAGGAGGCGGGTGTGGATGTTGCCAAAGCCGCCGTTGCTGAAGATGCAGACGACGTCGCCACCTTCCACGTGCCGCGTGAGGTGATCGAGAATGCCCTCCACGTCCGGCAGGTATGCCGCCTTCTTCCCGCGGGCCTCGAGGTCGTGTAACAGCCGTTCGGGGTCGAGGCGTTCGGTGGGGGCGAGTTGCTCGAGCCGGGTCACCTGGGCCACTACGACCGCGTCCGCATCCGCGAAGGCTCCCGGCAGCTCCGCCTGAAAGACGTTGCGCCGCGTGGTATTCGAACGCGGCTCGAACACCGCCCAGAGGCGATCGGTGGGGTACTTGAGTCGCAAGGCGCGCAGCGTCTCGCGAATGGCCGTCGGGTGATGCGCAAAGTCGTCGACGACGGTGACGCCACCGGCGATGCCGCGGACTTCGAGGCGGCGCTTGACCCCGGTGAAGGTGTCGAAGGCGGCCTGGATTTGCTTGTTTGAGAGCCCGTAGTGCTTGGCGCAGGCGACGACCGCGAGAGCATTGCGGACGTTGAACTCGCCGACGAGGTTGAGATGAAACTTGAAGCTGGGGATCTCGAACTCGGAGGCGGTGGCGCCGAGCCGGACGTTGGCGGCGATCACCGCGTTCTCGGAGCCGAGGCCGAAGCGTTTGACCGGACAGAAGTGAACGTCGAGGAGCGGGGCGAGGTTGGGATCGTCGCCGTTGGCGAGCAGCAATCCGTTGCGCGGGACCAACCGGATGAGGTGAGCGAACGTCTTCTGAATCGCCGCGACATCGTCGAAGATGTCGGCGTGATCAAACTCGAGGTTGTTGAGGATGGCCGTCTCCGGAAGGTAGTGGATGAACTTGCTGCGTTTGTCGAAGAACGCGGTATCGTATTCGTCGCCCTCGAGGATGAACCACTCGCTGTTGGTGAACTGAGCCCCGCGACCGAGGTTGAGGGGCAGGCCGCCAATGAGGTAGCTGGGCCGGCAGCCGCTGTGTTCGAACACCCAGGCCAGCAGGGCCGTCGTCGTGGTCTTCCCGTGGGTGCCAGCCACCACGATCGAACGCTTGCCGCGCAGGAACCCTTCCTTCAGCAACTCAGGAAGTGAGGTGTAGCGCAGCTTGTGCTCCAGAACCGCCTCGGCCTCAGGATTGCCACGGGAAATAGCGTTGCCAATGACCACCAGATCGGGGCGATGCGCCAGGTTGCGCTCGGAGTAGCCGGAGACGGCCTCGATGCCGTGCGCTGCCAGAAAGGTGGACATCGGCGGATAGGAATTCTGATCCGAGCCGGTGACGTCGAGACCGCGCTCCTTGAGGGCGGCGGCCACCGAGGCCATGGCGGTGCCACAAATGCCAACGAAATGAACCGACTGCGTCCCGGCAAGCATGGAGGCGATGATGGCGAAAACCGGCGCGAGGGGAAGAAGGAAGTGCACACACCAGCGCCGGCTGACGTCGGCGGCTACGGTCGGTGGCGTCGATTCGTGGTTGGCAGACCAAACGAACCAAGGAAGACTGTGGCCGCATGGACTGGCTGGCGGCACTGGACACCGCGCTGTTCCGCTGGGGGAACGGGGCGCTGGTGAACCCGCTCTTCGACTGGCTAATGCCGGTCTTGAGCGGCAACGCCGCCTTCGCGCCGCTGGTCGCTGTCGCGGCGTTCTACCTGGTGGCGCGCGGCGGGGCGCGAGGTCGGCTCTGCGTGTTCTTTGTGGCGTTGGCGGTGGCAGTTGGCGACGGCTTGATCTGCACCACGCTCAAGGAGTGGATCGGCCGCGTGCGCCCCGGCAAGGTGGTCGAGGGCGCGCGGCTTCTGGCCGGCATGGGCAGCAGCAGCAGCATGCCCTCATCACACGCCGCGAACATGTTCGCGGCGGCAACGGTGCTCTTCGTCTTCTACCGGCGCAGCATCTGGTGGACACTGCCGGTGGTGCTCGGCGTTTCCTTCTCCCGGGTCTACTTGGGCGTGCATTACCCGTCGGATGTGCTGGCGGGCGCCGTGCTCGGGGCCGGCTACGCCGCGGGCATCCTATTCCTGGCAGACTGGGCCTGGCGCCGCGGGGGACGGCGCTGGTTCCCGCTCTGGCAGAGGCGATTCCCCCGGCTCCTGCCGCCGTGGACCGCAGAACCGGCGCCGACCGCGCCCGACCCGCGACTGGTGGATCTGCACTGGCTGCGGATGGGTTACGTGTTGATCGCGGCCTTGCTCCTGGGGCGGCTGGCCTTCCTCGCCGGGGACAGTCTCCAGCTCAGCGAGGACGAAGCCTACCAGTGGCTCTGGTCGAAGCACCTCGACATCTCCTACTACAGCAAGCCGCCGATGATCGCCTACGCGCAGTTCCTGGGGACGAGCCTCTGGGGCGATACGGAGCTCGGCGTGCGGTTCCTGTCGCCGGTGATTGCCGCCGTGCTGGGGGTGCTCTGGCTCCGCTTCATCGCCCATGAGGCCGGCCTGCCGCGCACCGCCTTCTGGTTCACCCTTGCCGCCAACGCCGTCCCGATGCTGGCCGTCGGCAGCACCTTGCTCACCGTCGACCCGCTGTCGGTCCTGTTCTGGACCGCCGCGATGGTCTCCGGCTGGAAGGCGCTGCAGCAGGATTCCACCCGGTGGTGGTGCTGGACCGGACTCTGGCTTGGGCTCGGCTTTCTGAGCAAATACGTTGCCCTGTTCCAGTGGATTTGCTTCGCGACGTTCTTCGCCCTGCATACCCCCGCCCGCCGCCAACTCCGTCGGCCCGGCCCCTACCTCGCGCTGCTCATCAACCTGCTGTGCACCATCCCCGTCCTGGTGTGGAACGCGCGCCACGATTGGATCACCGTCACGCACCTCGGGGAACGCGGCGGATTCGACCGCGCGTGGAGTTTCACGCTCCAGTACGCGGGCGAATTCCTGGGAGCGGAGTTGGGCTTGCTGAATCCGGTGTGGCTCGTCGGCATGGTGTGGGCCGCAGTCGCCTTCTGGCGCGAGCGGGGATCGGATCCTCTGCGACGCTACCTGTTCTGCATGGGCGCGCCGCTGTTCCTCTTCTACGGCCTCTTGTCGTTGCGCTCGCGGGTGCTGCCCAACTGGATTGCGCCTGCGGTTCTCCCCCTGCTCTGCCTGGCGGCTCTCCATTGGACGCCCCGGCTGACCGATGGCCGGCGCTGGCCCCGCGCGGCGTTCCGCGCGGGCCTCGGACTCGGGCTGGTGAGCGTCCTGATCCTGCACGACACGGACCTGATCGGGAAGCTCTCAGGCCACCATCTGCCGCCACGGGTGGATCCCCAACGTCGGGTGGGCTCATGGAGGAAGACCGCCCAACTCGTCGGGCTCAAACGCCAGGAACTCCTCCGCGAGGGCAAACCGGTTTTCCTCCTCGGGAATCACTATGGCGTGACCAGTCTCGTCGCCTTCTACCTCCCCGAGGCCAAGGCGGCCGTGCGGCGCGATCCGCTCGTCTACTGCCTGCTGTCGGATCACCCGCACAACCAGTTCTACTTCTGGCCAGGCTACACCAACCGCGTCGGACAGAACGCCATCTTCTTCCGGGAAACGTCCGACCCCGCCAAGCCGCCCCCGCGAAACCTGGAGCAACAGTTCACCTCGATCGCTTATCTGGGGCACTTCGATGTGCTCCACCAGGATCGGGTGTTCCATCAGATTCAGATCTACGAATGTCGCGGCCTGCGATGACCGAAACCTCTCCCGGACCGCCCACGGCCAAGAGGATCATGGGACCGATCCCCCGGACGTTTCGGCTGCGCGCGCCGGCGTATGATCTCGACGCCACCCTGAGTTCCGGTCAGGCCTTTCGCTGGCGGGTGGCGGGGAGCGTCTGGACCGGCGTCATCCGCGATCGCTGGGTCCAACTCCGGAGCGTCGGCAACGAAATCGAGGCGCGCACAGTCGCCGGGGCCGAGGACCGCTCCGTGCTCGCCGCCTATCTGCAGACCGGGGTCGATCAGAATGTCATCCTGGCGACCTTCCCCCGGGACCCGGTTCTGGCCGAAGCCGTCAGCACCGCTCCCGGACTGCGGATCCTCCGCCAGGACCCCTGGGAATGCCTGGCCTCGTTCCTCCTTTCGTCCACCAAACAGATCGTCCAGATTCGGCAAATCATCGAGATCCTCTGCCAACGCCTCGGGCCGCCGCTCCTCACGCCCGCGGGCTTTCCCGCCGCGCACGGATTCCCCTCCGCGGCTCGTGTTGCCGAAGCGAGCGAGAGGCTGCTGCGCGCATGCCGGACGGGCTTTCGCGCGCCCTACCTGCTGGCGACCGCCCGCGCCGTCGCCACCGGCCAATTCTCGCTCGCCGAACTCGGTCTCCTGCCGCTGCCTGCCGCCCGCCTCCGCATCCAGGAGTTGCCCGGCGTCGGGCCCAAGATCGCCGACTGTGTTCTCCTCTTCGCCTATGGCCGGACGGAGGCGTTTCCGATCGATGTCTGGATCGAGCGCGTCCTGCGCCAGGGCTACTTCGCCGGCCGGGAGGTTCCCCGCCGGGCGCTCCTCGACTTCGCCGCAGCGCACTTCGGGGTCCATGCGGGTCACGCTCAGCAGTTCCTTTTCCATTGGGCTCGACTTCGCGCCGGGCGTCGTGCTTGACTCCCGCCAGCATGAAGTCCCAGCGACGAATCGAGGTTCTCTTCACCCCCGCCGAGTTCGAAGCCCTCTCCACCCGCGACTTGGCAACGGTCACCTGTGTCGTGTTCGATGTGCTGCGCGCCACCACCAGCATGATCACCGCCCTGGCCAACGGCGCCACCCTCGTCATGCCCGTCGCCGATATCCCCGGCGCCCTCGCCCTCCGACGTCGCGATCCGGACTATCTTCTGGCCGGCGAACGCCAGGGCCTTCGCATCCGCGCCGACCAGGCGAATGGTGTGGATTTCGATTTCGGCAATTCCCCCCGCGAATTCACACCGGACCGCGTGCGCGATCGTCGTATCGCCATGACCACCACCAACGGCACCTGCGCCCTCCGGGCCGCCGGCCGAGCACGACGCGCGCTGGTGACCGCCTTGATCAACCTCCAGGCGACTGCCGACGAAATCCGCCGCGATCCGCCGGCCAACCTGCTCCTCATCGGCGCCGGCACCCATGAAGAGGCCGCGCTGGAAGACGTCCTCGCCGCCGGGGCCCTGTGCGATCGCGTCTGGGATCTGTATGGCAAGGGGCACGTGGCGGATTCCGCCCTCATGGCGCTCCAACTCTACCGCCAGCACCAGGCCGATCTCCCGGCCGCGGTGCGCCTGGCCCAGAACGCCCGCCGCCTGCTGGCCCAACCGGAACTGCGGGACGACGTCGACGCCGCGCTGCGCATCGACTCCGCGCCGATCCTGGTAACCGGACACCCGGATGGCACGGTGCGTCCCGTCGCCCTCGAGTCCAGGCCCCGCCGCGGCAGGTCCTGATGGCCTGAGCTGCCGCCGATCCATCCCCACTGCTCTGAGCTTGCCCGGCGCCCACCGCGCCGCAATCGACGATCGGGTGGGCTGCTGCAACCTTTTGTTGCACCTGCAACAAAAGGTTGCATTGCATCTTTCCCCCCTCCGGATCACACTTGTTCCGTGCAACCCAAGACCGAAGAACTGCTCTACCTCCTGCTCTGGACCGCCGACATCGCCCTGCGCCCCACGTTCCGCAACCTCACCTCGTCCTTCGAGGGTTGGGCCTACCGCAACGGTCTCTTGCGGGAACTCAGCACGCTGGAGCGACAACACCTGCTGGAACGCGACAAGAATGCCTCGGGGGACCGCCTCTACCGTTTGACGGCACAAGGACGGTTGCACGCCCTGGGCGGACGCGATCCCGAGCAACGCTGGGCACGGTCCTGGGACGGACGATGGCGAATGGTCCTCTTCGACGTGCCCATGGGCCAGAATGCCCAGCGCGAACGACTGCGGCGCTACCTGCGTGACCATGGATTCGGCTTCCTGCAGAACAGTGTCTGGATTACTCCGGATCGGCTTGACACAGAACAACAGATCCTGCGCGGCGGGCGGGTTGATGTTGAATCGCTGCTCCTGCTGGAAATGAGGCCGTGCGCGGGGGAGTCGGACGCGGAAATCGTGGCCGGCGCGTGGGACTTCGAGAGTATCAACCGTCGCTACGCCCGGCATCTGGAGGTGCTCCAGCAACGGCCCGCGGGGGGGCTAGGAAGCGAGGCGGCAGCGAAGGAGTTGCGGCGCTGGGCGACGGCGGAGCGCGAATCCTGGCTGGAGGCGCTGACGAACGACCCGCTCTTGCCGCAGCGGCTTCTGCCGGCGGGCTATCTGGGGAAGCGCTGTTGGCAGCAGAGAGTCGCGGTGCTTCGCGAGGCGGGGGAGCAACTGCGCACGTTCCGGCGTTGACGGGAGCCTGCAACCTTTTGTTGCAGTTGCAACAAAAGGTTGCAGGCTGACTTTCTCGGTCTCGGGCTTGCCGCACTTGGAGATACCCGTCTGGAAACGACAGCACGTCCTGTCGGCAACACCGCAAGACCACGCCGTCCCCGAAAAGCGGCCCCCTGGGTCTACTCGCCGCCGACCCTTTCCAACTCCCGCCAGACGAGCAAGAAACTGCTCGCGAAATCCCCCGGGCGCTCCCGGACCCAACGCGTGACCACGTCGCGCGGAAACCAGTCGCCGCACTCGATTTCCTCCGGGTGCAGACAGAACGGCCCGTTCCCCCGGCAGCAGTAGACCCAAACGAACTCCTGCCCGGTTTCCGGACAGGCCACGAGCCGGATCCGCCGCTCCGGGGCCGACGTTGGCACCCAGCCCAGTTCCTCCTGCAACTCGCGCCACGCCGCCGCGTCATACGATTCACCGACCGCCAGGTGGCCGGCGGCGGACGAATCCCAGGCGCCGGGAAAGGTGTCCTTGCTCCGGGAGCGTTTCTGCAAAAAGACCGCGCCCTGCCCGTTGAAGACCAGAACGTGCACCGCGCGATGCCGCAAGCCCAGGCGATGCACCTCGGAACGCGACCGGCAGCCGATTACCTCGTCGCGCTCGTTCACCACGTCGAACATCTCGTCGCTCATGGGTTGCGCTCCGGCGAGGGACAGCGGTCGCCCGGAGAGAGTGGCGGCGCCGATAGAATCGCCCGTTGCCGCGAGAGCGACCGGGCCAACTCGACCCAGACGTCGAGGGGAAGGCTCTCAGCCCGGGCTTCCGGGGCCAACTGCAGACGCGACCAGGCGTTTGCCAGGAATGCCGGTGGCCAGTCGGTTCGCAGCAGCTTCGCCAGTTGCTTGCGGCGCTGCGAGAAACCCCGCTTGACCAGTCGCCGAAACACCGTTTCCTCCGGGGGCAGGAGGAGCGGCGGGGAGCGGCGCATCAAGGTCACGCAGGCGGAATCCACTTCGGGCTCCGGAAAGAAGCAGCTCGCCGGGATGCGAAACCTGGTCTTCAACGTGTAGGCCAGCCCCACCAACAGCGTCAGCACACCATAGGTTTCTTCGTCCGCCGCCGACGCCAACCGCTGCATGACTTCCCACTGCAACGTCGTCACCATGAGATCCGGGCCGCGGCGCGCATCGGCGAGCTCGACCAGGATAGGCGACGCCACCGAGTAGGGCAGGTTGGACACCATCTTCCAGCCGCGCCAGTCGGCGCGTTCCCGCGTGAGCAGATCCAAGGCGTCGGCGTGTCGGAGTTCGAGTCCGGCGCGGCCGGCAAACCGCTCCTGGAGGAAGGCGACCAGCCGGGCGTCTTTCTCGATGGCCAGGATCCGCCCCGCGTGCGCGAGCAACTGCTCGGTCAGCGGCCCCAGCCCGGGGCCGATCTCGAGCACGGGGTCCCCCTCCCGCAGTTCGGCTGCGGCCACGATGCGCCGCAGTTGGTTGCCGTCGTGCAGGAAGTTCTGGCCGAGGGAGCGTGTCAGCCGGAGGCCTCGTTCGTCCAGGACACGCCGCATTTCGCTGAGGGTCATGGGCGGAAGACGGCGGGCAGGACCTCGGCCAGGGCGGCCACCGTTGCGGCGAGTTCGGGCCAGCGGATGGTGAGGGGCGGCGTGAACCCGATGACCTCGCCGTGGGCGCCCTCGGGGAGGAGGATGAATCCGCGTTGCAGCATGGCTTGGACGGTCGTCATGGCGGCGTCGCCGGCGGGTTGGCCGTCGGGGTATCGCAATTCGAGGCCGACCATCAAGCCGAGTCCGCGCGCCTCGGCAACCAAGCCGAGGGGGGAGCAGTCCAGTTCTCGGAGCGCCGCGAGGAGCTTGTGCCCGAGGGCGGCGCTTCGCTCCGGGAGCCTGCGGCGGCGGATCTCGGCGATGTGCGCGAGGGCCATGGCGCAGCCGACGGGATGTCCGAGGAAGGTGCTGGTATGAGTGGCTTCGCCGGTCGACACCGGCCAGGCGCGGTCCATGACGTCCGCGCGTCCGACGCAGGCGGAGAGTGGGAAGCCCCCGGTCAGGGCCTTGCCGAGGCAAATGAGATCCGGAACCACTCCCGAGTGTTCGCAGGCGAACCAGCGGCCGGTTCGCCCGAAGCCGGTATAGATCTCGTCGACCACGAGCAGGGCCTGGTGCGCGGTGGCGAGTCGGTGCAGCAGCGGCAGCAGACCCGCGGGCGGGACCCGGATTCCGCCGCGTCCCTGGACCGGCTCGACCAGGATGGCGCCGATGCGACGCTGTTCGAGCAACTGCCGCACTTGCCGTTCCACCCGCTCGAGGTCGTCGTTATGCGCCGGAAACGGCACATGCACCCCGAACTGCCCGAGTTGGGGTCGAAAGGGTTCGCGGAACATCGCGCGGTGGGTGGCGTTCAAGGCGCCATAGCCCAAGCCGTGATAGCCACCGGCAAACGCGACCACCCCGGGGCGTCCGGTGGCCAGCATCGCCGTCTTCAGCGCCGCTTCGACCGCCTCGAAGCCGGAGTTTCCAAACAGCGTCTTTGCGCGCACCGTGCTCCCGCCCGCAGTCCAACGCTCGAACGTGATCCGGCTCAGTTCGCGCGCCAGGTCCGCCTTCCGCGCGTGGGGGTGGACGTCGCCCATGGCGTGCACGAGCAGTCCGAGTTGCCGCTGCGCGGCGCGCACCACGGCCGGGTTGCCGTGCCCGGCCGCCATCACGCCGAACGCCGCGGTCAGGTCCAGGTAGCGGCGGCCTTCGGCGTCCCAGACGTGCGCGCCTCGAGCACGATCCCAGAAGATGGGCCATCCGCCGCGCGGATCGCAGTAGGTCACGTTCCGGGATTCGAATTGCTGCAGGCGCCGCAGCAGCCGCCACGTCCGCGGGCTGGCGGGCCTGCCCGTGGCGGCGCGTAGCGAATCCGTTTTGCGGCGGGCGTTCTTGCTCATACACCACGACCGAGACCAACCACGGATGAACACGGACGGACACGGAGGAATCGGGGCGGCCGGGAGCGGGCGGCCTTCTTCATCTGCGTCGCCGCTTCCCTTGTCCGGAATTGAGTGTTCATCTGCGGTTCCCGGCTCTGTTGTCAGACCCCGCGGCGGTCGGGGGCCCAGAGGATCTTGTGCATCTGGATCTGGAACCGGACGGGCCAGGCGTCGGCCAGAATCCGACGCACCAATTCTTCGCGTCCGATCGGATGTTGTCCCTCCGGAACGGCTCGCAGGGACGGATCCCGCGGTGACGTCGTCAGCGGGGCCGCCCAGGAGACGAGCAACGGACAGATCGCGGCCAGAGCGCGCTGCGCGATCACGTCGCGCACCCACTGGCAGTCCTCCGCCGTTCCCACCACGAACTTGATTTCGTCCGCGCTGCGGAGGCAGGCGAGGTTGTCCCAGCGGTTGCGGTGCATTTCGCCGCTGCTGGGGCACTTGAGGTCCATGATGCGATGGACGCGGGGATCGACGGGGGCGATGTCGACGGCGCCGCTGGTTTCCAGGAGCACCCGGAAGCCGTCGTCGCACAGGCGTGTGAGGAGGGGGAACACGGGGCGTTGGAGGAGGGGTTCACCGCCCGTGAACTCGACGAGTGGGAGGCGTGGCGCGCCTGGGGCGATCGGATAGGGCTGGGCCAGTTCGTGGATGCGGCGGCGCACGTCTTCGACGTCCCAGCGGGTGCCCTCGTGGAAGGCGTAGGCGGAGTCGCAGTAGGAGCAGCGGAGGTTGCAGCCGGTGAGGCGGACGAAGACGCACGGGAGACCGGTCCAGGAGCTTTCGCCCTGCAAGCTGGAGTAGATCTCGTTGACGACGAGGGTTTCCACCGGGCGTTCACCGGGCGGAGGCCACCGGCGCCAATTCCGCCCAGAGACGGGCGCTGGTTCGCATGCCGGCCGCGAAGGCGTCCAGGTGGAACGATTCATTGGGCGAGTGGGCGTTGGCGTCGGGGAGAGCCAGACCGAGCAACAGCGAGTCCACTCCGAGGATGCGGCGGAAGTCGCTCACGATGGGGATGGAGCCGCCTTCGCGGAGGAGGATGGGCGATGCCTGGAATCCGGCGTGGAGGGCGCGGAGAGCGGCTTGCGCCAGGGGACCGGTTGGCGACACCACGTAGGGTTCGGCCCCGTGGCCGGCCGTCACTCGCAGGCGAACCGTGGAGGGGCAGAGCCGGCGCAACTGGGTGGTGACGAGCCGGGCAACGCGCTGCGGTTTCTGATTGGGGACGAGCCGGAGGGTGAGCTTGGCCCGGGCCCAGGCGGGGACAATCGTCTTGCTCCCTTCCCCCTGATACCCGCTGGTGAGTCCGTTGATTTCGAGCGTGGGGCGGGCGGTTCGGCGTTCGGTGGCGGTGAACCCCGCCTCGCCGGACAAGGCCGGGACGCCGAGGAACCGGGCATAGCGCCGGTCGTCATGCGGGATCTTCCGCAGCTCGCGGCGCTCGTGGGGCGTGAGCGGCACGACGTCGTCGTAGAAGCCCGGGATGGCGACACGGCCACGGCGATCGCGCAGGGCGGCGAGCATCGCACAAAGAGCCAGGGCGGGATTCTCGACGGAGCCGCCGTAGATGCCGGAGTGAAGGTCGCGCGACGGGCCGCGCACTTCGACTTCGAGGGCGGCGATGCCGCGCAGGGCGTAGGTCAAGGCCGGGTGCGCGAGATCCGGGATGCCGGTGTCCGAGATCACCACCGCCCGACATCGGAGCGACGCCCGGTGCGCCTCGAGGAAACCCGCCAGGTTCGCGCTCCCCACTTCTTCCTCGCCCTCGATCACGAACGTCAAGTCACAAGGCAACTCCGTCCCCGTTTTCCGACAGGCCTCGATCGCCTTGAGATGCGCGAAGTGCTGGCCCTTGTTGTCGCTCGATCCGCGCGCGTAGAGGTACTTGCCCACGCGCCGGGGTGCGAAGGGCGGCGAATCCCAGAGTTCCAGCGGGTCTGGCGGTTGGACGTCGTAGTGACCGTAGACCAGGAAGTGCGGTTTGGCGGGGCGTCGTCCCCGCCAGGTGCGGGCGATGACGACGGGGTGGCCGGGGGTGGCGACCACCTCCGACGCGAGGCCGAGTTGGCGGCAGTGTTGGGCCAGCCAGTGGGCGCAGGCGTGCATGTCCCGCCGGTGCGCCTGCTGGGCGCTCACGCTCGGGAATCGGAGGTACTCTTCGAGTTCGCGAACGAACCGGGTCTGTTCCCGGGCAAGGTACTTGAAGACAGCTTCCATGGCGCAAGATACTGCCCCAGTACGCCTGCGGACCGGAAGTGAAAAGACCGCGGGTTACTCGACGATGATGAAGGTGACTTCGGCCTCGCTCACAACCTCGTTGTCGACGCGGCAGACGCCCTTGGCCTTGCAGATCTTGCCGCGTTTGCGGGTCATTTCGACCTCGACGACGAGGGCGTCGCCGGGGCGGACCGGTTTGCGCCATTTGACGCTCTCGGCGGACATGAAGTAGGCGGGTTTCCCGACGTTATCGGGTTGGGTGAGCATGAGGATGCCGGCGACCTGGGCGATGCATTCGAGTTGGAGGACGCCGGGCATGATGGGGCGGCCGGGATAGTGGCCTTGGAAGTAGGGCTCGTTGATCGTGACGTTCTTGAGGCCGACGACGCGGGTTTCCTCGAGGTGGGTGATGCGGTCGACCATCAGAAACGGGTAGCGGTGAGGCAGGAGCTTGAGCAACTGCGCCATGTCGTAGACGACGCCGGGGCGGGGGGCTTCGGCCGGGCCGCCCGCGGCGGGCCCGCGGGACGACTCGGGGGCGGTGAAACTCCGGCTGCGGGCATTTGCCTGGGCGGCGAGACGCCGCGCCAGTTCACAGTTGGCCGTGTGGCTCGGTCGGAGGGCGACGACGTGGCCGGTCCAGGGTCGTCCGATCAGCGAGAGGTCCCCCAGGATGTCCAGGATCTTGTGTCGCACGAACTCATCCGGGTAGCGCAGGGGTTCGGTGGTGAGGACGGCATCGTCGCGGATGACGACGGCGTTTTCGAGGGTGCCGCCCTTGATCAAGCCGTTCCTGATGAGAAACTCGATTTCCTCGAAGAAACAGAACGTGCGGGCGTCGGCGATCTCCTTTTCCCAGATGTCCGGCGTGATCTCGGTGCTCCAGAACTGGGTGAACCGTCCGCGCCGGTCGGCGCTGGTGCACGTGATCTTCAAGCGATCGTGCGGGAAGACCGAGAGGAAAGAGTCGCCGACCTCCAGCTCGAGTGGCTCGGCAACCGGCCAGACTTCGCGCGCCTCGGGCAGCGGCTGCAGGCCCGCCCTCCGGATCATCTGGCAGTAGGCACGCGCGCTTCCGTCACCAACCGGAGGCTCGTTCGCATCCAACTCCACGATGACGTTGTCAATGCCGTACCCCGCAAAGGTGGCCAGCACGTGCTCGACTGTGTGGATCTTGACGTTTCCCTTGGACAACGTCGTGGAGCGGGTGGTTTCAGCGACGTTCTCGACGCGGGCCTCAATTTCGGGATTGCCCTCGAGATCGACACGGCGGAAGCGGATGCCCGTGCCTGCGGGTGCGGGCAGGAGGGTCATCTGGACGGCACTGCCGCTGTGGAGTCCTGTTCCCTTGAAGGAACAGGGCTCGCGAAGGGTCTGCTGTCGTAACACGGGGCGATTAAACCGACGCAGCGGCGCCTTGGCAAGAGTGGGATCCCCCCGGATCCTCGCGCAAGTGGCGCTGGCGGTTCGGTCGTCCCCGGTCGACGCGCGGTTTTCGCCCATGCGGATGGGCGCTCTGCCGGCTCCGGGAAGATCCCGCCTCGGCGGCGGGATCCGATACAAGCGCCGGAGAAGGAGCCCGCGGAGCGGGATCCAGCCAAATGTCCGGTTTAACCCCGCCGTTCCCTTGATTCGCGGGGCTCGCGAGGCTCACGAGGCTCACGGGGCTCACGGGGGCCACGCGGCTCACGCGGCTCACGCGACTCACGCGGCTCACGCGGCTCACGCGGCTCGCGCGGCTCGCGTCGGTCTCGCGGTTCCTGCGATTCGCGTGATTCCCGGGAATCCCTGGAGTCGCGGGGTTCCGGCGCGTCGCCGCCCCCTTTCTTGCCCATGTCGCGGTCGCGTTCGTCCATGGCCGCCTTGCGCGAGAGTTTGACCCGGCCCTTCTCGTCGACGCCGATGCACTTGACCCAGATTTCGTCGCCGAGTTTGACGATATCCTCGGCTTGTTTGACGCGGAAGTTGGCGAGTTCGCTGATATGGACCAGGCCGTCCTTGCCGGGGAAGACCTCGACGAAGACTCCGAATTCCTTGATGGTGACGACCTTGCCGCGATAGATCTTGCCGACCTCGATTTCGCCGGTCATGGCTTCGATGGCCTCGCGCGCGATTTTCATCCCCTCGGCGGAGACGGAGTAGATCTTGACGGTGCCGTCGTCCTCGATGTTGATCTCGCAGCCCGACTCATCGACGATGCGTTTGATGTTCTTCCCGCCGGGGCCGATCAGGGCGCCGATCTTCTCGGGATTGATCTTCACGACGACGATCCGCGGGGCGTATTTGCTCAGTTCGGCGCGCGGTTTGTCGATGGTCTCCGCCATCTTCTTGAGGATGGCCA
>CAYSPU010000152.1:14019-14256 GCA_964432995.1 uncultured Verrucomicrobiota bacterium
CCTTTTCGGTACCGGCGATCTTGCAGTCCATGTCACAGAAATGGTCTTCCCAGCCGACGATATCGGTGAGGAGCGCGTGTTTTTCCAGGCTGCCGTCTTCGCGGAACCGGGTGCAGAGCCCGATGCTGATGCCGGCCACGGGTCGGGTCATGGGGACGCCCGCATCCATGAGGGCCAGGGTTCCGCCGCAGACCGAGGCCATTGCGGTGCTGCCGTTCGCCTCGATGATCTCGCAGG
>CAYSPU010000153.1:0-14229 GCA_964432995.1 uncultured Verrucomicrobiota bacterium
GGGCGATTCCACCTGACAGACGGCGAGCAGGCGATCCCACGACTGCCGCAGAGCCGCGAAGGCGGCGGCGACGTTCCGGCCGTCAAGGTACTTCGCGATGACCGGGGCGACCGTCTTCTTGTTGAGCGTCTGGGAGTGCGGCGGGGCGAACTTGCGGTCCGCCGGGTTTTCGTGGTAGCCGAGCACGAAGAAGACCTCCTTCGTTTCGCCGGGACGGAGGTTCACTCTGACGTGGTGCGAGCCGTGCGGCGCCCAGCCATGAGCGATCGAGTTGAACGATCGGCCGCGCTCGACGGCGGCGGGGTTGTCCCAGCCGCGATAGGGGCCGAGGAAACTGTCGCGCTGGGTGTCGAAGCCGGCGAGATTCTCCGAGCAGGCGAAATAGGCGAAGTGATTGCGGCGCTCGCGGTATTCGGTCTTGTGGTAGATGACACCGTCGGCGACCTCGACCTGGCCGGTGCTGAAGTTGCGCTGGAAGTTGGTGGCGTCGTCCTGGGCATCCCAGAGGCAGAACTCGATGCTGGAGAAGAGCGAAAGCCTGACAGGTCGCTTGCGGCGGTTGGTGATCCGGGTCCACCAGATTTCGAGCGTCTGGCCGAGGGGGACGAAGTAGGTGGTGTGGGCATCGATGCCGGCGAAGGTGGAGCCGATCCTGGTGTAACCCAGGCCGTGGCGGCACTCGTAGTTCCGCAGTGGGCTGCGGGTGGGTTGCCATGAGGGCGACCAGAACTGGCCGGTGCCGTTGTCGCGCAGATACAGGTAACGGCCGCCGACGTCGAACGGGGCGTGGTTGTAGCGGTAGCGCGTGAGGCGGCGCAGGCGGGCGTCGCGGTAGAACGAGTAGCCGCCGGCGGTGTTGGAGATCAGGCCAAAATAGGATTCGCAGCCGAGGTAGTTGATCCAGGGGAGCGGCGTGTCAGGCCGGGTGATGACGTACTCGCGGCTGGCATCGTCGAAGTGTCCGTAGCGCATGAGGATCGAGGGTTGGGAGAGGGTTCAACCACGGATGGACACAGATGAACACGGATGAAACCAGAGGAGGGTTGACGCGAATCTCGCGAATTATTGCGAAGCGAGTTCGCAGCCATTCGCGCGAGTTCGCGCAATTCGCGTCAAAGTCGTTGGCTGTTCGCGATCATTCGCGGGGCGAGTGGTTGGATTAGGTTGTTCTCGTAATCGCGCTGTCTCTTTCGAGTTTATCAAACCAGGTGAACTTGAGGATGGCCGACGTGATCAGCAGCACGCCGATGGCGATCCAGAGGGCCTTCCAACTGCGGAAGATGAAGTAGACGGGGATGGTCCAGAGGGGGATTTGCCAGACGATGGCGACCAGGCAGTTGAACATGTCGCGAGCGAAGCTGGAGTCGCGGCGGAAGGCCGGGTCATCCCTCAAAACCGCGGCGTGGACGGGGCCCCACCAGCCCCACGGTCGGACCTGCCTGTAGAATTTCTTAAGAATCTCTTCCTCTTCCGGTTCGGTGAGGAGGCTGCCGAGCACGCAGCCGAGGAGGGAGAGCAGGAGGATGATGCCGAAGCTGGCGAAGGTGGGCAGGCCGGAGCTGGGGAAGAAGCGGGGCACGACGAGGGCGGCGGCGATGCCGACGAGCATGCCCCAGAAATAGCCGAAGCCGTTCAAGCGGTGCCAATGCCACTTGAGGACGTTGGCGGCGGTGTAGCCACCCCAGAGCCCCTGCACAATCCACTGCGTCATCTGGTTCACGGACTCCGCCATGAGCCCGAACGCGAAGCCGATGGCGAGGATGATGGTTTGCGAGATGTAGCTGACGACGACGTAGTGGCGGCTCGAGGCCTGGGGCTTGTAGTAGCGCTTGTAGAGGTCGTTGACGAGATACGCCCCGCCGGCATTGAGGGTGGCGGAGAACGTCGACATGAAGGCCGCCAACAGCCCGGCCATGAGCAGGCCCACCAGGCCCACGGGGATGAACTCCTTGATCACAAACGGCAACACCATCTCGAAGTCGATCTGCCGCACGCCATCGACCACTTTGGTGACGTCCGGATCCAGCGCGGCGAACTTGGGTCCGAGGAATTTGAGGCCGAGCAGGGTGATGGCGGCGATGAGGATCCAGCGGGGGAGCAGGCAGGCGGAGACGATGCCGCTCATGAACGCGGCTTCGCGCGGGGTGCGGGCGGCGAGGATACGCTGCATGTCGTAGTTCGGGGCCGGGCCGGCGATGCTGACCAGCATTCCCTTGAACACCATCGCGATGAAGAAACACATGAAGAAACTGTAGCCGTCGGTTGCGATGTTCCGTTCGAGAGCGGGAATCAGGTGGTTCCAGTCGAGGTCCAGTTTCCAGCCGAAGGCGAGGCTGTCCCAGCCGGCGGGGACGAGCGCGGCGATTTCCGTGCCGGACACTTTGGCCATGGCGATGGCCGCGATGAGCACGGCGCAGAGGGCCATGATCACGAATTGGGCGATGTCGGTGATGACCACGCCAATCATGCCGCCGAGCAGGACGTAAATGGCGGTAATGCCCATGACGATGACAGCATAGGTGTTGGCGGAAAGGTCCCACGGCAGAAAGGTCTTGGAGAATTTGCCCATTCCCTGGAAATCGTAGGCGATGAAGCCGACGACGCTGATGATGGCAAAGATAACGATGATGACGCGGGAGAGTTCACCGCCGCGGCCGGCGCCAAAGCGGGTGGTGATCCATTCGGCGCCCGTGAGCACGCCGGAACGTCGCACCCAACTGGCGAGGTAGATCATGAGGATGACCTGGTTGAACGTGGGCCAGAGCCACGGCAGCCAGGTGCCTTTCATGCCGTAGACGAAAAGGTTGTAGACCAGCCACATCGTGCCGGTGATGTCCCACATGGCGGAGGCGTTCGAGATCCCCAGCACCCACCAGGGCAGGGCGTTCCCCGCCAGGAAATAGGAGTTCATGCTCTTCGACGCCCGCCGCATGACGGCGACGCCGATGGCGATCATCACCACGAAGTAGATCAGGATGATCGTGCTATCGATCCAGTGGAGTTGCATGGGGTGATGGGGCTCGATTTGCGGTTCGAGGGTGGGAGGGAAGCGCCAGGAATGTCAGGGCCTCAAGGGAGTGGGGTTTGGAGCGCCTTCTTGAAGTATCGACCCTGCCGGCTGGGGGTGAACTGCCAGTCCGTGAACAGCGTCGGCGCCCAGTCGGGGTCGAATGCCCAGACGCTGTAGGAGATGCCCCGCTTGGCGCAGTAGGCAGTGATCGCATCGCCGTAGCTCTCGTCGGAGATGACCGGCACGTGGGCTCCGGGATCGTCAGCGCCGCAGAACCCAATCTCACTGAGGAAGAGCGGGTAGTTCTCCGCCGCAAATCCCCAGTCCCTGGTCCACTGGTCCTCCCAGGGTTTCTGGCGCTTCATCGGGTAGGGGTGCGAGACGTAGCCGATCCCCTCGGCTTTCACGGGGTCCTTGGCCACGGGCGTCAGGTCGTAACCCCAGTCGAAGCCGGCGACCAGGGGAACGGCCCGGGCGCCGTTGGCGCGGACGATGATGATGAGTTCCTCGATCAGTTCCCTCCACTGCGCCCAGGTGCAGGTGCCCAACTGCCCGTTGTAGGTGGTGGGCTCGTTGAACAACTCGAAGAAGGCCACCGTGGTGTTGGTTCGGTAGTGTTGGGAGAGGGTCCGCCAGAACTCGAAGGTCTCCTTCTTGGAGGTTTCGTAGAGACCCGAGTTGTAGAGTGGCGAGCTGTTAAACTGGAACAGCTCGGAGCGGAGGTTGCCGATGCTGTGCCAGTCGATGATGACATACATCCCCAACTCGCCGGCCCAGGCGACGCCCTGGTCGAGCAGCTTGAGATAGCTCTCCGGACCGCGGGCGCGCCACGCCACGGGATGCACGGGGAAGCGAACGAGGTTGGCGCCCCAGGCCTTCGCTTGTTCGAAGTACTCCCGGTTCCAGTGCCTGTTCCGAGCCAGCTTGTCCGGCTCGCTGGTGTCCAGACCGCGGAGGACTACGGTTTTCCCCTCGGCATTCACGAAGGCATTGCCCTTCACGCTGATCCGACTGAGGGAGGCGGCGTGGCTGGTGGGCAGGCAGGCGAGGGCGAGAACGCCCAGCGCGGTCAAGGTGCCGAGGCTCAGGGCGCGCGGCCGGTGCGCGACGCCTCGCGACCCGAGAAAAAGCCGATGAGCCATAGACTGGGAGGTGGATCAGACTTTCTTCGGGACGACGTAGGGGGCGCGGTAATTGCGGGTGAGCAACTGGTTGGCGGCGTCGTTGCGTTTGAAGGTCTCCTTGGAGGGACTCATGGTGAGCACCGGGCCGAGGGCGAGCTGGTCCCTGGTGAGGTCGATCCCGTTGGCTTCGAGATGAGCGGCCATGCGCTCGAAGGTCTCGACGGCCTCCGGTTCGTTGCGGATGGCTTCGCGGATCTGGCCGGGGGCAGCGTGTTGGCCGAGGCGGATCGAGACGTTGCCGGTGTGGCAGAGGGCGCTCGAGATGTGACCTTCGAGGATATCGGCGGTGAGGTCGGTATGTTTGCGGCTGCGAACGGCCTTGATGAAGTTCTCGTAGTGGTCGTCGGAACCGGACCAGGACTTGATCTCCTTGCCGGCGGTGTCGAAGGCGACGGCGCTGTTGTAGTCGGGAACGCGGACGAGTCCGCCTTCGCAATGAATGATGACGCCGATGCTGGCGCCGTGAAAGCGGTCCATGTTCCGGTTCCACTCATTGTCCGTCCGGAACTGGTGGGCCTTCGGGAGACCGCGGACTTCGAAGATGAGCGGGGCCTTCTTGTAGTCCTGAAAGACGAACTGGGTGTTGGGGGTCTGGCCGTCGTCGATGTAGCCGAGTCGGGCGCCCACGCTGAACACCGCCGGGGCGAGTTGGGATTCGCCGAGGAACCAGCGGGCGATGTCCATTTGGTGGATGCCCTGGTTGCCGAGGTCGCCGTTCCCGGTGTCCCAGACCCAGTGCCAATCGTAGTGGAGCCGCTGGCGCAGGAGCGGCACCTTGGGGGCGGGGCCGCACCAGAGATCGTAGTCGATGTTGGCGGGGATGGGTTGAGGGCCGTCCACCTTGCCGATGCTGCGGCGGGGTTTGTAGCAGAGGCCGCGAGCGACAAGGATTTTGCCCAGTTGACCGGACTGGACCCATTCGACGGCCTGGCGGATGCCGCGGCTGGAACGGCATTGGGTGCCGGCGGCGACGATGCGTTTGTATTTGCGGGCGGCGAGGACGGCTTGGCGGCCTTCCCAGACGTTGTGGGAGACGGGTTTCTCGACATAGACGTCTTTGCCAGCCTGGCAGGCCCAGATGATGCCGAGCGCGTGCCAATGGTTCGGCGTGGCAATCGTGATGGCGTCAATGTCGGGATTCTCGAGGAGTTGCCGGATGTCGGTGTAGCCCGCGACCTTTTCGTTGCGTTTGGCGAAGGAATCGACGCCGGCGTCGAGGATCTTGCGGTCGGCGTCGCAGAGGGCGACGATGCGGACTCCGGCGGACTCGAGTTTGCGCATCCCGCTGATGTGGTCGCCGCCGCGGCCGCCGAAGCCGACCACAGCGACGCGGATGGTGTCGTTGGCGCCGGGGACCCGGGCCCAGGAGTAAGAGGGGATGGCCAGAGCAGCGGAGGCGAAGGCGGTTCGCTGGAGGAATTGGCGGCGGCTGAGCTGGTTGTCCCGAATGCTGGTAGGGACGCGCGGCCGCGCGCGTCCTGCAGATCGGGCTTGCGACAAGGAACCGCTTGGACGCCCGAGGCCGGGCGTCCCTACCTGCTGACGCTGGTCACTGCCCAGACTGGCAGGGTGCTCCCATGGCGTGCTGGGAAGACACGAAGGATCTTCAATGTGAGACCGCGCTCCGGAGTGGATAGGAGGATTCATGGGGGGCATGGGGTTGACAGTACAGATTGTGCAAGCGTGAGCTAGGGCTTGGCGGATTCGCGGGCGTAAGCTTCGTATTCTCTGGCGATCTGGGCGGCATCGGCGTCGCCGGGGTGCAACAGGATTCGGTAGCGGAAGGTGATGTTCTGGCCGGCGGGGACGATCAAATCCCCAGTGCCGGCGGGTTTCTTCTCGAAATCGTGGATGCCGAACGGGTTCGCGGCGAAGAGGCCGTAATCGCGCACGTGCCACCACGTGGGATGCCGCGGGTTCGAGGGATGATCGAAGATGGTGACGCCGTACGTGGCGCCGCGGACCGGTCCGGAGTAGTCGACCCAGCGGGCGCGTTTCCCCCAGGTGTCGCCGTCGCGCACGCCTTCGCTGTTGAGGATGTGGCCGGTTGGCTTGCCTTTGTGGTAGCGGTTCGGGGCGAGGCGCATCGTTTCCGCCAGGCGCAGCGCGAAGGTGCCTTCCTTGGTGTCGCCGAAGCGGAGTGCGCCGTGGGACGCGTGGATCGTGACCTCGAAATCGAGGAGGCGGACGCCGGCACGACGATAGAAACGGAGGGTGCGTTCGTCCGTGCCGATGACGGTGCCGTCTTGAGCGACGAGGCGGTTGGCGGAACGGATCAGGCCCACATCCCGACCGGAGCGCAGTTCCAGGAACTTCTCGTGGATCGTGCGGCCGGCCTTGGCGCTCTCGGACCAGAAGTCGTGGCCGTTGACGTCGCCGTGGGCGAACCAGAAGGAACGGTGGTGGGGGTGGTCCTGTTCCTCTTCGGTGCCGGTCTCGATGGGCCAGGCGCGGGTCAACGGGACCCCACCCGGCGCGAGCAAGGGATAGAGGAAGGGACGCGACCCTCCCTGGTAGTGGTATTCGGTGAGGAGTTCACCGTCGATCTCGATGCGGATGCGATCGGCAAGTTGGCGGACCTGCACGCCGCTGGTATCGGGGGTGGTGGCGCAGGAGACAGCGCCGAAGGCAACGGCTGCGCCCAAGCCGAGGAGCAGGCGATACACTGGTTGGGACATGCACGGGCATGCTAGGAACCCCCGGCGCGCAGGGTCAATGGCAAATCGCGGGGAAGAGAACCACGGCGGAGCGCTGGATCCAGCCGACGCGTTGGGCGGAGTCGGTGATCTGGATCCACGGACCTTTCTGGTCGAGGACGGGGAGCTCGGTGCCGTCGCGGACGGTGACGAGGGTCTTGGAATCGTCGTAGGGGCCGTAGCGGACGGCGGCCTCGGGTTGGACCACGATGGCGACGGGTGAGGAGCGGGTGACCTGCCAGTGGAAGGCGAGGCCGAGGGCGGCGGTGGCGGTCAGAAGGATACAGATGCGAGCTGGCAGGCGGAGGGCCTTGCGCCAGGCGGGGAAGAGGTGGGCGAGGGCCAGCAGGCTGCAGACAATCCAGAGGCCGACACAGGCGAGAACGGTCCACTCGTTGGTGGAGAGGGATTTCAACCAGCGCTGCCACCAGCGGGGGGCTACGCCAGCCGTGCCATAGACACTGCGCCGCGCGAACAGGAGGTTGGCACGGATGTCGGGGTCGCGCGGGGCGCGTTGTTCGGCGAGTCGATAGTGGAAGATGGCGCGGCCAAGGTGCCCGCAGCGGAGTTGGGCGTTGGCCAGGTTGAAGTAGACGGCCGGCGAGGAGAAGCCGCGTTGGAGAATGGCCTCGTAGGCGGCGACGGCGTTGGTGTAGTGGCCTTGCTCGTAGAGTTGGTTGGCCTCCTCGAACTGGGCGCTTGGGTTGGCCGGGGGGGCGGCGGAGGCGGCGTCGGGGCGGCAGAGGCTCAGGCCGAAGCCGACGCAGAGGAGGAGGGTCTTCGGCGTGGCGTGGCGCGCGGCTTTCCTGGAGAGGTCGGTGGCTTGCAGGGCCGCGAGGGCGGCTTCGACGCGAGGAATGAAGGAGGACAGTTCACCGACAGAAGGTTGTGGAGCAAAGCGGGCCTGGTCGCCGGCGGCAAAGAGTTCGTGCAGCGTGTCCAGCAACTCGGGTGGAACCTGAGCGGGGCGGAGTCCCGTTTCGACCGCTTCCTCGGTGATGGCCGAGGCGGGGAGGTCGAGGAGTTCGCCGATTTGCTCCTGCAAGAGGCGGAAGACGGTGGCGTGGAATTCCGGCGACTGGCGGGCGGCGGCGTGCTGGCGGAGTTCGTCCAAGCCCTGGCGGATGCGGCGCTGGACCTGGCGGTGGCGAACGAGACGGGGGTTGCGCGCGAGCGAGTCCAGGCGTCGGCGCCAGAGCCAGGCGGCGATCCAGGCGAGCAGGGGGATGGTCTGCAGCAGGAGGAAGGCGGGGCGGGCCAGGAACGGCGTGGTGGCGGTGGCGAGGACGCCGGGTCGGCTCTTGATGTGGACGATATCGGTGCCGGGCGGAGGGGCGGTGGGCGAAGGCGACGTGGAGGTGACGAGGGACAAAGGAGCGCTGCCAGCCGCGGCGGGGCGAACGGTGATGGGAATGGTCGGAGTGGTGAGGGTCCGATATTGGCGCCGTGCGGGATCGAAGAAGCTGAAGGCGACGGCGGGGATGGCTTTGACGTCGGCGCTTTCGGGGATGACGACCTGTTCGAAGATCTTGGTGCCGGCGAAGCCGAATTCGTCTTCCGTCTCGACGCGGGAGGCGGGCGTGTAGGTCTTGAACTGCTTCCAGGTGGAGGGCGAGGTGAGTTGGAGGCTCTCGATGGGGCCGCGGCCGGTGACGCGGACGGTGAGCACGAGGGTGTCGCCGGCCGTGACGACATTGGTGTTGGCGGTCGCGGTGATGGAGAAATCGCCGACCGCGCCGTTGAAATGCGGGGGAACGTTGGTGGCGGGGAGAGGCAGGACCCGGACGTCGAGGGGCTCGCTGCTCAAGGTGAGGCGTCGAGTCTCGATGTTGGGGAAGAAATCCAGGTCGAAGCCGAACGGATCGCGGCGTCCGCCTTGGCGGCGGAACTGGACATCGAGGATGCAGTCGGTGGCCTGGATTTGGAGGTTACCGGCTTTGGCGAAGGTCAGCGGCGAGCGGTAGGTGATCTTGCTGTAGACAGCGTTGTTGGTCTGAACCTGAACCGAGCGACCCACGGGGACATTCGTGCCGATGGTGACTCCTTCGCCGCGGAGCTGCGGCGGTTGGCGCAGATTACCGCTCTGGGCGAAGAGGTTCATGTCCACGAGCACGGCTTCGCCGACAAAGACCTCTTCCTTGGGAAGGGTGAGGGTGACGAAGGCGACTTGGGTGGCGCCCCCTTCCCCTCCCTTCGAGGCGGTGAGCTGCAACGGCTGACTGGTGAGGCGCTTGCCGTCGACGACGGCGGTGATGGCGGGGATGGTGTATTGGCCGGCTTGCGTGGGGGTGACGACGTAGGTGTAAACGAGGGACGAGGAGTATCTCCCGTTGATGATCTGGATCTGGCTGGATTGACCCCGGTATTCGATCGAGAGCCCGGGAACCGACGGGGGCGCGGGCGGCCCGTCGGGTTCACCGCCTTGGAAGGTCAATGTCAGAGCGGCGGAATCGCCGACGCCGACGGCGTTGCGATCCAGCGTGGCGGTGAAACTCGGGGCGGCGAGGGCGGTCAGGGAAAGCAGGAGGAGGCAGAGAAGAGCGGGCCAGATACGGAATGCAGAATGCAGAATGAAGAATGCAGAATGGGGGGCGGCATGTGGTGCCCGGCTCCCGGGCGCTGGTGGCGATGCGTGGGCAGGTTCAACTTCCCAACGCGTGTCCAGACTCTGTAGGTCCGCGCTTCCCACGAATTCCGCTGCCCATTCTGGGAGTCCCAGTTCACGGTTAGGGCGCGAGGGGATGGCGTTGGATGCGTTTCGGAACATGGTTACCAATCGCGGAATCGTCGTGGGGCGGATTCTGAGCGCTTTTGCGGGGCAAAGATCAAGACTCGTTCTTCGTCCTTCTGGGCGTCGAGGAGTTGTTCGGCCTGTTGCGGGGTCATTTGACCGAGAGGTGTGGCTTCAGCGGGTGACTGCTGGGAGTCGCCGGGGGAACCCTGGGTGGCGTCCTGGGGTTTCGGCGATTGGCCGGGGTCTTTCTGCTGCTGCTGGGCCTGGTCTTTCTGCTGCTGCTGTTGGGAAGTGTCTTCGGGCTGTTGCCGATCTTGAGGTTGGGACTGCTGCGGAGGGGCGTTGGTTTGGTTCTGGTTTTGGGCGTTCTGCTGGTCCTGCTGTTTCTGTTGTTCGGAGTCTTGCTGGTCCTTGTTCTGTTGGGAGGAATCCTTCGAGTCATCGGACTTGTCTTGCTGATCCTGCTGCTGCTGTTGTTGGTCCTGCTGTTGGTCCTGCTGCTGTTGTTGGAGGAGTTCCTCGAGTTTCTTTTGGACGAAATCGCGATTGAACTTGGCGTCTTCATCATTGGGATCGAGCTGGAGGGCGCCGTCGAAGCTGCGGATGGCGCCGTGCCACTGCTGGGTGATGGCGTTGAAGTCGGAGGCTTCCTGGCCGAGGCGGAAGAGGGCGTCGCCGAGGTTGTAGAGGGCTTTTTGCTGGAGGGCGACGTCGGGGCTGCTGAGGGCGTTGGTGAAGGCGCGTGCGGCGTCGGCGAAGTTCTCGTTGCGATAGGCTGCGGCGCCGAAGTTGTAGTGGAGACGCGGGTTGTCCGGGTGGCGTTGGAGGAGTTGCCGGAATTCCTCTTCGGCCTTGAGGAATCGGCCGCGTTCGAAGTGCTCCTGGGCGCTGCCGGGTGAGGCCCGCATCGGGAGGATGGCGGTGCAGGCGAGGAGCGCGGCGACGCGTGCGGCCGCGGGGAGGGGGCGCGTGCGGGCGGGAGCGGGGGCGGCAGCGGTGGTGGTTTCGCGTCGGCGTTCCGGGAGCAGGAACTCGATGGCGAGGAGGAGGAGGGCGATGCCGAGGGGCCAGGCGAAGCGTTCGTGGTAGCGCTGGATTTGGCGGCTGGTGAGTTCCGCTTTGGGGAGCGGCGCCAGGCCCTGGGCATAGAGGGATTCCATGGCCTGGGCGGAGCGGAGGGGGAGATAGGCGCCGGAGGTGGCCTGAGCGATTTCCTGGAGGAGCTTCTCGTTGAGCCGCGATTTCACGACCTGCCCTTGCTCATCCTTGACGTAGGTGACGGTGCCCTTGTCGTCGGTGACGCGGAGGACTTCGCCATTGGGGGTGCCGACGCCGACGGTGAAGATGCGCATGCCGGCTTTGGCGGCGAGGGCGGCGGCGGAGGTGGCCCCGCTGTCGTGGTCTTCGCCGTCGGTGAGGATGACGAGGATCTTGAAGTTGTTTTCGTCTTTGAAGGCGTCGAGGGCGACCTGGATGGCGGCGGCGAGGGCGGTGCCGCCTTGGGGGATGATGCCGGTATCCAGCGCTTCGACGCTCTGGCGGAAGGCGACGTCGTCGACCGTGAGCGGGCATTGGAGGAAGGCGCTACCGGCGAAGGCGACAAGTCCGAGGCGGTCGGTTTGAGCGACCTTGAGGAGGTCGAGGGCGGCGAGTTTGGCGCGGGCGAGGCGGTTGGGGCGGACGTCTTCGGCGAGCATGCTGCGGGAGGTGTCGATGGCGACGACGATATCGAGGCCCTTTTGTTTTGCGATGTCCCAGTCGAAGCCCCATTGGGGTCGCGCGAGGGCGAGGAGGATGCCGGTGACGGCAAGGAAGAGGAGGGTCCAGCGCGCAGCGTCGCGTCGGGGGGAGAGGCCGACGGTGAGCTGGCTGAGGAGGCGCGCCTGGATGAAGAGCTGACGGAGGGCGCGTTGTCGGTGCATGGCCCAGAAGGCGAAGGCTGCGAGGAGGGCGAGCGTGGCGGCGAGGAGCCAGAGGATTTGGGGGAAGGCGAAGCGCATCAGGGCAGGGTCCTCCAAGCCGTGTGTTTCAGGATGATCTCGAGCAGGAGGAGGATCAGGCCGGGGAGAGCGAACCAGGCGTAGAGTTCCTGGTAGCGCTGGTATTTGCGGACCTGGACCTCGGTTTTCTCCATGCGATCGATCTCGTCATAGATGGAGCGCAATGTTTCGGTGCGATCGGCGCGGTAGTATTTCCCGCCGGTCATCTGGGCGATCTGGGTCAGGGTTTCTTCGTCGATGTTGACGGGTTGGTTGATGTAGCCCTTGCGTCCGAAGGCGTCGCGGGTGGGAACGGGGGCGAGGCCGCGGGTGCCGACGCCGATGGTATAGGTTTTGACCTTGAGTTCCTTGGCGGCCTCGGCGGCGGTGAGGGGGGGGACCTTACCGGCGTTGTTCTGGCCGTCGGTCATGAGAATGACGATGCGGCTCTTGGAGTCGACTTCACGCAATCGGTTGACGGCGGCGGCGAGGGCGGAGCCGATGGCGGTGCCGTCCTCGTTGGGAGTGGCGAAATCGAGGCGTTCGAGGTTCTGGAGGAGGAACTCGTGGTCGAGGGTGAGGGGTGCGGCGATATAGGGGTGTCGGGCGAAGGCCACCAAGCCGATGCGGTCGCTGGCGCGGCGGGCGACGAACTTCTGGAGGACGTCTTTGGCGACCTGGAGGCGGTTGGCGCGCTGGCCGCGGAGTTCGAAGTCCTCGGAGATCATGCTGGTGGAGAGGTCGAGGGCGACGACGATATCGATGCCGCTGGCGGTGATTTGGGTTTCGCCTTCGCCCCATTGGGGGCGGGCCAGGGCGATGATGAGGAGGACCATGGTCAGCCAGCGGAGGCGGGTGAGGACGATGCCGGCGGGGGAGCGGGTGACGCCGGTGATGCCGCGGACGAGCTGGACGGAGGAATAGAGGAAGGCGGGTCGACGCCGGTAGCGCTTCCGGAGCCAGGCCACAGCGGGCAGCAGGGCAATCAGGAGCAACAGGTATGGATGGGCGAAGTTCATTCGCGGTTTGGCTCCCGGTTGGAGGACAAGGTGGCGGTCACCGGTTCTTCCGGAGGTGCGGCTCCGGCCTGAGATGCCGCATCCGGCGCGGCGCCGGGCTCGTCCGCAGAAGGTGCGGTCTCGTCGACGAGTTGGCGGGCCGCGTCCCAGAGATTGCGGAGTTCGGGTTCGGCGGGTTCGTGTCGGGCGAACTTGACGAGGTCGCAGCGGGTGAGGAAATCGCCGAGGCATTGCTTGTGGGGGCGCGCGAGGACGGGGCTGGACTGGAGTTCATCGAGGAACTCCTCGGTGGTGCGTTCGGGGGCGTGGAGGCGGAAGCGTTCTTCCAGGTAGACGCGGATGGCCAGGGAGACACGGGTGCAAAAGAGGTTGGGCTGGGAGATCGAGTCCAGGGCGTCGACGAGTGCCTGGCGGGCGCGGAGGTGCGCGGGAAGGGGAGGCAGCGGGGCCGGGCCGGCGCGGCGGCGGCGGAGCCAACGGCGAGCAAGCCAGGCGGCGACAGCCAGGAGGACGACGCCAACGAGGATCCAGGCGGCCCAAACCCACGGGTTGGGGATGTCCACGGGACCGCGGATGTCGCGTATGTCCTGCAGGTTGGTTCCGACGTTGACCATGGTATCGGGAGCGGGAGTGGGCATCAGCCGCGTCGGCGACGTTTCTCGCGCGTTTCGAAGAAGCGTCCGAGCGCGGCGGCATAGGGTTGGTCGGTGCGCAACTGGATGGTGTCGATGCCGGCGGAACGCAAGGTTTTCGCGAACTCGGCCTGGGCCTGAGCCTGGCGTTCGGCGAAGCGGGTGCGCTTGCGCTGGTCCGTGGTGTTGACCTCGAGCAGTTCGCCCGTTTCGGCGTCTTGGAGCACGAGGCGGCCGAGGGCGGGGAGTTCGAGTTCGTGGCGATCGACGATCTGGACGGCGACGACGTCGTGGCGGCGGTTGGCCTGGCGGAGGAGGGGGAAGGCGTTTTGCCCGAGAAAATCGGAGAGGATGACGGAAACGGCGCGGTGCGGCGTCACGCGGAGGAAGAACTCGAGGGCGGCGTTGAGGTCGGTGCCGCGGCGTTGGGGCGCGAAGAACAGGATCTCGCGGATGACGCGCAGGACATGGCGGCGGCCTTTCCGCGGGGGGATGAACTTCTCGACGGTGTCGCTGAAGAGGAGAAGCCCGACCTTGTCCTGGTTACGAATGGCGGAAAAGGCGAGGACGGAGGCGACTTCGGCGGCGAGTTCGCGTTTGGACTGGGCGCCGGATCCGTAGAGGCCGGAGCCGCTGACGTCGACCACGAGCAGAACGGTGAGTTCGCGTTCCTCGACGAACTTCTTGATGAACGGGTGGTTCATGCGGGCGGTGACGTTCCAGTCAATGGAGCGGACATCGTCGCCGGGTTGGTATTCGCGGACCTCGTCGAAGTTCATGCCCTGGCCCTTGAACACGCTGTGGTACTGGCCCGCGAGGGATTCGGTCACGAGCCGGTTGGTCCGGATCTCGATCTGGCGGATCTTCTTGAGGATCTCGCGGGGAATCATGCGGGGGAGGTTCGGAGGTTGGGAGGTTCAGGGTTCAACGGTTGGGAGGTTCAGGGTTCACGGTTGGGAGGTTCAGGGTTCAACG
>CAYSPU010000154.1:0-14165 GCA_964432995.1 uncultured Verrucomicrobiota bacterium
CGAAGCGGCCCTGCGGGCGGACATTTCACGCAGGGAGCGTGAAATGTCCGGGCTAGGCCTCGAGGATCCGGTCGATCTCGGAGGCGAGCTTGCGCAGTCCGTCCGGCGTGTCCGCGCCGCCCTGTTCGGAGATCACCCAGTCCTTGTAGCCGATTTCGTCCAGGGCCTTCATGATGGCCGGCCAGTTGTTGTCGCCCTTCAGAAACTCGACATCGAAGCCCTTCCACAGACCGAGGTCGTTCCGTTTCTTGCGGCTGAACTCCTTGAGGTGAACCTTGACGATCCGGCGGTTGAGAATGCGAATCCACTGCTCCGGCCAGCCGTAGTTCATGATGTTCCCGGTGTCGAAGTGGAATCCGACCCACGGGCTGTTGCACTCGTCGACGTAGCGCGCGGCCTCGAGCGGGCTCAGGAGAAAGTGATTCCAGACGTTCTCGATGGCGATCTTCACGCGGAGTTCCTCGGCCAGCGGCAGCGCCTCGCGCAGGGCCGCCTGCGAACGCGCATACGCGTCGGCGTAGGAGACCTGCTCGTCGACAACCCCGGGAACGAACAGAACCGACGTGGCCCCGTAACGCTTGGCGTCCCGCAACGACTGCTTCAGCCCCTCGAGCCCCGCGGCCCGCACGGCCGCGTCCGGACTCGAGACCGGCTTGCCCCAATGGGTGCTGCAGCAGACGCTGGGGATCTCCAACCCCGCGGCGTCCCGCGCCCGCAGCACTTCGTCCTGGTTCATGTGGCTGTTGGCCTCGACGCCGTCGAAGCCGGCCGCCTTGATGGCCTGGAAACGCTCGGCGACCGAGCCGAACTCGCCGACGGTTCCGAACATGATGCCCTTCTTGAGCGGCCGTTTTCCCGCGGCCATGAGGCGGTTCGGAGCGAGGGCGACGGCGGCGAGGGCGACGCTTCCGGCGCCCAGGAAGTTACGGCGACTGTGGGGAGTATTCATAATGCGTGCTGGGTCCGGATCGCACTCAGAGGTAGCGGGTGATCCCCGGGCGCGCCAGGGGCGGGACTTCGAGTTTCATGTTCCAGTCGAGAGCGTCGGGGACGAGTTTCTCCTGGGAGTTGAGCGCCATGTCCCACGTGATTTCCTGGCCGGTATAGGCGGCCATGCGCCCCATGATGGCCATGAGGGTGCTGTGGGCCATCCAGACGCCGTCATTCATGGGCTCACCTTTGCGGATGGAAGCGAAGAGCTCGTCGTGCTCGGTCTGATACATGGTGCTGCCGGGGTTGGGCCCGCGGTAGCGCCAAGTCTCGCCCGCGCGGATAATGGGCGCGTTCCAACCGCCCTTGCCCGTCCCCTTGGAGCCCAGGACGTAATCCGAATTGTCGGAGTGGCAATTCGCAATCTGCCGCTGCGCCATGGTGGTGCGCGCGCCGTTCTCGTATTCGTAGAAGACGTCGATGTGATCGAAGATGTTCCCCTCGTTGTTCGGCACCATGCGTCCGCCGTTTGCCACCGCCTTGGTCGGCAGCAGCCCGTTCATCGCCCAGGCAATCTTGTCCACGCTGTGGCAGGCCTGCTCCACCAGCCCGTCGCCGGACAGCCAGGTGAAGTTGTACCAGTTGTGCAACTGCCACTCCACATCGCTCATGCCGGCCGGGCGCGAGCTCGCCGGCGGCATCGGCTTCACCGGCCCCGTCAAGTAGGTGGCGTGGACCGCGCGCACCTCTCCCAGGGCGCCGTCATGAATCCGCCGGTAGAACTCGCGACAGGCCGCGTCATACCGCCAGCAAAAGCCCGCCACCAGCGACAGCTTCTTCTGCCGCGCCTGTTCCGCCGACTCGAGCACGGACCGGACCCCGGGCGCGTCGGTGGCCATGGGCTTCTCGCAGAAGACATGCTTCCCCGCCGCGATCGCGGCCTTCAAGTGCTGCGGGCGGAATCCCGGCGGCGAGCCGAGCAAGACCACATCCACGCCGCTGTCGATGACCTTCTGAAACGCGTCGAGGCCAACGAACTGCTTGTCCGGCGTCACCTGCACACGGTCGGCCACCTCGGCCACATTCCGCAGGCTCTTCAATGAAGTGTCGACCTGTCGGCGGAAGACATCGCCCACCGCCGTCAACACGGCGTTCTTGTCGGCCGCAAGGGCCTGGTTGGCGGCGCCGGTGCCGCGCCCGCCGCAACCGATCAAGGCGACGCGGAGCGTGTCGCCGTTGGCGGCAAACGCCCGGGCGGGGAAGCTGAGGTAGGAGGCGGCGATCCCGCCGGCCGCCGCGGCGCTGGAGGTCTGCAGAAACGCGCGCCGCGACACGCCGGATGGCGAGCGGGGGGCAGATGGCTGAGCACTTGATGAAGTCATGGCCAACGGATAGAGGCGAACCCTCGAATCGTCAAGGAAAGAGCCGATCGGCCCCGAGCCGCCGCGCCACTCACCCGACAAACAGGCTCTTGGTGGCAAACTCCGGTTCGCTGGTGGCGTTGATGCCGAGCTTGCGCAGGCCGGCCGCGTCCCCCGGCGTCGGAAGGTGGGTGAGGTGCAGTTCGCAGCCGCGGAGATCCTGCAGCCGCTCAACCGCGGTCTCGGCGGCGGGGTTCAGGTTCGCACTGATGCCCAGGGCGATCAGGGTCTCCTCGAGGTCCAGGCTGGTACTCTTTCCCCGGAGGACGTCTCGTTTGAAATGCGTGAGCGACGTGGTAACCACGGGCGGGAGCAGGTGGATGCGGTCGGGGATGCCCGCGAGGTGTTTGATCGCATTGAGGACGACGCTGGCGGCGGCGTGCATGAGAGGCGAGTTGCGGCCGGTGATGATCTCCCCGTCCGGCAATTCGAGGGCGGCCCCGCAGAAGATGCCGTCCGTGCCCTTGCCGCGGGCCTGGGCCTCGCGGGCGGCATCGTGGGCCGGCCGGACCACGGCGCGGTCCGCGGTCGTCAGCCCCAGATCGCGGAGGAGCAATTCCACCCGCTGCACGGTATCCCGGCTGACGAGGCCAACGACGTATTCGCAGGAGTAGTGGTAGTAGCGGCGGATGATCTCCTGGCGGGCCGCGGCGCGGCAGGCGGCGTCGTCAACGATGCCGAAGCCAGCACGGTTGACGCCCATGTCGGTCGGCGACCGGTAGCAGGAAGGTTGGCCGGTGATGCGTTCGAGGATGCGGCGGACGAGGGGGAAGGCCTCGAGGTCGCGGTTGTAGTTGACCGCCGGCTGCTGGTAGGCCTCGAGGTGGAAGTGGTCGATCTGGTTGACGTCCTTGAGCTCGGCGGTGGCGGCTTCGTAGGCCACGTTGACCTCGTGTTGGAGCGGCAGGTTCCAGATGGGGAAGGTCTCGAACTTGGCGTAATGGGCGCAGCACCCGCGGTGGTGCTCATGGTAGAGCTGGGAGAGGCAGGTGGCGAGCTTGCCGCTGCCGGGGCCCGGCCCGGTGACCACGACGATGGGACGCTCGGTCTCGATGTGGGGGTTGGCGCCGTAACCTTCCGGACTGACGATGGTGTCGACGTCAGTGGGATAGCCCTTCGTGGCTTGGTGGGTGTAAACGCGAATGCCGCGGTGCTCGAGCTTGTGTTGGAAGGAGCGGGCGGCCGACTGCCCGTCGAACCTCGTGATGATCACCGCCCGCACCGTCACCCCCCATTCCCGAAGCTCGTCGATGGTCTTGAGCGCATCGGAATCGTAGGTGATGCCAAAGTCGGCGCGCATCTTTCGCCTCTCGATGTCGCCGGCGTAGATGCAGAGCAGGACTTCGGACTGATCCCGCAGCTTCTGCAGCAGCCGCATCTTCACGTTCGGATCAAAACCGGGGAGCACCCGGGAAGCGTGGTAGTCGAACAGCAGCTTGCCCCCGAACTCGAGGTAGAGTTTCCCCTGGAATCCCTGCACCCGGTCCAGGATGGCGGCGGTCTGCTGGTCCAGATAGCGGTCGTTGTCGAAGCCGTTGGCGGCGAGCATGAATTCGAGTCGGTGGTTCAGGTTGGCGGCAGGGGCAGCCGGCGGAGCAGCGCCCCGGCATTCCGTCCCAGCAACTGTTCCTCCGCTTCCGCCCCGAGGTCGAACGCCCGCACTTGCTCGAGCGTTCGCGCCTGGTCCACCCAGGGGCTATCGGAGCCGAACAACAGCCGGTCGGCCCGATGGCCGCGGAGAATGCGCGCGGCCTGGTCCGGGCTCATGAAATCGAAGCTGCACGAGATGTCAAAGTGAACATCCTGTCCCAGCAGATGACGCTCCACCTCCTCCCAGTCCGCCCAGGCGCCGCAGTGCGCCGCAATGACCCGGAGCGTGGGAAAGCGGTCCAGCAGCCGGCGGATCCGGACCGGATCGGCAATCCGGTCGCGCGGGAAGGCGAGGTCAAAACCGCTGTGCATCAGGACGACCAGACCGGCCTCCGCCGCCGCCTCATACACCGGGTTGACCCGGGGGTCGTCGAGGACAAATCGCTGATAGTAGGCGTGCAGTTTGAACCCGGCGAATCCCTCCGCGGCAATGCGACGAACCTGATCGGCCGCCTCCGGCGCCAACGGACACAACGACGGAAACGGCACAATCCGATCGGAGCGGATGGAATCGGACCAGCGCAGGATCGGATCGAACTGCGACGGGCGGGTGGCAATCGACGCGACGACGGAGGCGTGGATGCCGGCGCGGTCCATCGAGCGCAGCAGATCGGCCACGGTGCCGTCGAGCACCGCCGTGACCTGGTCGGTTTCCGCCTGGAGTTGGGCCATGGCCCGCGCGGCCAGGTGGTCCGGGAAGGCATGGGTGTGCACGTCGATGATCACGCGGCCCCCGTTATGGCGGAAAACCGGTCGGCGCGCAACGGGGCAGGGAAATGGATTGATTCAGCCGGTCGCGTGGGCTAGCGTACGCGGCCATGAGACTGACGACGTTGCTCTGGTTTCTGGGAGGTGTGGCGCTGCTGGTAACGGACGTTCAGGCGCAGCGTTCGAAGACTTGTGTGCCGGATCGCAACCAATTGATCCTCCGCAAGAAAATCGCCGAGATCAATACCACCGAAGGCATGCCCGGCAAAGAACAACTGCGCTCCGAGTTGGATCGATTGCGCCAGGACGGCAAGATCACTGCCGAGCAATACGCGGAATTCTCCACGGACCTCGGCCCTGCGCCGGGCGAAGGAAACGCTTCGGCACCGGAACCCCGCGCCAAGGCCGACCGCGCCCTCGAACAGGCGATGCGCGACGCCCAGGCCAGCGAGACCCCGCCCCCTCCCGTCAGCACCGCCGAACAGGCCCGAGCCCAGGAAGCGCTCCAACGGAAACTGCGCGAACTTGAGACCACCCCCGCCCCTCGAGCCCCGGCCCGCGAGGCAGATCAGTCCGCCGCCCAGAAGGCGCTCGATGCCAGGATGGCCGAACTGAACCGCAACGTAAACCTCACCCCCATGCTCTCCCCGGGGGTGTCGTCCCCCGCCGTGACGCCCGCCCCGGCACCATCCGCGGACGCTGGCCTCGCCCAGAGGGCGCTGGACGAGAAGATGGCGGAACTCAACCGGCCGCCCGCTCCCACCACTCCGGTCGTGGTGACTCCTCCCCCGCAGCCAACCACCCGCGTCGTCACCCCCACCGCGCCAGCCGCACCGTCCGGGCTGAGCGATGCCGACGCCGAGCGAGCCCAGAGGGCCTTGGCCGAGAAGATGGCGGAACTGGAACGCGCGCGCCCCACTGTCGCTGTCACACCTCCTCCGGCCGCGCCCCCAGTCGCGCCGCCGCCGCCCCAGCCAACCGCCCCGGCGGCCCCGGTGGTGGCCTTTCCAACGGACGGATCCGGATTGAGCGATGCCGACGTCGCCCGCGCACAGCAGGCCTTGGCCGAGAAGATGGCGGAACTGGACCGTGCCCACGCCGCCGCGGCCGCGGCCCCTCCTGCGCCTGCTGCTCCGGTTGCTCCGCCGCCGCCCGCGCCGGTGGTGGCCGCCCCCGCGCCGGCGCCAACGCCTGCAGAAGAGCCGCCCCCGGATGCCAAACTCACCGCCGTGGGCATGGAACGTCTCGCCCAGTTGAACCAGCTCTACCGCGAAGGCAAGGTCACCCCCCAGGACTACCATCGGGAGCGCGCCCAGATCATCCGGGAGCACTGGCTCAGGGAGTAGCCGCCGGGCGCCGACTCACTGCGAGAAGACAACGCGGTCGCGTTCGATCCCGTAGCGTTCGAGCACGCGTCGCGTTGTGGCGTCCAGTTGCCGCGCGTCCAGAACGATGCGCTGCAGGGTTTCCCCGACCAGGAACTCGAGGACGTGGAAGTCCCCCTGCGGTTGGCGGAGGACCTCCTCCAGCTCGCGCAAGGTGCTGACCCGGCGTCCGTTCACCTTCTCGAGAACGAGGTTGCGCACTTCCTGGTAGCCCAGGTTGAAAACGTCGGGGAGGACCATGGAGAGGACAACCAGCGCCGGGCGCTCGCGGGAGGGGTACTCGTTGCGGAAGTAGGCCAGCCGGAACGGCGACATCCGCTCCCAGTCCTGTCCCCAGCTCTGCAGGTACTCGCGGGTGAGCGGCTGAAAGACGAGTCCGCCGGCGACGAGGTACTCCGGTTCCCGATCGTTGGGCGACTCGGGAACCAGCCGGCCGGCCTCCTGAATCTTCGGAAGCACGTAGTCCACGTCGAGGGCCCGACCGTCGCGCCACACCTTGAAGCGAACCGTGTCGCCCGCCCACTTGCCCCGGGTGGCGAGGTTCTCCAACAGCAAGTGCCCATACGCCGGGTCCACGTAGTCGCCCTGGTTGTCGATCGCGAAACCGTCCACTTCCAGCAGCACGTCGCGCGGATGCAAAACGGGCGTCACGCCGGGCTTATCGGCCACGTCAATCACCACCACCCCGCGGCCTTCCCCAGGGACCTTCAGGTAGCGCTGCGTCTCGGGGTTCTCCGTCGGTTGCCACGTGAAATCGAAGTAGCCGATCCCCCGATAGGTTCCCTGGCGTTGGGCGTCGAGGACCGTCCGAATAAATGGCGCGGGGACCGCCTGACAGAAGTTGCCGCCCTGGGCGAAAACGAGGCCGACAAACTCCTTGCCGCGGACGACGGCCTCCCCCCAGCCGGCCCCCTCGATTTCGGAGGTGAGCTGCAGCAGAACGTGCGCGGGTTCGGTCGGACCGGGATTGCGCACCGTGAACCGGTTGAACTCGGCCTTGCGGCTTTCGAGCGTCCCGCCGCGCCAGCGGAGGATCTGCAGATCCCCGTCACGGGAGACGTTCTTGGAGAGGCGAGCGGGTTCGAGCCCCTTCCAAAAAGCGGCGTTGGTGGTGGTGATCAACGCCAGTCCCCCGGGGTAATCCACCCAGCGCACCGCGGCGTCATACCAGACACCGCGTCCGTTTCGTTGGAGCCGCACCACCGTGTGATCCGAAAGCAAGTGGGCGGTGGTCAGGACTTCGCCGGGGCCGACCACGATTCCCGGTTTCTGGACGGTCTGCGACCGCCGGGCCCAAGGTTGCTGATAGTCATACACCTTGCGGGTGATCTCGACGCCCACCAGGGTTTTCGCCCAGCGACCGGACGACCCCGCGCCGGCGTTGCGGGCATGGGCGGCGCTCCACGTGGTCACCGCGAGCAGGACGGCCAACACCGGCCACCGCCTGACATGCTTCCGGTTCTCCATAGGTATTCTCCTCTCTCCCATCCGGCCATCCCCGGCCACGGCGGGCTGCGGGCGATCGGCTCGTTCTCGGTTCACAGCCGACGGTCCTTCGGCACCCCATAGGTGGCCAGGATCTCTTCCTGGGCGACCTCCGCCTCCGCACGGTTCAAGGTCTCGAGCGCGCCGTTGGGCAGGAACTCCAGCACGTGATGCGTGTTCGTCGCCGCCGCGAACGCCCGAACCACATCTTCGAGCTGGTTGATGCGCACGCCGTTGACGCGGTCGACCAGGGCGCGGCCGGTTACTTTGAAGTTGGCATTGACGGGGTGAGCGAGGACCGAGCTCAGGATGATCGGCTCCGTGCGGGCGGTGGCCGGGCTTTCGTGGCGCCGGTAATACAGCTCGTAGACAATCTCCTGGTTGGCCAGGTCGCGCCAATCGCGCCCCAGGGTCTTGAGGTAATCGAGACTCAGCGGCGTGAAGATCAGTCCGCCGTATACATAGTAGCGGGGCAGGCGGTCATACTGGTTCCCCAGCAGCCGGTCGCCTTCGTAGACCTCAACCGGGAGGGAAGTGGACACCGCCTCGCCCTTGCGCCAGAGCTTGATCGGCACGCTCTCCCCGTGCTGCGCCAACTGAAACGCCACCCCCGAGAAGACCCGGTTGCCCTCGAACATCGTCGAGCCGTCGCTGCCCACTTCGTAGTCGCCAATCTGCAGCAAGACATCCTCCGGCTGGATCACCTCCCGGGTCCCCGCAATCGGCAGCAGACTGTCCACCCGCGCCCCGACGCGATCCTGTGTGAGGTTCAGGAAACGGCGATAGGCCGGATTCTGCAACGGCACCACGCGCACCCCCGCCACCGGGAATCCGTCGTAACGCCCGTCCTCGACGTCCTTGAGGAAGTGCTCGACCAGCGGCGGGGGGATGAAGAAACCGGCGTTCTCGAGGCCCGGCATCCCCTGAAAAGCCACCCCCACCACGCGGTCGTCCTGCATCACCGGGCCACCACTGTTGCCGGGGTTGATGGCGGCATCGGTCTGCACCGCCAGGAAACCGCGGTTCCCAATGTGCACATACGTCTGCAGCTCGATGCGGGAAACCACCCCGCGCGTGTAGGAGATCTGCTCGCCCCCCGCCGGATAGCCATAGGTCACCACCGTCGACCGCACCTTAGGCAACGGCCCAAAATCCAGCGGCTCCAAACCGTCGAAGAAGCTCTCGTCTTCGGGCTCGATCAGCGCCAAATCGCAGTCGTGCCCCACGAACCGCACCCGCGCCAGGTAGGGCTGCGGATCCTGGTAGCGGCGCAGGAGAATCTGCCGCGCCCACCCCACCACGTGCGCGTTCGTCACAATGCGCCGACCCTTGATCACAAAACCCGTCCCCCCGCTCCGGCGCACCGCGTCAAACCGCCACGGCAAGTCATACACCGGCTGCTGACTGAACGTGATGATCTGCACCACCGATCGCTCGGGTTCGGCCGCGGACAGCAGAACCGTCACCGCCATCAGCGCGCCGAGACAGGGGAGTCGTTTTCGCACGCGCGCAACATGCGCGGCACCCCCTCAAGAATCAAGGCCGAACGGGGAGCCAGCCAGCAACTCCGGCTGGGGCCAAGCGGCGGAGTGATCATCACCCTTCGACGAGGGCGGGCTGCGGCAATCCAAGAGCCCCGAGAACCCTGCTCGCGAGATTCCGGAAGTCATCACCGCAGTGCTTCACACCAGAAGTGTGGGCTCCGATGGCTCCGTCGGAAGGCTTGAGCTTGAAGACCGGCTTTCGGGCCTCCATCGCCATAGGCATTAGACTCCGGTAATGCTTCAGCAGTCCAAGGCAGTTGGGGTCGTTCACCGTGGTGTCGACTCCGTCAGCCGCGAGACCGAGCACCTTCTCCCTGAACGTCACGGGGATTCTGCGTGCCCACTTGTCGTAAGCACGGACTGGCCGGCTGTCTCGGATTCCGAACTGAAGCACCACATAGCCGAGCGGGCGCATGGCGGCCTGTGGCAGTGGAAGATCAGCCGCCGGGTTCTGCGCGAGTCGGGCCGTCCAGTCCCGACGCCAGTTTGAAAGGGTGGGACCCAGGTTTCGGAGCCCCTGGATGGAAAAGAGGTCCGGTGCCACCGGAATGACCACGGCGTCCGCCGAGATCAGAGCCGCACGGTTGATGGCGCCAAAGTTCGGCCCGACGTCAATCAGCGCCAAGTCGGCGCCGAATTGGCCCGCACCCGATCGGATGATGCGGTAGAGCGAACTGGTGGTACGGAAGGCCGGCTCTTGACGGTCAAGGCACTTGGCCCACGCTTCGGAGAGGTTCGACTCAAAGCTGGAGAGGTTCAGATCGCCGGGAATCAGCCGGATGTTAGGCGCGATGCGCTGAAGGGGCGTGGGGCCGATGTCACCCAGACCGCGGATGATCGGACTAAGGGGCGCCATGACGCTCTGATCCTCAGCGTTGTCAGGATCCCACAGCGTTTCCAGTTCCGGTTCCGTCAGGAACATCGAGGTCAGGTTCGCCTGCGGGTCGAAGTCTGCCACCAGGATCCGTTTCCCCATATCCGCGAACATCCACGCCAAGTGGTAGAGCAGCGTGGTTTTTCCCACGCCGCCCTTGTTATTGAAAAAGGCCAGGGTCTTCATCGCATTGGATGCTTCGAAATGATGGCAAGGAAGTGGCTCGTTCGGTAGTCGAAACGCGGTTCCGGACTGCCATTGTCGGCCAGCGCCCGTCTTGCCCGGGCGATGCCGCGACCGAACCGGTTCACGTAGCCCAGCACATGCATCGCCTCCGCGATGATCGGATTCCGGTAGGCGTTGACTCGCGGGAAGTTCTCCGGCGAAGCCTCACCGTAGAGTCCGCCCGGGTTCTGAATCTCGATCCGATCGCTGAACTGGTAGAAGCGCGTGGGGCCGGTTGATTGGTAGTCCCGATGCAGCACGGCGTTCATCAGCAGCTCACGGACGGCCTCGGGCGGATAGTCAAATACCGCCTGCTCCCGCAAATCGGACAACGCCACCGGCTTCTGGGTGAATCGCCCTTTGAGAAAACTGTCCAACTCCGCCAACAGCGTGATCAGGTTGCCGGTGAACGTCTTCTCGGCGAGCACGTCGTCCTCGAGGCCAGGGCCGTCGAACTGGACGAACTGCACCTTCGCGCCGGGAAACAGGTCCAGCGGATCGTAGGCGAAGACCAGCATTCCCGCATTGGTCGGGCACTGGCGCTTGAGATTGTAGAACCGCAACGCCGCAAGCTGTTCGTGAATGTCCCGACGGTTTCCGGCAATGACTTCGGCGGCAACCGCCAGGGGACGGTAGCTTTGCCGGAATGTTCCCAGATCCAGGCGCCGCAAGTCGCCTTCCGGGCAGGGGGTGGCGTCAAATGTCCGAAAGTTGGAAGTCCGGCGCTCGATCAGCACCCGCTCCTCCGCCTCGCTGGCCACATCCTTGCGCGGTCCGATGCGGATACGAATCCTGCCTTTGTAGCGCACCGGCGGCAAGTCGTGCGGCTGTACCTCCACGACGATGACTTCCCCGCCGCCGTCGGGATGAGGCATCCGGCTGACGTTCATGACCGGCAGCGGCAGGATGGCGCCGTCCGAACGTAGCCCTACGAGTTTCTCCAGCATCTCGTTGGTGACAGGCAGGCGATGAGCCGGATCTTTCTCATCGATGCCAATGAGGAGGTAGCCCGGAAGTCCTCGCCCTGCCATGTCGTTGGAGAACGAGCAGATCGCTTCGCGGCACTTCTCATTGTCCTGTGCAGCACGGGTCAACTCCACTCGGTCCGCCTCGCCGCTCCGGATCAACACTCTCAGTTCTTCCGGTGTCATGTTGTCGTATGAGAGTAGCAGATAGTCCTGGGAAGCCAATCCCTCATGTCTCGCCTCCGATCGTGCGGACGATCTCGACGGAGCGACGGGTGCGGAGCGCGCGGCGCAACGAAGGGTACGCGTCGTGCAGCCTCTCGAAGAGTCCACGCGGGCGCTTGAGCTGCTGCGGCCCGGAAACCGAGTCCGGCGCGGGCAGACTGGGCTGGGCGACAAGGTCGAAGAGGCGCAGGACCTTGGCGCGCAGCTTGTCGGCGAAATACGGCCTATGACGGTGACGATCTGGCGCGGTGGGAACGACCGGTACTTTCCTTCCATCCCTATGCAAGAGGTGGCGCAGTGTCGAACCCGCTGTCTTCCGTCGGCGCTTGCGCCGCCCGGATCACGGGCAGTAACGTGGACCCATGTCGCGCGCGGAATTCGTCCACCTGCACGTCCATTCGGAGTACTCGCTCCTGGACGGCGCCTGCCGTCTGGACCGCCTGGTGGAACGCGCGCGCACGCTCGGCTTCCCCGCCTTGGCCATCACCGATCACGGGGTCCTGTACGGCGCAATCGATTTCTACCAGGCGGCGCGCGAACAGGAAATCCGCCCCATCCTCGGCTGCGAAGTCTATGTGGCCCCCGGCAGTCGCTTCGACAAGAAATCGGCCGGCGGCGGCCGGGACGTCTACCACCACCTCCTGCTCCTGGCGGCGGACAACACCGGCTATCGCAACCTCATCCAACTGGTCACCGCCGCCCACCTCGAGGGTTACTACTACAAGCCCCGCGTCGACAAGGAACTCCTCGCCGCCCACGCCTCCGGCATCATCGCCCTCTCCGGCTGCCTCGCCAGCGAAGTCCCCGACCTCATTGCGCGCGACCAACTCGTCCGCGCCCGCGAAACCATCGACTGGTTTCGGCAAACCTTCGGGCCCGACCGCTACTACCTCGAACTGCAGAATCACGGCTTGGCGGAACAGGCCAAGGTCAACCGGCAGTTGATCGCCTGGGCCCCGGAGTTCGGCCTCAAGCTGGTCGCCACGAACGACGTCCATTACGTGCAGCGCGAGCACTCGCATGCCCACGACTGCCTGATCTGCATCGGCACCCAAAGCCTGCTCTCCGACGCCAAACGACTCCGCTACCAGCCCGAACAGTTCTACCTCCGCTCCGCCGACGAGATGGCCGCCCTCTTCGCCGAAGTGCCGGAAGCCGTCCGCAACACCCTCGAAGTCGCCGAACGCTGTCAGGTCGAAATCCCGTTCGGTAAACTGCATTACCCGGTGTTCCATCCGCCCGAGGGGATCAGCCGCGAAGCCTGCCTCCGTCAACTGCTCGCCGATGGCCTCGCGCACCGCTACGGAATCCGCGCCCGGCCCGAGGGCGAGACCTTCGTCGTCGAGTCGGTCGAAGACCCGCACCGCCTCCCCACCTGGACGCCGGAGGACGCGACCGACCCGGCCACGGACGCCGGGGCGGCACCGCCCGCGCTGTCGGATCCGCCGGTCGCCGCCGCCGTCAACGCCTTGCTCGAACGGCTCCGACTCGAGTTGCGCGTCATCGAAGAGACCGGGTTCGTCAGCTACTTCCTCATCGTCGGCGATTTCGTCCGCCACGGCCGCAGCAAGGGCGTCGCCTGCGTCGCCCGTGGATCCGCCGCCGGATCGCTCGTCACCTACCTCCTCGAGATCTCGAACGTCGACCCCATCCGCTACGGCCTCCTCTTCGAGCGCTTCCTCAATCCCGAGCGCGTCAACCCGCCGGATATCGACATCGACTTCGCGGACGACCGCCGGGCCGATGTCATCGACTATGTGCGCCAGAAATACGGCGAGACCTGCGTGGCCCAGATCGTCACCTTCGGGACAATGGGCGCCAAATCGGTGATCCGTGACGTCGGCCGGGTGATGGGCCTCAGCTACTCCGAGTGCGACCGGTTGGCCAAGATGATCCCCAACGAGCTGAAGATGACCCTGGCCAAGGCGCTGCAGCAGTCCCCCGACTTCAAACAGGCCTACGAGACCGAGGAAGCCACCCGGGAATTGGTCGACACCGCCTTCGTCCTCGAGGATCTCACCCGCAACGCCTCCGTCCACGCCGCCGGAGTCGTCATCGGCGGCGAACCGCTCGTCAACCTGCTCCCCCTGAAGCGCGACGAAAACGGCAGCATCGTCACCCAATACGCCATGGGGCCCGTGGGGGAACTCGGCCTCCTGAAGATGGACTTCCTGGGGCTCAAGACGCTCACCGTCATCCGCAACACCTGCGAAATGGTGCAGCGCACCCGGAACATCGCCATCCCCATCGACCGCCTCCCCTTGGACGACGCCCCCACCTACGAACTCCTCAACCGCGCCCAAACCCTCGGCGTCTTCCAACTGGAATCCGGCGGGATGCGCGATCTCTGCCGCAAATTCCAGATCCGATCGCTCGACCACATCACGGCCCTGATCGCGCTCTACCGTCCGGGCCCCATGGACCTGATCCCGGAATACATCCGGCGCCGCAACGGCGAGGTGAAGATCGAATACGAACATCCCCTGCTCGAACCCATCTGCCGCGAGACCTACGGCATCATGGTCTACCAGGAGCAGGTCATGCAGGCCGCCCAGGTGCTCGCCGGCTACACCCTCGGTTCCGCCGACCTCCTCCGCCGCGCCATGGGCAAAAAGAAGGTCGAGGAAATGGCCCAGCAACGCAGCCGCTTCGTCGAAGGCTGCGCCCGCACCAACCAGATCCCCGCCGCCAAAGCCAACGACATCTTCGACCTGCTCGAGAAGTTCGCCGGCTACGGCTTCAACAAGTCCCAC
>CAYSPU010000155.1:0-6741 GCA_964432995.1 uncultured Verrucomicrobiota bacterium
ACCCCGATCGCCGACGCCATCGGCTGTTCGATCAGGTCCACCTCGCGGGCCCCCGCATGGGTTGCCGAGTCCTTAACCGCCCGTTTCTCCACTTCGGTGATCCCCGAAGGGACCGCCACGACCACTCGGGGGGCGATGAGCTTGCGGTAGTGCACTTTCTGGATGAAATGCCGGAGCATCGCTTCGGTTATCTCGAAGTCCGCGATCACGCCGTCCTTCATCCGCTTGGCCTCCTCGCCCACCGCCAACACGTTCGTCGTGCCGGCTTGAATGGCTACTACCGAAGGCTCACGCAACACGATTCCCCGGTCCCGAACGTATACCAGCGAGTTCGCGGTCCCGAGGTCTATCCCAATGTCGTTGGAAAACAGGCTCTTAAGTTGCGCGAACATGAATGATGCCTTACAGGCCGGTAACTTAAGGACCCCCCCCTGCCAGGGTCAAGACGATTAGCGGGGCTGGAGCGGGCCCGGCGCCCATCCTGACGCCGCCCCCGAGCCAGCGTCGCCCGCCTGCCGGACCGCGGCCGTCCTCGACCGCTGCAATCATCGACGGCTCGAGGGCAATTCCTGGAATCCCCTTGATCCTCCCGAGTCGGTCGATACCCTCCGCCCGATGCGCTCACCGACAACTCCGCGCCGCGGGAAACCATCGGCCCCAGCCTCGGAACCGGCCGCCCCCAAAGGCAGGAAGTGCCCCGTCCGGATCCGCCGGCATCGAGGTCTGTTCTGGCTCCAAAACCCGCTCCTGAACAAGGGCACGGCCTTCGGCGAAGAAGAACGCGACGCCCTCGGCCTGCGCGGCCTCTTGCCACCGCGCGTCCACACGCAGGAGGAACAGGTCCTCCGCGTGATGATCAACTTCCACAAGAAACCCAACGACCTGGAACGTTACATCCAGCTCATCGCCCTCCAGGACCGCAACGAGACGCTCTTCTACCGCGTCATCATGGATAACCTCGAGGAGATGATGCCCATCATCTACACGCCCACCGTCGGCCGCGCCTGCCAGGAATACGGCAACCTCTTCCGCCGCCCCCGCGGCATCTATGTCTCCATCCGCGACCGCGGGCACGTCGCGCGTCTGGTTCGGAACTGGCCGCAGCACGACGCCCGCGTCATCGTGGTCACCGATGGCGAACGGATCCTCGGCCTGGGCGACCTGGGCACCTTCGGCATGGGGATCCCGGTCGGGAAACTCTCCCTCTACACCGCCTGCGCCGGGGTCCATCCCGCCCTCTGTCTGCCCGTCACCATCGACGTCGGCACCGACAACGAGACCCTGCTCCAGGAACCGCTCTACACCGGACTCAAACAGCGACGCGTCCGCGGAGAAGCATATGACGCGCTGATCGAGGAGTTCGTGGTCGCCGTGCGGAAGGTCTTCCCCAAAGCGCTGATTCAATTCGAGGACTTCGCCAACCGGAACGCGTTTCGGCTGCTGCGGAAGTACCAGGACCGCGTCTGCTGCTTCAACGACGACATCCAAGGCACCGGCGCCGTCGCCTTCGCCGGGCTCTGGTCCGCCCTCCGTCTCACCCGCGGCCTGCTTCGCCATCAGACCATCCTCTTCGCCGGAGCCGGCGAGGCCGGTATCGGCATCGCCCACATGATCGTCGCCCAGTTGGTCGAAGAGGGATTGTCCGAAGCCGAGGCCCGCCAGCGCTGCTGGTTCGTCGATTCCCGAGGACTGATCGTGCGCTCCCGAACGGACTTGAACGAACATAAACGGCCGTTTGCTCACGAACACGAGCCCCGCCCCGACCTGCTCTCCGCTGTCCAGGCCCTTCGACCCCACATCCTCATCGGGGCCAGCGGCGTTCCCAAGACCTTCACCCGGGAGATCGTCGAGACCATGTGCCGTTGCCACGAGCGCCCGGTGGTCTTCGCGCTGTCGAATCCGACCTCGAAGGCGGAGTGCACCGCGGAGGAGGCCTACACCTGGTCCCGCGGCCGGGCGATCTTCGCCAGCGGGAGTCCGTTTCCACCGGTCACAATCGAGGGCCGGACACTCGTGCCCGGCCAGGGCAACAACGCTTACATCTTCCCGGGCGTCGGCCTCGGGATCGTCGCTTCCGAATCCCGTCGGGTTACCGATGCCATGTTCCTCAAGGCGGCGCGCACCCTGGCGGATCAGGTGCGCGAGAGCGAGTTGGCTGAAGGCCGCGTCTATCCGGCGCTCCAACGCATGCCCGAAGTGTCGGCTGCGGTGGCGACCGCGGTCGCCGAGGAGGTCTACCGCGAGAAGCTCGCCCGCCGCCGCCGGCCGAAGGATCTCCTCCGGTTCATCCAATCGCAAATGTACAAACCCGAATACACGCAGCAGGTGTAGCGCGCTGCTTGGGACTGCTCCCAAACCGGTTGCTCAACCCCTTGGGGCCTCGTCCCGCGGCCGCGGGACGACCCGCAGCAAAGCGCACCCGCCGCCATCTGCGGCTCAAGACGAGCCGCGGTCCGCAACCTCGCGGGCCCTCGATCGCCCAACCACTCCCGTGCGCGAACCAGCCCTTCCGGGACCGCGGGTCTTCTCGACCCGCAGCTACAATACTACAGCGGCGCCCTCGGAGAGGTCGCCCTACCGTCTGCTCCCGATGCCGATGGTGGGGCGCGACCTCCTGGCGCGCCGAGCGCGCCTGACACCTTCGGCTGCAGTTGGAGAGAAGCCGCGGTCCGGGGGCGGTGTCAACAAGCGCGCGCGGGCGCATCCGGGCCTCTGCCCACTTGTCGGTGGCGGCGTGGTGTGATTGGATGGAGCCATGAGAGCCACGCGAATGGGTCTGCTCCTGGCGACGTTGTCCCTGGCGGCATCACAGTGGACGAGTTGCACGACCGTGTCCGAGACGGGCCGAAAGCAGCTCATCCTCCTCTCACCCCAGGAGGAAACGCAGTTGGGCCTGACCAGCTTCACCCAGATGAAGCAGGAGGTGCCCATCAGCAAGGACGGCGCGGCCAACGCCCTGTTGCAGAAGGTGGGCCAGCGGATCGCCGCCGTCGCGGAGCTCCCCAATGCCCAATGGGAATTCGTCCTGTTCGATAGCAAGGAGGCGAACGCGTTCTGCCTGCCGGGCGGCAAGGTGGGCGTCTACACCGGCATCCTGCCCATCACCAAGAACGAGGCGGGCCTGGCGACCGTGATCGGCCACGAGGTGGCCCACGCAGTGGCGCGCCACGGCGCCGAGCGGGTGAGCGAGGCCTTCGTCCTGCAAACCGGCGGCGGGCTGCTCAACGCCAGCCTCGCCAAGTCCGATCCCAAGTGGCAATCGGCGGCCTCGACGGTCTACGGCCTGGGCACCACCCTCGGCCGCGAACTGCCCCACAGCCGGAAGCAGGAATCCGAGGCTGATCTCATCGGCCTGAAATTCATGGCCCGCGCCGGCTACGACCCCGAGGAAGCCGTCCGGTTCTGGGAGCGCTTCGCCGAAATCAACCGCCAGAGCGGCGGCTCATCGACCCTCTGGTTTCTGCGCACGCATCCCCTCGACGAGAAACGGATCGAGCAACTCCAGGGCTGGCTCCCCGAAGCGAAGAAGGAATACCGCCCGCGCTAACGGGCAGCGCGGCGCGCCAGGAGACGAGGAAATGACGGATTGTGGATCGTGGATGATGACTCAGGATTCGCGCAATCTCCCCGAGGTGAACCTCATCCACGCCAGGGACCACGCTCTGCAGCCGCGGGAATTCGCGGAGATTCGCGTCTCCACCGAGGCTGGTGGACTCCCTGCGACTCCCCGGCCGAATCCGTGTCCATCCGTGCTCATCCGCGGTTGAAATGAGGAACATGAGACAACTCTGCGTACAGACTCGAGCCCAGTGGCGTCAGTGGCTGGCGGCGCATCACGACCGCGAGCCCAGCGGTATCTGGCTGGTCTTCCACAAGAAAGGGACTGGCCAGCCCTCTCTCGATTACGAGGACGCAGTCGAAGAGGCGCTCTGCTTCGGGTGGATCGATAGCGTCGTGAAGCGGATCAATGACGCGAGCTATTGCCGGAAATTCACCCCGCGCCACGACCGCAGCAACTGGTCGCCCACCAACCGTCGGCGCGCCGAGAAGGTCATCCGCGAAGGCCGGATGACCGCCTTCGGCCTGGCGAAGGTCGACGCCGCCCAGCGGCTGGGGATTTGGGAACGGGACGCGCGCCCCGTGATGGACGGCCGCCGGCCCGTCGAGCTTGCGAAAGCCCTGTCACGAAATCGAAAGGCCAAGGAGTTCTTCGAGAGCCTGGCACCGTCCTGTCAAAGACGGTTCATCGGCTGGATCGTCACCGCCAGGAAACCCGAGACCAAGGCCCGACGCGTGCGGGAATCCATGGCCCTGCTCGGCCGGCGCCAGCAACTCGGCCTCAAGTAACCGACCATGACCTCCGCAATTCTCGCTCTCGACCAAGGCACGACCAGCTCGCGGGCGGTTGTCTTCGATCACGCGGGCGCCATCCGCGCGGTTGCCCAACAGGAGTTCCGGCAGTTCTTTCCCCGGGCGGGCTGGGTCGAGCACGACCCCCAGGAGATCTGGCAGACGCAAGTGACGACCGCGCGCGCCGCGCTGGGGCAGGCCGGCATGAAGGCGGCGGACATCGCCGCCATCGGGATTACCAACCAGCGGGAGACAACCGTCGTGTGGGATCGGCGCACCGGTGTCCCCATCCACCACGCGATCGTCTGGCAGGACCGGCGCACCTCCCCGTTCTGCGACGCGCTCAGGCAGGCCGGTCACGCCAGCCTGGTCCAGCAACGCGCGGGCCTGGTCATTGACGCCTACTTCTCCGGAAGCAAACTCCGCTGGATCCTCGATCAGGTGCCCGGCGCGCGGGAACGCGCGCGCCGCGGCGAGCTCGCCTTCGGCACCATCGACACCTGGCTGCTCTGGAATCTGACCGGCGGCGCGCTGCATATCAGCGATCCCACCAACGCCTCGCGCACCATGTTGTACAACCTCCACACGGGGGCGTGGGACGAGGAACTGCTCCGGATGCTGGACGTGCCGCGGGAAGTCCTGCCGGAGGTGCGCTCCTCGAGCGAGATCTATGGCGAGACGGCGCGCGGCGTGTTCGACGCGCCGATTCCCATCGGCGGCATCGCCGGCGATCAACAGGCGGCCTTGTTCGGACAGCACTGCTTCACGCGCGGCCTCGCCAAGAACACGTACGGCACCGGATGCTTCATGCTGATGAACATCGGCCCGCAGCCCGCGCCCTCGAAGCACCAGTTGATCACCACCGTGGCGTGGCAGGCGGGGGGACAGACCGACTTCGCCCTGGAAGGCAGCGTGTTCATCGGCGGCGCCGTGGTGCAGTGGCTGCGCGACGGATTGGGGCTCATCCAATCCTCCGCGGAGATCGAGGCCCTGGCCGCGAGCGTGCCGGATTGCGGCGGGGTGTATCTGGTACCGGCGTTCGCCGGGCTCGGCGCTCCGCACTGGGACCAATACGCCCGCGGCACCTTGACCGGCCTCACCCGCGGCACCACCCGCGGACACCTGGCCCGCGCCGCCTTGGAAGGAATCGCCTTCCAGGTCGCCGACGTGCTCGAGGTCATGAAACAGGACTCGGGCATCGCCATGAATGAGCTGCGCGTCGACGGCGGCGCCTCCGCCAACAACCTGCTGATGCAGTTCCAGGCGGACATCCTGCAAGTGCCGGTCGTGCGCCCCAAAGTGATCGAGACCACCGCCCTGGGTGCCGCCTACCTGGCCGGCCTGGCGACCGGCTTCTGGAAGAACCGCGACGAAGTCCGCCGCGCCGGACAAGCCGAACGCACCTTCGCACCGCAAATGAGCGCGGACGCCGCCGCCCATCGCCGGCGCCGCTGGGCGGAGGCGCTGCACCGCGCGCGCGATTGGGAGGAACACTCCAGCGTGAAGCCCGCCGCCGCCGGCTGAGTCCATGCACCGCGACACCTTCCTCCAGCGAATCCGCGACCGGCGCGAGCCTTGGGATATCGCGGTGGTGGGCGGCGGCGCCACGGGCGTGGGCCTGGCGGTGGACGCGGCGGCCCGCGGTTACAGCGTGGTGCTGCTGGAGCAGAGCGATTTCGGCAAGGGCACCTCGAGTCGCTCGACCAAGCTCGTGCACGGCGGGGTGCGCTACCTGCAGCAAGGGAATATCTCGCTCGTGATGGAGGCGCTGAAGGAGCGCGGTCTGCTCCTGCAGAATGCCCCCCACCTGGTGCACGACCTGCCGTTTGTGGTGCCCAATTACCTGTGGTGGGAAGCCCCGTTCTACGGCATCGGCCTGAAGGTCTATGACATGCTGGCCGGCCAATACGGCTTCGGCCGCTCCCAACTGCTGTCGCCCGCGGAAGTGCTCGAACGCATTCCCACCCTCGAGCGCGATGGCCTGCGCGGCGGCGTCCTCTACCACGACGGCCAGTTCGACGACAGCCGTCTCCTGATCAACCTCGCGCAGACGGCCGCGGAGCAGGGCGCCTGCGTGCTGAACTACGCGCGCGTGACGCAACTGATCAAGGACCCGGACGGATTCGTCACCGGCCTGGAATTCCGCGACGAAGAGGCCGGCCGCCAGACCCGCCTCGCCGCCCGCTGCGTCATCAATGCCACCGGCCCGTTCTGCGATCAGTTGCGGCGCCTGGATGAACCCTCCGCCACCCCCATGATCGCCCCCAGCCAGGGTGTCCACCTGGTGCTGCCCCGCGATTTCCTGCCCCGCGACACCGCCATCATGGTGCCCCACACCCGCGATGGCCGCGTGATGTTCGCCATCCCCTGGCACCACCACGTGGTCGTGGG
>CAYSPU010000155.1:6751-14160 GCA_964432995.1 uncultured Verrucomicrobiota bacterium
CCCATCCCCAGCGTGTGCCTCGAGCCCCAGCCCCTCGAGGCGGAAGTCGACTTCATCCTCGACACCGCCAGCGGCTACCTCGCCCGGCGCCCGACGCGCGCGGACATACTCAGCGTGTTCACCGGGATCCGCCCGCTGGTGAAAGCCGGTGACAACTCGAGCACCGCCGCCCTCTCACGCGACCACACCATCCACATCTCCCGCTCCGGACTGCTGACCATCACCGGCGGCAAGTGGACCACCTACCGCAAGATGGCCGAGGACGGCGTGGACCATGCCATCGTGCTCGCACGACTCACCGAACGCCCCTGCGTGACCAAGGACCTGCACGTCCACGGCTTCCATCGGCGGGCGGAACAGTTCGGCGCGCTCGCCGGCTACGGCTCGGACGCGGTCGGCATCGACGACCTCAGGCGGAGCCGACCGGAGCTGGCGCGGCCGCTGCACGACGCGCTGCCCCTCTGCGCCGCCCAGGTGGTCTGGGCCGCGCGCCACGAAATGGCCCGTACCCTGGACGACGTCCTGGCGCGCCGCACCCGCGCGCTGTTCCTGAACACCCGGGCCGCCCTCGCCGTGGCCCCCGAAGTGGCGCGCTTGTTGGCTGTCGAAGGAAATCACGACGCCGCCTGGCAGCAACGCCAGTTGGCCGACTTCGCCGAGATCGCCCGCGGTTTCACGGCGCAATCCTGACCCGGTCTCAACCCTGGGTCTTGGTGGATGCCGCTCCGCGGGCTCCTTCTCCGCCGTTGGTATCGGATCCCGCCGCCGAGGCGGGATCTTCCCTGAGCCGACAGCGCGCCCGTCCGCGGGGGCGAGAACCGCACGTCGACCGGGGACCACCGAACCCCAGCGCCGCTGACGCGAGGATCCGGGGGCACGCTGGCACTTGTGACTCGCAAACGGCCCGTGTTACGCTCCGCCCATGGACGCCCCGGCTTGGGCCAACCTCAGCGACGAGGAGTTGTTGGAGAAGAAGGTCTCGCACCTCGGCCTGAAACTGGAGGGCACGAAGCTGCAACCGCTCATCCAACAGCTCTACGACGAGTTGTCGCAGAAAGGCCTGGTCTTCCACCCGGCGTGTCACGTCGGCGACGAGTGGTTCGTGCCGGTGGGCATTCCCGCGATCTTCATTCCGTTCTTCCTGGTGGACGACCGGTTGCGCCAGCTCGAGCGGAAGATCATGCTCGAAGTGGAAGGCGAGACGCCGGAGTGGTTCATGAAGTTGATGCGCCACGAGGTCGCTCACACCTACGCCTTCGCCTACCAGTTGCCGAAGAAACGCAAATGGCAGCGCACGTTCGGTCGGAGTTCCGCCGAGGAAACCCCGTCCTTCTACCGGCCCCGCCCGTACAGCCGGAGGTTCGTCGTGCACCTGGATGACTGGTACGCCCAGAGTCATCCGGACGAGGACTTCGCGGAGACGTTCGCGGTGTGGCTCACCCCCGGCGAAGACTGGCGGACGCGCTACCGCGGGTGGAAGGCGCTCGCCAAACTCGAATTCGTGGAGGAACTGATGCGTTCGCTCGTCGGCAAGGCGCCGCTGTGGCTGCCGGAGTACCTGGTCGCCGACCACGATTGTCTGAACGTCAAACTCAAGACCTACTACGCCCGGAAACGGAAGCTCTACGAAGACTCGTTCCCGGACTTCTACGACAACGACCTGCGGCGGCTCTTCGACGCCGGGACTGATGTCGCCGGGCGTTTGAAGGCGTCGGCATACCTCAAACACCACCGGCGGCATCTGATGGAAGCCGTCTGCCAATGGACCAACGAACGCAAATACCGGGTCGATGCCCTCCTGGAGCGGCTGATTGACCGCTGCGACCGACTGGGGCTCTATCTCAAGGCCTACGACCCGCGACAGAACCTGCAGGTGTCCGCCTACATCACCACCCTGGTCATGAACCACCTGTTCACCGGCCGGTTCAAGCGCACCAAATAACCGTCGTGCAACGCCAACTCAAAGTCCTCGCCCTGTTCGACGCCATCGCGCCCACGACCCTCGATCAGGATCTGAGCGCCGAACTCCAGACCCAGGATTGGAAAACCGAGGCGAACGTCCTCGCCGCCCTGGGCGAACTGGCAATCCTCACCGAACACCTCGCGATCTTCGACGATCTGGACCTTCTCACCCGGAAGCTGCAGCGCTTCGAGCCGGATGTCATCTTTAACCTGGCCGACCAGTTCAAGAACAACCGGGCCTTTGACCAGAACATCGTGTCGTTTCTGGAGATGCACGGCTTGCCGTTCACCGGCTGCGGCTCGACCGGCCTGACCCTGTGCAAGCACAAGGCCATCTCCAAGAAGATCCTCGGCTACCATCGCATCCGCGTGCCGGAGTTCACCGTCATCGCCCGCGGCCGGCGCGGCGCGCGCCCCCGGCGCCTCCACTTCCCCATCCTCGTCAAACCGCTCAAGGAAGAGGCCTCCTACGGCATCGCCCAGGCCTCCTTCGTCGAAACCGACGAGCAGTTCAAGGAACGCGTCCAGTTCATCCACGATCACTACGGCAACGACGCCATCGCCGAGGAATACATCGAGGGCCGCGAACTCTACGTCAGCATCCTGGGCAACCGCCGCCTCCAGGTCTTCCCCATCCGGGAACTCGTCTTCAAGGAAGTCCCGCCGGACGAACCCAAAATCGCGACCTACAAAGCCAAGTGGGACGAGGAGTATCGGAAGCGCTGGGGCCTGCAGAACCAGTTCGCTGAGAATCTGGATCCGGCCGTCGAACGTCGCATCGCGGAAACCTGCAAACGCATCTACCGCCTCCTGACCATCGACGGCTACGCCCGGCTCGACCTTCGCCTCACACCCGCCAACGAACTCTACTTCATCGAAGCCAACCCCAACCCGATCCTCGCGGCGGATGAGGACTTCGCCCAATCGGCCCTCAAAGCCGGCCTGCCCTATCCCCGGCTCATCGAGCAGATCATCCGGCTCGGGATCCACGCCACGCGCGAGTGAAGGAACAACGCGCCGATAGTCCGCGCCCGCACGCACCGCGCCAGGCTCCCCGTCGGTCACGGCAAGCTCACGCCGTAGAAGCGCCCTGCAGTGTTCGTCGCCTCCGGGTCCGCAAACCGGAACTGGCCGGGCGAGACCTCGGTGACACCGCCCAACGATGTCCACTGGGTCAATGGCAGCGATAGGTTGGTGGTCGCCAGCGCGCTGAACCTGAGCCCGGGGGTGTTGGTGAAGGCGAACTGGAACACGCCCTCCGGCAACAGGCTCGCCTCACTCAGGAGAATCGGGGTGCTGGTATTGTACCATTCCGCGGTCGCCACGGCGTCGCCTTGGGCCCGCCAACCCCCAACGGCCAGCACCCGGCCATCCGGCAACACCGTGGCCGTATGCCAATCGCGGGCGCTGTTCATCTCGCCGGTCGACGTCCACAGCCCGCGGTCCGGATCCAACCCTTCGGCGCTGGCAAGGAAGTGGCCGTTCTCGTAGCCGCCCGCAACCAGGATGGTGCCGTCGGGCAACAAACTCGCGGTATGCCCCGTGCGCGCGGTGGTCATCGTAGCCGCCGCCGTCCAGGTTCGGTTGGCGGAATCGCAGGCTTCCGCCCCGGAGAGATACTGGCCACTGCCAAAGCCGCCCGTGACCACCACCGTCCTCCCGTTCGACAGCAGCGTCGCCGTGTGCCCGGCGCGGGCGGCGCTCATGGCGCCCGTCGACTCCCATGTCCCACTGGCGGGGTCGTAGACTTCGCAGCTCGAACGTTGGCTGCCATCCCCGTAGCCCCCGGCAACCAATACCGTCCCGTCCGCTAACCGCGTCGCCGTGTGGAAAACACGCGCGGCGTTCATCGCTCCCGCCGGTGTCCAGGTCCCCGTGGCCGGATCATAGCGCTCGGCACTGGCCAGACTCTTGCCGGCCGTATCCTCGCCCCCGACGACCAGCACCGTGCCATCCGCCAGCAGCGTCGCCGTGTGCGAAGAGCGGGCCGCAGTCATCCCGCCCGTCGGCGTCCACGTCCCGGTCACCGGATCGAACAGCTCGGCGCCGGAAAGACGGTTGCCCTTCGAGTAGCCCCCGGCAACCAACACCTGGCCGTCGACCAGCGGCGTGGCCGTGTGCCGGCTGCGGGCGGTGTTCATCGGGCCGGTCGAGGTCCACGCCTCGGCGGCGCTCCCATACAACTCGGCGCTGGCCAGACTGTTGCCCGCCGTGTCCTCCCCCCCAACCACCAGCACCTCGCCCCCCGGCAGCAGGGTCGCCGTGTGCCGATGACGGTCGGCGGACATCGCCCCCGTCAGCGTCCACCTCCTGGTCTCGGAACGGAGGTGCAGCGCGATGTCGCCACTGGCTCCGTCCCAACCATCCACGGCAATCAGATAGCCAACCTCCGCGGTGGCGCCAAAACTGAGGCGGCTGGGGCCATCTCCGCCGGTCGCACCATTGCTCGCCACGAGCGTGAGACCGTCCACGGCCGAACCCGTGTAGACGGCCAGCAAGGTGCCGAAGGAACTGCCCGCGGTGTCCAGCGTCACGGTCGTCGTCACCGGCGCCGTCCAAGTCCACCAGACGGATTTGCCGCCGGCGTTTCCCGCGTGCCGGGGTTCCCCGGGTTCCTTGCCGGCTCCGACGTTGGAGCCAGTGGCGCTGGTCGCCAGGCCGCTCAGAACAATCCGGCTCGCAAAGAGATCGTTGCTCGGAGGGACGACGACCGTCAGCACCGCGTTGGAACTCGTCACGCTGCCCGCCGTGTTGTTCACCACCACGGCGTAGGCCCCGGCGGCGCTCGGCGTCACCGCCCCCAACACCAGCGTCGCGGCGGTCGCACCTTCCAGCACCGCACCGTCGAACCACCACTGGTAGCTCAACGGTTCGCTCCCTTCCGCGACCACAGTGAACGTCGCCGTGCCCGAGAACACGACCGTCTGGCTCTGCGGCTGGATCGTAATGACGGGAGGAGTGGAGTCCGGCGGCACTACCGTGACGACGAAGGCGCTCCCGACGACATCATTGGTCGGATTCGAGTCGGAGACGCCCGCGGTGCTGAATCGCACGAAGACATAATAGTCACCGGAGGCGGTCGCAGGGACCATCATCCCCGAGACTTCGGAAGGACTGCTCAGCATTTCGGTGCTCGAATACTCCGTGAGGTGGGGAGGAATGCCTTTCAGCACCGAGTGGCTGCCCAGGAAGATGTCGTCCGCTTCGTCGAAGACGGCGTCCGGAGAAAGGTAGAACCCGGTCACGAGGGTGAAATAGAACTCATCCTCGTGACTGGGACCCCGGTAGAGGAAGCTGTAACTCAGATTGGTCGGCCCGCCTCCGGCGTGAACCGGCGAAGGGGAGAAGTCCAACATCCCGGTTGCCTGAATATCCACTTGAGCCTCGACCGGGCGGGAACTGCAACAGAAGAGTAGGACGGCAAACGCCGCCGTCCAGGCCAGGCCGGGCACGCCGAACGTGCCAGTACCCGCCCCCCGCCGAATCACCCGACGATGTGCCGTCACCGCACGGACCATCGTTTCAGCATACGGGGCTGTCGCTCGGAATTCAAACAAACGAGGCGATGGAACATCCCCAAAGACTCCGCCCGTTGGCCGACTGCGTCGCGGCGGTTGCTGGTGGCTTGAGCCAGCGCTGACCGCCATACCGGCGTCCGCTGCAGCAAACACCGAGGCACTGTGCAGGTCACTCGGCCACGAACTGCTCAGAGGATGCTCCGCAGCCCCGGGAGGCGTTTGGCCACATCGGCAAGAAGAAAGCTCGCACCCAGACCCGTCAGCGTCAGCAGCGCGACCCCCGCGAAAGCGTGGACGACGAGGGGCCGGATGAGGAGTGTCAGAACCACGAGCACAGGCGCGTGCAGGACATAGACCGCAAACGCACGGTCCGAAAGCCATCTGGCAACCGGTCCACAGCGATTCCACTTTCTCTGGAACCAAGCCATCGCCCCCAGTGCAAGCCCGAGTCCGGCACACTGTTCCCACACGGCAAGAGCCAGGGCTCTCACATTCCAACCTCCCGCATAGAGGTCGGGGCCCCCTTCTGGTGGCGGCCCGCCCAGCACCGCGATGGCCGTGAGCAAAAGCGGCCCACCCACACAACCAATCCAACCCGCAACCCGCGCCCGGCGCGAGGCCGCCAACTCGTCCAACCAACCCTGTCTGCCCGCAGCCACTCCGACGACGAAGGCTGCGACGTACTGCGCGAAGAAACCCAGTTGAAAGTTCAACACGTTCGTCCCCAGGGGCTGGACCAGCCTCACCAGGAAGGTGCTCGACACCAGGACGAAGGCAAAGCCCAGCAGCGCCCCGGTGCCAGGCACTTGGGACAGCCGACCCGACTGTTCGAGAGCGGCAGGTCTCCAAACCCGTTTGCCGGCCAGGACGACGCTGAACAGCAGGAGCGCCAACGCAAACCACATCGGCCCGCTGCCACCAAGAACGTGCCCGGAAGTCAGGTGCTGCCCATAGAGCCTCGGCAGCGCGGACCAATTCCCCGCGGCCGGCGCGAGCAGCACATACACAATGAACGGATGCAGGAGTAGCATGTAGAAGAGCGACGGCAGCCCGAGCCGACGCCCGCGCTCGAGGAGAAACGACACCGGTTGGCGACGCTGGAGCGAGCAGTGGGCAAAGACCCCTGCAAGAAAGAACAACACCCCCATGAAGAACGCCTGAAGATGGCCCTGCCACAAGTAGAAGACGATCTTCACCGGCATCGACGGCGACGGGCCCTCCATCCGATACCAACTCCCGATGTGGCTGTAGGTCACGCAGGCATGCATGTTCACTACCAGCACGATCATCAGCGTGCGCAGGTTGTCGATCCACGCCAACCGCCTCACCATCGACGAGCTGCTGGCCTCTGCTGGTAGCCCACGAGGATCTTGATTCGGCGGCATGCGCGGCTTTGTAGCAAAACGCTGGCGGGCGAAGAAGTCCCTTCCCCTACTTTCCCGAGGTGCAGTCTGCTGCAAGGCCTTGCGCTTGGGGTTGTCGACGCGTAATCCCGTGGTGTTGGAGCACGACCCTCCTTACGGCGTGACGGCCCGATAGAACATCAACTGCCGGCCGGCGTCCTCGATATCGGCCTGCACTTCGCCCTCGGCTCCTGCCCGCGCGGACCAAAACCCCTCCCAGTCACGCAGATTGCTGCTTCGTTGCAGATACAGCCAGGCGTAGGGGGGGCCCGTAATGCTCAGTGTCCACCCATCGCCACCAGGTTGCGGCTGCGCGCTGATCCGCAGCCGCACAATCACCTTGACGTCAGGCAGACCACTATCGGAGCCCGCCGCGCCACTGCTATTGGGCGCACTGCCGGTCTCGCCGCTCGTCCCTCCGCCAATGTTCGACGGCGCATTTGTCTCCACCGACACCGGGTCCGGCTCCGTCTCCACCGGCACCGACGGCAACTCCGCCACCTGGTTCGTGACTCCAACCTCGCCC
>CAYSPU010000156.1:0-2723 GCA_964432995.1 uncultured Verrucomicrobiota bacterium
TCATGAAGCGGAGCCAGGGGCGCGCGAACCCGGGGTTGGTTGGGCAGGTTCTTGAGGAGTTGTTGCGACGGTGAAGGGCGGGGAGTCTGTCGGGCGTTGCCTGCAGACCCCTGAGGGAGAGGAAGGCTGGTGGACCCTCACGAATTCAGGGCGGAACATGAATCGAACCGATCGACGACTGATCCATCGGCGGGCGGGGGCGGTGACCGCCGGGGGCCTCGATGACGCGGGCAGAGGTGGCGCCGGGAATCGTCCCCCAAACCGCGTCCTGGGCGTCCGCCTCCTGGCGGTGTTGCTGGCCTGCGCCGCGGAGGTCGCGAGTCTCTCGGCACAGAGCGCGGCAGGCGCCCCGTCCGCCGCCGAGGGGACGCCCAAGGGAGCGAGTCTCGAGGAGCGGGCACCGGTGGATCCGGTGGCGTTCTTTCGGAAGCACTTCTTTCCCTTCGAGCCCTTCTACTTCATCGCCGGAACCGAGTCCCCGAACGCGAAGTTCCAGGTTAGCCTCCGCTATCAGTTGTTCACGGAAGACGGCTGGCTGGCCGAGCAGTGGCACGGGCTGACGAACTTCTCCGTCGCCTACACGCAGACCTCGCTGTGGGACTGGAACCACCCGTCCGCGCCCTTTCTCGACACCAGCTACAAGCCGGAGCTGAACTACACCTGGCTGCGAGTGGATCGCGGGCGTTGGGCGGATTGGCTCCGTCTCGATTTGCAGGGGGGTGCCCAGCACGAGTCGAATGGCCGGGGCGGTGACGAATCGCGGAGCCTGAACCTGGTCTATCTCCGGCCCACCGTCACGCTGGGACTCCCCGGCCGCTTCCAGGCGACGGTGGCGCCGAAGGTGTTCCTCTATGTCGGGGACTTGAGCGACAACCCGGAGATTGCGGAGTATCGGGGCTACGTCGAGCTCCGGACGACGCTGGGGTGGTCGGGCAATGTGCAATTGGCGGCGACGGCGCGGGTGGGGGACGATTTCGACCGCGGCAGCCTGCAACTGGACCTGACGTATCCATTGTGGAAGCTGCCGATCCTGCGATCGGGGGTGTTTCTGCAAGCCCAATACTTCACCGGCTACGGGGAGAGCCTGCTTCTCTACAACGAACGGAGCGATGGGTTTCGGGCCGGGTTCGCCCTCTTTCGGTGAGTCTCAGACAAACTCGGCGTGGCAATGCGCGTAGGGGTTCGCGCCGTCCGAATGCCGGCGATCGATCGCCGCCATTTCGTCCTCGCGCTTGAAGAGGGGCGGGCACTCCCAGGCGAACTTCACCAGGTCGTTGAGTTCGCTGAGGGCGAGTTCGCGGAAGTCGCGCGCCGCTTCGATAGCGCGGTCGGTCAGATCGAGGAAGCTGGGCGGGACCCCGGCCACGACGCCCTTGAGCGAGAGCGTGAAGCGCAGGACCGACTCGACCTCCTGCTTGGTCTCGGCGCTGCGATACCACCATTGGCGGGTGCGCGTCGCCCCCTCGGGCCAGGCGCCGCACGACATGGGTTTGATCGCCACCACGGCGGCTCCCTGCTGGTTGGCCAGATCGATGACGTCCTTGCCAAATCCGCGCACGAAGTAATCGACGAAGCTCAGCGGGAACATCACCGTGTCGAAGTTGAACCCCTTCATGACCGTCAGGGCGCCTTTGGTCGAGTGCGCGGAGAAACCGATGTGCCGGACTTTGCCCTCCTCTTTGGCCTTGAGGATGGTTTCCAGGGCGCCGCCGGGGGCCAGGGCCTGGTTGGCCTCGGCCACGGTAACGACATGGTGGAGTTGGTAGAGATCGAAGTAGTCCGTCTTCAGCCGCTGGAGGGAGCGTTCGAGTTCCTCGCGTGCGCCTTGGGCGTCGCGTTTCTTGGTCTTGCAGGCGAGGAAGATCTTGCTGCGGTCGAGACCCTGGAGGCCGACGCCCATTTTCACTTCGGCATCGCCGTTGCCATAGGCGGGGGCGACGTCGAAGTAGTTGATCCCGGCGTCGAAAGCCCGGTGGAGGCCGCGGGTGCCTTCCTCCTGGCCTTGCTGGGTGAGGGCGAGGCCCGGGAAGACGATGATCGAGACTTTCCGGCCCGTGCGACCGAGCACACGGTGGGGCATGCCGTTGACGCGTTCGAGGGAAGCCGCGGGTGCCGTCTCGGCAATCACCGTGCCCTGGCGCAGGACGGCGAGGCCGCCGGCGGCGGTTCCGACAACCTGGAGGAAGGATCGACGTTTCATGGCTGGTATCAATCGCCCGCAAGATAGCAGGTTCCCGCCGATCGGCAAGCGGGGGCGTCGGTCCCAAATCCGCGCGTAAGTGGCGCTGGGCGAGGTCGTCCCCGGGCAATGCGCGGTTTTCGCCCCTGCGGACGGACCTTCTGTCGGCTCCGGCGCGGATTTGGGTCGCCTCCGGTGCGATCAAGAGTGGTGGTCAGGATCTCCAATTCTGATCGCCAAGCAGCGGGAGCGGCGGCGCTGCACGAAGTCGGTGCAGGGGACTGGCGCACGAAAGCGGCGCGGCAGCGCGCGCACTCCACGACGCTCGCGCGACTACGAATGCGCCCCGACAACGCTGGCCGTCTTGGAGTGCGTCCGCCGCTGCGGCGCTGTGCGAAGTCGGTGCAGGAAGCGGTTGCTCGAAAGCGGCGCGGGAGCGCGCGCACTCCACGACGCTCGCGCGACTACGAATGCGCCCCGACGACGCTCGCCGTCTTGGAGTGCGTCCGCCGCTGCGGCGCTGTGCGAGGTCGGTGCAGGAAGC
>CAYSPU010000156.1:2823-13983 GCA_964432995.1 uncultured Verrucomicrobiota bacterium
CGCTGCGGCGCTGTGCGAGGTCGGTGCAGGAAGCGGTTGCTCGAAAGCGGCGCGGGAGCGCGCACTCCACGACGCTGGCGCGACCGCGAACACGCCCCCGACAATGCAGGCCGTCCTGAAGCGCGGCCCGAACCGCAGCCGCAGGTGCGTGCGTTTTGCTGCGGGTCGATCCCGCGGCCGCGGGACGTGGTCCGGAAGTGGGGGCGGAGCAACCCGGCAGCCTGAACGCGTCGCACCTGGGGGCAGTGTCAGGCAGCGCCCGGGTTCGGCCTTGCGCGAGACGCGTCTGCTTCGTACGTTCCACCCATACGAAAAGACGATGGGGACGCTCGATTGCCTATGACAACTCGTCTGCTGCTGGTCCTTGTCGGTTGCGCCGCCGCGATAGCCTGGGGCGGACAACCGCCAGAACTCATCATCCGCTCGGTAGGCTCTGGCGCCGTGGTGGATGCCATCAGCCGAGGCGTCACGCCGGTGGCCGGGACGCGCTACCGGCTACGGCTGGAATCGAGCGCGGACTTGCAGATCTGGCGCGACGAGGGGGAGTGGGACACGCTGGCCCCGGACGATGATGGCCTGACGGTCGCCGCCGGGTCGCAGCGGTTCTACCGGATCAAGACGGAAGCGATCGAGTCCACCGGAGAAGCTCCGGACGGTGCCGAGCTTTGCGGGTATGGCCGGATCTTTGGCGAGGAGTTGAAGCGGGTCGGCTATCTGACGCCCGTTGAGTTTGCCGAGCAGTTGCCTGCTTTCGGCTACCTCGAGAAGATCGATTTCGATCCGACCACGGCGGAGTATTGGGACCGCTTCAGCGCCGACCCCGCCGTGGTGAATGTTGGCCTCGAGACGAACTCGCCCGGCTACCGGATGTATGACTTTCGGTTGAACGAGACGGAGGGGGCCATCTTTGGGACGAACGGCTTTGTGGTGAGCGAGCGGCTGGGGGCGGACCGGTTTGCGGAGGTGTATTACCGGTTGTTCAACGACGACATGCCGGTGTTCGTGACCGCGGACTCCGTGTTGCACGCGTGGCATTACTCCTACCAGCGACTGCTCGAAGAAAGCGAGGAGCTGCAGATGGCACGTGCGTTGCAGACGGTTCTCTTGGGTATGCGCGAAGCCTTGTTCCAGATGCCCCCCTCCGTTCGCAACGGCCCGCTGTCGGAGAGCATGCGGGATGCGGATTACTTCCTGGCGGTGGGGGCTTCGTTGATCTGCGGCTCGAACTTGCCCCCGGTCCTCAGCGAGACCCAAGGCGTGGACGACACGCTCTCCGCAATTGCCGCGCTTCAGTTTGTGCCCGAGTTTCCGCTGTTCGGAACCAACCGGCCGATGGATTTCTCCCAGTTCACGGTCCGAGGGCATTACACCCGGAACCCGACATTGGGGCGGTACTTCCGAGCGTTCATGTGGGTGGCGCGAACGGATTTCCGAATCCTCTCCACTCGCGGCGATCCACAATCGTTGCGCGAACTGGGCACGGCGGTTGTCCTGGCCAACCTGCTGCAGTCAGCCCAGCGACTGACCTCAATGGCCGAGTTGGATGCCCAGCTCCGCTTCTTCATCGGTCGGGCGGATTCGATGGACATGATCCAGCTTCACCAGGTTCTCGGGCTGGCCGGGCTCACCTACCTGTCTCAGCACACCAGCATCGCCCAGATCGCCGACCTCCAGCAGCGCCTCTATGACGGGAACTTCGGCGAACAACTCTATGCGGGGGACATCTTCCACTCGCCTTTTGGTCCGGAGCAGACCCAACTCCCGGCGAGTTTCGCCGTCCTGGGCCAGCGCTTCGTGCCGGACGGCTGGGCGATTTCGCAGGTGACCTTCGACCGGATCCGGTGGTTTGAAGACATCCCGCAGGTCACGTGGTTCCGGAAGGTGCTCCGCCGTTACGCCAGTGCCCTGGATGTTGCTTACGCCGCGCTGGGCAACCGGCAGGTGGGCGACCTGATCGCCGCCCGGATGCTGGACACGACCGGCATCGGCTCCTTCCGCGACGGGTATCCGTATGCGCACAATCTGACGGCGCTGGCGGCCACGTTCGACCGGCTCCCGGCTGCAGCGTGGGAGGACAGCATCTACACCCGCTGGCTGGCGGCGCTGCGCGCGCTCTCCGCTCCGACGACCGGCGTGGAGTATCCGCAGGCGATGCGGACGCGGGCGTGGGCGCGGCACACGTTGAACACGCAGTTGGCCTCCTACACGGAGCTGAAGCACGACACGGTGCTGTATGCCAAACAGCCTTACACCGGCTTCATCATCTGCGATTACCCGGCTGGTTTCGTGGAGCCGGTCCCCGAGTTCTGGCGTGAGATGAAGGAGTTGGCCCAGGGGACCGCCGAGGCCCTGGCCCTGGTGCCCGCGTTGGGTCAAGTGACGCTTGAGGTGTGGCTGGAAGGTGGCGGCACCTACGCCGTTCAGGTGGACCTGGGTGAACGCAAGCAGGCGCGCATCGCGTTCTGTGCGCAGTTTGCGGAGACGATGGCGACGCTCGAGGAGTTGGCCCGGAAGGAACTGGCCCAGCAACCGTTCACCGACGCCGACATCCGGTTCATCCGCGGCCTGATGAACAGCCAGGACCACGAGTACTTTGGTCGTTCTTGGGACGGCTGGTATCCGGATCTGTTCTACAAGGACTACGGCCAACTGCTCGACGAGAGCGTTGACTCGAACGGTTCCAACCAGCGCGACCAATTGGTTACCGACATCCACACCGCGCCGCCGGACCAGGTCGATCCCGTGGGCGGCGTGCTGCACGAAGCCACGGGCAACGTGGATTTGCTGATGATCGCGGTGGACAGTGGCGTGGATCGCCTGGTGTATGCCGGGCCGACGCTGAGTCATTATGAGTTCGTGGTGCCGGGGCCGACCTTGCGTCGTCTCACCGACGAGGAGTGGATGTGGCAGGACTATCCCTGGCCGGGCCGACCGGAGTGGACGCAGAGCTACCTGGTGCCGGCCCCTTAGCCCGGACAGATGGGGATTGGTCTGCCTTTACTCTTCCTCCACCGGCCGACGTGCCGACGTGCCGACGTGCCGACACGCGGGCCACCAGCGCCGACTGACGTCGGCGGCTACCAGCGAGGGGGCGACACCCAAGGCCGGGCGTACCTACTTGGCTGTGGGTTTCCCCATGGTCCGCCTGGGGGGGGTCGATCTGTAGAGCACGTCTGCTTGCGCGGCTGGTCGTGAAATGCAGAATGGCCGCATGATGCTGCCGATCTGCCGGTCCGCCCACGTCACCAGGTTGTCACTCATCGGATCTCTTCTGTTGGCCGTGTCGGCGTCTGCGGTGGCGGAGAAGGCGGCTCCTCCAAAGCCGGGATAGATCGTCTATCGGACGGAGTTCGACACACCGGAGGCACGGGCGGGATGGTCGAGGGCGGACTTCGCGCGCTGGGAGCCTGGGCATGAAGGGACGACGTCATTGCGGGTTGGGGTTAGAGAAGGGGAATCGAAGTCCGGGTCGATGATTCGGTTGCCGCTGGATCTCCGCCGGTATGGCGGTTGTCGGTTGCAGTTCGAGTGCCTGGCGAAGGCGGAGGGGGTGAGCAAGCCGGGAGCGGCATACAACGGCGTGAAGTTCATGCTGCATTACCGGTCGGCGTCGGCCGGTCCTTTCTGGCAGAACGAAAACGGTGTGTTCGGCACGTTCGACTGGCGGAAGCTGAGCTTCGGGGCGCTGATCGCGACGGACGCCACCGACGGCGAACTCCACCTCGGTTTGCAGGACAGCGCGGGCACGGTGTGGTTCGACTCGTTGAAGGTGACAGTCGACAAGGGGCCACCGCCGAAACGACCCGCGCCACCGGCGAATCCGAAGCCGGCGTTCAAGGGGCACAATCTCCCGCGGCTGCGCGGGGTGATGTCGGCGAATGTGTTTCGGGACGAGGATCTCCGCGTCCTCGGGCAGGATTGGAAGGCGAACGTGATTCGCTGGCAGATCACGCGCAATTGGGGCCGAGCCGGCACGGATCGCGATCTGGTCGAGTACGACCGCTGGTTCGAGGGCCGGCTTGAGGAGTTGGATCGGGCGCTGGGGGCGTGTCGCCGGCATGGCTTGCTGGTGGTGGTGGACATGCACTCGCCGCCGGGCGGGCGGTACGAGAACAACGACGTGGCGATCTTCTTCGAGCCGAAGTACCAGGATCACTTCGTGGCGTTATGGGAGAAGATCGCCCGACGGTATCGCGGGCATCCGGCGATCTGGGGTTACGACCTGATCAACGAGCCGGTGCAGAGCAAGCCGTCGCCGGCGGGCGTGGCCGATTATCTGGGGGCGCAGGTGCGGGCGGCGAAGGCGATCCGGGCGATCGACCCGCAGGTGCCGATCTTCATTGAGGCCGCGGAGTGGGATTCGGCGTCGGGCTTTCGGGAGCTTGAACCGGTGGATGTGCCGCACGTGATCTACCAGGTGCACATGTATGTCCCGAGTGCGTTCACTCACCAAGGCGTGTCCAACCAGCGAACAGGGGTGCGGTATCCGGGCGAGATCGAGGGCAGGCAATGGAACCGGCAAGCGCTGCGTCGCGTGCTCGAGCCGGTGCGGGAATTCCAACTCGCTTACAACGTCCACATCTACGTGGGCGAGTTCAGTGCCATTCGCTGGGCGCCCGGCGCGGTGGATTACCTGCGCGATTGCATCGAGTTGTTCGAGGAGTACGGCTGGGACTGGACCTACCACGCCTATCGCGAGTGGGACGGCTGGAGTGTCGAGCACGGAAGCAATCGGGACGATCGGAGACCCAGTCCGGAGCCGACGGATCGGATGCGGCTGCTGTGGGAGTGGTTTGGGCGGAATCAGCGGCCGTGACGGGGAGGGGCCACGAGGCACAGAACCGGTTCGCCCCGCCTTCGCCAGGAGGCTGCGGCGGGCAGGCCCAATGCCCCCGGGCCGGGAAGGCGGCGCGCCCAGCCAACCGCCCATCCCTTTTGTGTCTTTTGCGCTTTATCGCGGCGATCCGTTCTGTGGCTTACGGGTCGGAGAAGGCGCGGTAGTAGCGGCAGGCTTCGATGCCGGCAGACGGGTCGGAGAAGGATTGCTCGCCGGAGTTGGGGAGAATGGTGGCGGAGAGTTCCTGCCAATGGAGAAGGTCGGAGGAGACCTCAATGCGGTAGCGGGCGCCCGGGGTGCCGTGGAGGCGGAACTCGGCGCCGCCCTCGAGGGTGCGCCACTGGGCGGAGAGTGAGCTGGGGACGGGTTGGTTGACGGCGACGGTGGCGGAGGCGGTGGCGGATCCGGCGGTATTGGTGACGGTCAGGGTGTAGGTGCCGGCTTGTCCCGGGCTGACGTATTCGAGGAGCAAGAGGGCGCTGGTCGCGCCGGGGATGTCCACGCCATTGAACTGCCACTGATACGTGAGGGGTTCGCCGCCGCTGACGACGGCGCTCAGCACGGTGGAAGTGCCGGTGGTGACGGAGGTGTTCGCGGGGGGACGTTCGATCTTGGGCGTGTCGCTCGCGCAGGCGAACAGGGCATAATCGTCGAACAACATGAAGTTGTCGCCCGCCCAGAAGGAATCATAGGGGACCCACACGGCGTCGAGATCCCCGAGGGTCAGGTCGAGGCCGGTGGTGGTGATGGGGAGTTCCGTGACGAGCGGTTCGCCATCGAGAGTGGCGCTCCAGCGGTTCCGCGCGAAGTCCATCGTCACTTCGAGCAGGTAGATCGTCTCGTTTTCGAAGTCGGCCGCGTCCGGGCGGAAGTTGCTGTCATGGTATTGGCCGTCATCGAGGACGTAGTAGATATCCATGAGGTAGTTGTCGAAATCGAGGGCGAAGAGGCGTTTGCCGGCGGTGTTGTAGGCCTCCCAGTGGAAATCGTCCCAGGCGTAGTTTTCGGAGTCGACGATGGCCATGAGGACGGAGAATTTGACGACGGGTCGGCTGGCGAGGTTGGGGGTATGGTTCACCGTGGGCCAGACGGCGAGCATGTCGTCGCCCCAATCGGGTTCGTAGTAGCCGATGAACGCCTGCTGGCCGCCGTCGATGAAGACGTCGTAGAGGACGCCGCTGCCGCCGGAGCCGTAGCTGTCCCAGAGTCCACTGGCGTCGAGGGGTTGGCCGGTGGAGAAACCATCCGAGGTTTCGAACCCAGTGGAGTAGAGTTCCTGCGGTGCGACCGCCGGGTGGTATTTGAGCTGGAGCCGGCCGCTGTCGCCGTCGTAGCCGTCGACCGCGATGCGGTAGGTGGTGCCGGCGGTGGCGGTGACGAAGACGGCGCTGGTCAGGTCGAAGCGGGCATCGTCGTTGTTGGTGATGACGACGAGGGAGCCGAGGGCGGTGCCGGTGTAGACGGCGAGGGTGGTATCGAAGGTACTGCCGGCGGTATCGAAGCGCCACGTGCCGGCGCCGGGTGCGGTCCAGGAGAACCAGACGGAGCGTCCGCCGGGGCTGTCGGCGTGCTCGGGTTCGCCGGATTCGGTGGAGGCGCCGACGGTGGAGCGGTCGAGGAGATCGGCGGTGTGGCTGAGGATTTCGGGGCTGGCGAAGGCGTCGTTGGCGGGGCCGAGGGTGACGGTGAAGGCGGTGGTGGAGGCACCGACGCCCTGGGGCGTGGAGAGGCTGAGGGGACCGGTATTGGCGCCGACGGGCACGACGGCGGTGCATTGGGTGTCTGCGTTCACGGTGAATCCGGCGGGAACGCCGTTGAATTGGACTGTGGTGGCGCCGGTGAAGCGGCTGCCGGTGATGGTGACGGTGCTGCCCACGGGTCCGGCAGATGGTGTGAAGGAGGTGACGACCGGGAGTTGCGGGGTGAAAGCCCACGAGAGAATCCAATTGCCGCTAGCGGCGTTGGCGCCGTCGAGGGCGATGCGGTATTCGGTTCCGGCGGTGACCGTCCAGTTGACGCGACTGGTGGGGCCGGGGCTGGCGTCGTCGTTGGCGGCGACGGTGGTGAGCGCGGACACGGTGTTCCCCAGGTAGATGGCGAGGAGGGTGTCGAAGCTGCTGCCTGCGGTATCAAAGGTCCACATGCCGGAGGCGGGTGCGATCCAGCGGAACCAGACGGAGCGGCCGCCGGTTTTCTGGGCGTGGAGGGGTTCGCCGGATTCGGCGGTGGCGCCGGTGTTGCTGCCGGCGACTTGCCCGCTGGTTCCGGTGAGCACGGTGGCTTGGGTGAAGGCGTCGTTGGGGATGGGGACGACCACGGTGAAGGGGGTTGCGCTGAGGGCGCTGCCGCCGGGGCCGACGATCTGAATGAAGCCGCTATTGGCTCCGGCAGGAACGGTGGCGGTGACTTGCGACGCCGAGGTTACGGTGAAGGCGGCGGGCGTGCCGGAGAACAGGACTGCGGTGAGGCCGGTGAAGTTGGCGCCGGTGAGGGTGACGGTGGTGCCGGCTTCGCCGCTGGCGGGCTGGAAACCGGTGAGGGCCGGCATCGTGGTGGTGAGCGCCCAATTCAGTTTCACGTCGCCGCCGGCGGCCTCGGCGGCGGTGGCGCCGGGGCTCCGGTAGCCGTCGACGGCGATGCGGTAGGTGGTGGCGGCGGTGGCGACGAAAGTCAGAAGGCTGTTGTTGGTTCGTCCCGGGGCGTCGTCGCTTCGGGCGACCAGGGTGAGCGTGTTGACGGTGTTGCCGGTGTAGATGCCGAGGAGGGTGTCGGGCGTGCTGCCGATGGTGTCGAATTGCCAGACGCCGGCCGATGGGGCGGTCCACTGGTACCAAACGGATTTTCCGCCGGGATTGCCCACGTGATCGGGTTCGCCGGATTCTTTGGTGGCGCCGAGGTTATTGCCGGTGGCGGATCCGGAGGGGCCGGTCAGGGTTTGGGCATTGGCGAAGGGGTCGTTGGCTGGGGGAGCGACGATGGTGAACGCGCCGGTGCTGCTGGCGGTGCCGCCGGGGGTGGTGACGCGAACGGGGCCGGTGGCCGCGCCGAGCGGAACCGTGGCCGAGATCTGCGCGGCCGAGTCGACCGCGAAGGTGGCGTCGGCGCCGGTGAATGCGACGCGGGTGGCGCCGGTGAGGTGTGTGCCGCGAAGGAGGATGGTGGCGCCGGCGGGCGCGGTTTGGGGCAGGAGTTCCGTGAGGGTGGGGGTGGCCACGACGGTGAAGGGGGAGGTGGTGGTTGTGGTGCCGCTGGGCGTGGCAACGGCCAGAGGGCCGGTGGAGGCGCCGGCCGGGACGACGGCGGTGAGGCGGGAGGCGGAGACGGTGCTGAAGGAGGCGGCGTTGAGCCCGTTAAAGCGGACGGCGGTGACGCCGGTGAGATTGGCGCCGTCGATGGTGACAGTCATGCCGGGGGCCCCGGTGTTGGGGGAGAAGGTGGTGACGACGGGAGCCGGGGTGACGGTGAAGGTGGTGGCGGATTCGGCGGTGCCGCTGGGAGTGGTAACCCGGATGCGGCCGGTGGTGGCGGCGGCGGGCACGGGGACGGTGATCTGGGTGGGGGATTGGACGGTGAAACCGGGGGCATTGTTGGTATGGAACAGGACGCTGGTGGCGCCGGTGAGGTTGGCGCCGGTGATGGTCACGATGGTTCCGGCGCCGCCGCTGGCGGGAGAGAAGCCGGTGATGGCTGGGGTGGCCTGGACGGTGAAGTTTGTGGGGCTGGTGGCGGTGCCGCTGGGAGTGGTGACGGTGATGCGGCCGGTGACGGCGCCGGCGGGGACGGTCGCCGTGATCCGGGAGGCTGACTGGATGGCGAAGGTGGCGCTTGTGCCGCCAAACTGAACGCCGGTGGCGCCATTGAGCTTGGTGCCGGTGAGGGTGACGGCGGTGCCGACCGGGCCTTGGGTGGGGCTGATCGCGGTCAGCGTGGGCTGTTCGGGCGACGGCGTCGCCTGCAACGCCAGGTCGGCCATGATCAGGCCGTAGCCGGAATCGCGGTCGATCCCCGGAGCTTCGATGTCCAGGGCGGTCGTGGTCAGAATGGACCGGATCTGGGCTGTGGTCAGGGAGGGGTTATAGGATTTGATGAGGGCGGCGATGGCGCCGGCGTGCGGAGCGGCGGCGGACGTTCCGAAGAAGGGGTCGAAGCCGGGAACGGTGGTGCGCCCGCCGTCGGCGGCGGCGATGTCTGGCTTCTGGCGCACGACCCCGCCGGTCGAACTGAAGTTGCCGGGGGTGACGGCGGTGCCGTTCGCATGGAAGAAGACCCGGCGCGGGCCGTCCGAGCTGAATTTCTCGACCGGGTTCTTCTGATTCCCCGTGAACGGTTGGGGATAGGAGGTGCTGACGTCGACGGCGGCCACGCCGAAGGCGTCGGCGGCGCAGGCGTGCCCGCGGGTGTTTCCGGCGGTGGAGACCGTGAGACGGCCGCGGCCGGTGCCAAGGTAGAGGTAGCGGGCCGCTCCGCTGTATTTGACGACGTAGACGCGCTGGCCGACTTCGAGCTTGTTCACGGACTCGTAGGGGTCGTGCGTTCCGGTCTGGGGATTGGTGCCGGCGCCCACGACGGTTCCCGACGAGCTGGTTACGAACACGTCGTAATCGTTGGCCGAGCCGCCGAGCGGATCCGCCCAGAACAAGTCGATGCGCCCGCTGCTTCCGCCGGAAGCGGCGGTGTTGTAGGGGTTGCTGCCGAAGGCGTGGGCTGGTTTCTGCTCGTTATCGACGGTGAAGGTCTTGCCGCTGTCGAGGAAGTCGCCTTCCCAGGTGCCGGATTGGCCGTCGCTCTTGTTGCCGGAGTTGGCGGCGGAGGAGAAGAAGAGGGCGCCGTTGGCGGTGACGTCGTTCGCCGCCTGCGCGATGACCCCGTCCTGGAAGGGGGATTCGTTGAAGTACAGAACGTCGTCCACAATGATGTCGCAACCGGACTTGAAGCGCAGATCGCGGATATTCTGGGCGAAGGAGGCGGGGCCGTTGAAGGCGCTGGCGAAGTGGAGTGCGGCGTCGGGGGCCAGGTCATGGACGATTTCGAGCATGGCGGTCCCTTCGCCCGAGTTGTTCTGACCAAGGCCGCTCTGGCCGGGGAGGATGGTGACCGTGCCCAGGTCGCCGGAGGCCTGGGAGGCTTCCAGGTGATCGACGCTGTCGGAGATGACGCCCACTTTCACGCCGGCGCCCGTTACGCCGTATGTGGCGCGGGCGATATCGGCTCGATGGGTGACGTCGCCCTGGGAAGTGAGTGTCCCGACGTTCGTTGTGGCGCGGACGGCGGCGCGGATGAACTGGATTTCCGGGCGAGCGGCCAGGCTTTCGATCGATTCCCAGCGCAGCCAGGCGCGGACGGCGCCCAATTCGGTCGAGGCGAAAGTGACGAAGCCGCCCGCGTGGTCCAGGGCGGCGAGAAAGGGGTCGTCGACCGTTGCGTCGATGTCCACCAGGACTCGATCCTCGGCGTCCAGATCGAGATCGACTTCAAGGGCGGGGACATCGGGCGCGGCGGGGAGGCCCAGGCGCAGTCGCTGGGCGTAGAGCAACTGGGAATCGATCTTCCGTTGGGTGGGGGAGCGGAGGCGCTTGTCTTCGAGCAAGGCCTCGATTTGGCGCCGCGTTTCCTCGGGGATGGAGTCCTCAACGATCACGGCCATGGTGGCACGCGGGGGAGCGGACGCGGGGGTGGCGAGGGCCGGTCCAGCAGAGAGCCACGCGCTGATCGCGCTGAGCAACCAGACCTGGCGGTTCCGGGCGAACAGGGAACGGAAGCGGCGAGGGCGGGAGGGAGGGGTGGGGTGCATGGGATTCTCTCAGGTTCGAGTCGCGGAGAGTTGGTGCGGCGCTCGTCACGCTAGCATTCTGTCTTGGTGCGGCAAGATGGAATTGGAGCCGGGGGTGCGATCATGTGGGGCGGGTGCCGCGGCAGTGGGGGTAATCGGTGCAGCCCCAGAAGGGGTGGCCGGCATGCGGACCGTGGCGGGCAGTGCGCCGGACCATGGGCTTGCCGCAGCGCGGACAGGAGGGAGGGGGGTCAGACGGGTCGGACTTGTCAGACTTGTCGGACGGGTCAGACGGGTCAGACGGCTCGGACGGTCTGGGCTTGGCGGATGCTGGTTTCGTGGGGTGGCGGGCTTGAGTGCGGAGATGGTAGAGGCGTTCGGTGAAACCGCCGCGTTCGAGGAAGTCCTGCTCGAGTCGATAGATCTGGCGGCCGAGGAGGTAACTGGCCTGGTGGATGAGGCAGACGAGGGTGTTCGCGGCGACTGCAGCGGTGGCGGTGCGGAGGCGGTGGGGGTCCGGTGGGTCGGACGAGTCGGATGAGTCGGACGGGTC
>CAYSPU010000157.1:0-13888 GCA_964432995.1 uncultured Verrucomicrobiota bacterium
GGACCGCCACCGCGTGGTGCTCGACGCCAATTCCTTGCAGCTCGAACTGCACGGCGGCGCCCGTTCCTGGCGTCTCGAGCCGTCGTTCGCGGGCGACCTCGAGGTGCGCGCCGGGGCCAAGAGCGGCCGAATCGGATTGGCTACGGCCACCAACCGCGTCGTCACGCCCTACTCGACCGGTTACGCGCGCGGCGTGAAGGTCGAGTTGTCCGGCTACCGCCTCGAAGACACCGATCTGGATCTCCAACTTCAACTGCTTCTGACGCTCGACGGGAAGGACGAGGAGTTCGTGTGTGAGATCGTGGCTACCGACGGCATGACGCGGATCCAGGAGTTGCTCTGGCCGGGATCGGTCGAGGCGGGTTTCTACGACGCCACCGTGGTCCCGTTCATGCAGGGGATGTTGCTCCCAAGAGACTGGCCGGAGAAGGCCTGGCTCTACGACACGCTGAGCTACGGCCGGGGACTCTACATGCCGTGGTTTGGATTCCAGAAGGCCGGAGCCGGAGGCGGCCTGCTGGTCGTGCTCGAAACCGCCGCCGATGGCGGGTGTCAGTTCACCCATCCGCCCGGCGGTCCCACGGTGCTCCGATCGCGCTGGGTGGCGTCGCTCGGCCGCTGGTCGTATCCGCGTCGCGCCCGGTTCTGTCTGCTGGACGGTGATTACGTGGCCATGGCCAAACGCTATCGGCGTGATGCGATCGAGAAGGGGCGGTTCGTCTCGCTCACCGAGAAGATCGCCCGCAGCCCGCGGGTGGCCAATCTGGTCGGCACGCCCGTGGTCCACACCTCGATCCTCTACCACATTCAGCCCGAGTCGTCGTACTACAGCACGAACAACCCGGCGCAGAACCATCAACTGGTCACGTTCGATGCCCGCGCGGCCGAGTTGCGGCAGTTGGCCGGGCGCGGCATCCGCAAGGCCTACGTTCATTTGGACGGCTGGGGAGCGCGCGGCTACGACAACCTGCATCCGGACGTGCTGCCGCCGTGCCTCGAGGCCGGCGGGTGGGAGGGAATGAAGCGGTTCGCCGACGTCTGCGACGAGCTCGGATTCACCTTCGCCATTCACGATCAATACCGTGACTTCTACCTGGACGCGCCCTCGTATGATGCGCGGCACACGCTCCTCGACGAGAACGGCAACCGCCCGCTGCACAGCATCTGGTACGGCGGACGGCAGTCTGTCCTCTGCTCGCGCCTGGCGCCGGGGTATGTGCGGCGGAATCACCAGGCGATCCTCGACCACGGGATCAAGCTGCGCGGGGCGTATCTCGATGTCTTCTCCGTGGTGCCGCCAGACGAGTGCTTCGCCCCGGAACACCCGGTGACGCGCGAGCAGTGCCTGCAATACCGCGGCGAATGCCTCAAGTTCGTCCGTTCCTACGGCGGCATCGTGAGTTCCGAGGAACCGAGCGATTGGTCAATTCGACATCTGGACCTGGCGCCTCATGGACCTTACGCGCTGAGGCCGGGCCCGGGCAGCGGGCCGGCGATGGCGATTCCGGTTCCGCTCTTCAACCTGGTGTACCACGACGCCCTCCTGACTCCCTGGTCGCTGGACAAAGGGGCTTGGGGAATCCCGGAGACCGACCTCGGCTACCTACACGGCCTCGGCAACGCCGGCTTGCCGTATGTCTCGCTCGCCCCGGACGAAGCGGAGCTGAAACGGGTCCGGACCATGTGCGCCCTGCATCGGCGGGTGGGATTGCTCGAGCTAAAGCGCCACGCGTTTCTGGATGCCCAGCGGCGACGCCAGGAGTTCGTCTATGCCGATGGCACCCGCGTCGAGATCGACTTGGACAAAGACGCGTTCACCATCACGCCGGCGATCGAGCCGGGGGGGTGAACCGTGCGCAAATGGAGACCCCGACGACGATGGTGAGCAAGCCAACCCGCCGCCCCCCGGCGTGCGGTGTCGGCGTTCCGCTGCTCGTTCTGACAGCGCTGACGAACAGCGAATCGGCATGGTTCGATGCGGCCTACGCACTCGCGCAGTTGGGTGAGCCTGGAGTCCTACCGCTCATGCGGGGGCTGATGAGCACCAATTCAGATGTCAGACGAGCGTCCGCTGCGGGGCTGGCTTGGCGCAACTCACTCCCGGTGCCACAGACCGGGCCGCCGCTCAAGATGGTTCGGTTCATGATGAGCAGCGCGTTCTTCAGCAGCAAAGGGGAGGAGCTGTCCCAGCGGTTCTACGAGGATGGCGAAGCGACGGCCTTTCTGCCGGTGGTCTCTCCCTACACCCAGAGCACCAACGCCGAGGTCCGTGAAGCAGCGGTGTTCGTGACAAACAGGCTTGGCCAACTCCCGCCTCACGTGAAGCAGCCCATTCCCTATCCGCTGGTACCGCGCTACGCGGAAACCATGTAATCATCCGCTGCCCCATCTGCATCTCGTATTCCGGGCGGGTGCGCGGGACTGTTTGTTTTCTACAGCCGCGAAGAACGCAAAGGAGGCGAAGAGCGGACCAACCTCGAAATGCCATAGTAGGAATTCAGGATGTGACATGCCTTTGCGGTTCTTTGCGGGCTTCTGTCGAATCCCCGTCGGTGCAGGCGGTGGCGTTGAGCGTGGTGTTGCTCTACTATCCGAAGTGCGTGCTGAAGCAATTACATGAACTCTTGCGAATGAGAGCGGGGTTCATTTCCCAAGTGACACCGACGTCGGATGCTGAACGAGGAACAGCGACCTCGAGAGAGGTGGCCAGAACCGGCCACATTCCGTCCCTCCGGGACGGAAACCATTTGTGGTGGCCGCAGGCTACAGACATTCCGCCCCGCATGGGGCGGGGAACGTGCGGCCCCTCGGGATGGTTGTCTTCCCACACCCCGTGCCTGCAGTTGGCGGCGCTCGTCACGTGGGGACGCAGTGTTTTTGGATACTGCCCCTACTGCGGAGGAGCAGCGTCCGACGCCGTGGGGGGGCGGCTGGCACGGTCCGGCCGTGCACCGCGGGCATCAGGCGGTGACCGCCCACCGGCCCGAGTGGGCCAGCTCCAAGGTGCGCCCCAGCGGGTGAACGCTGAAAACCTTTGACCGACTGCGACCTAAAAGCATGAACACGGCGATTCACTGGTTTCGACGGGACTTGCGCGTGACGGACAACACGGCGCTGAACGAAGCGGCGCGGCGCGCCGAACGGGTGATCCCGGTGTTCATCCTGGCGGACACGGCGTGGTCGGCGCCGGAAGTCAGCCCGGTGCGTCGGGCGTTCCTGCGGCGATCCCTTGAGGCGCTGCGCGCACGGCTGACGGATCTGGGTTATCCGCTCGTGTTTCGGCAGGGGTCGGCGGTCGAGATTCTGCCGCAACTGGCTCGCGAGTTGGGCGCCGAGGCGGTCTTCTGCAACAAGCGGTCCGAGCCTCACGCCATTGCCCAGGACGAGAAGGTCTTTCACGCCCTGAACGCAGCCGGGATCGGCTTCGAGGCGTTCAAGGACGCGGTGGTTTGGGAGGAGCGCGAGATTCTGACCCAGGCGGGGGCGCCATACACGGTGTTCACGCCCTACGCCAAGGCGTGGCGGAGCCGGCGGGTGCCCGCGCCGCGCCCGGCGTTGGCGGCGGTGAGGAAGTGGTCGGTGGGAGTGGCTCCCTCGCAACCGAAGGACGCATGGGACAGAGGGGACAAAGGGGACGGATGGGGAAAGCCGCTGCCGCCGGCGGGTGAGGCTGCGGCGCTGGCGGCGATGAACCAGTTTCTGGAGCACGCCATCTTCGAGTATGCGGAGGCGCGGGATTTCCCGGCGATCGAGGGGACCTCGAGGCTTTCGATGCATCTGCGGGCTGGGACCGTAGGCATCAGGACGGTGCTGGCCGGGGTGAGCGCCGCGCGTCGAAAAGCCCGCACCGCGGCACAGCAGAAGGGGTGCGAGGTCTTTCTCACCGAACTGATCTGGCGCGAGTTCTACCACCAGGTTCTGGCCAACTTCCCCCACGTGGCGAACGGCGCGTTCCGCCCAGAGTACGACTCGCTCAAATGGAGTCTGCCGGGGACGCACTTTCAGGCGTGGCGTGAAGGGCAGACCGGCTATCCGATTGTCGACGCCGCGATGCGCTGTCTGAATGCGACCGGCTGGATGCACAACCGGTTGCGGATGATCGTGGCGATGTTCCTGACGAAGGACCTCCTGATTTCCTGGCAAGAGGGCGAGAAGCACTTCAAGCGGCAGTTGATCGATGGCGATCTGGCGGCGAACAACGGTGGCTGGCAGTGGAGCGCGGGCACGGGGACGGACGCCGCGCCGTATTTCCGTATTTTCAACCCCGTGGCACAGGGGGAGCGTTTCGATCCCGAGGGGGCGTTTGTGCGCCGCTGGGTTCCGGAGCTGGCCGATCTACCGGCCGACCGGATCCATCGTCCATGGGAGAAGCCGTCGGCGGCGGGGAGTCTGAAGTACCCGGCGCGGATCGTGATTCACGAGGAGCAACGACCCAAGTGCCTCGCCATGTTCGGGAAGGTCAAGAGCAGACGCTGAAGCGCCGCCGCCGTTCCGCGGAGACGGAGTGCTTCAAGCCCACGAACCACAGAAGGTAGGGCTCGCGCTCCGGGCGCGCCGCGAACATCCGCATCGTTGACTGCGCCTCGCGGCGCCCTCGGAGAGGTCGCCCTACCTGTCGGTTCACTCGAAGATTCCATCGTGCATATGCACGTTGCTCAGATGGACATCAGGAGTTGCACGGGGCGCGGCGGGAAGGGAGGCAGCGAGCCAGCGCGGGCTCACGTCGGCGGCTGCGGTTCAGGGCGCAAGGAACGCGCCCGGGGGAAAGCGGCTCCCGTTAAATCGTGCATATGCACGATTTAACGGGAGGCGTGGGAGCCAACAGAGTTTCGTGGCGTTACCCCGATGCGGCGCTGCACTCCTCACGCGGTGACGGGAAGCGTCGCCGGTGGCACGGGCGGCGGTGGCGGTGGCGGCGGCGGCGGCAACGGGGCGGCGTTGGCGGCGTCCGAGGGCTTCGGCGGCTCCGGCGGTTCCGGGGATTCCGGGGGCTGGGGAGGTTCGGGGGGCAGCGGTGGCTCGGCGTTCATCTTCTCGATCAAGGGCTCGACCCTCTTCCAGACGTCCCGCGGGACTTGGTCCTGCTGCTCGGCGGTTTCGATTTCGCCGTCGAACACGAGCTTGCCCTCGGGGTCGTGAACGGTGAGCCGGCGTTTCGGGTTGCCAACGATGACGATGGTGCCGGAGTCATCGGCTTGGACCAGGCTTTTGGTGGACTGCCCGGTGGAGCGGACGACCACGCTGGCGTTCCTGTCGAGGTGCACCCCGGAACGTGCCAGTTCCTTGAGCAGGTCGGCAGCCGGCTCGAGCGCGGAGGGGAGTTCGTCGCGCAGGTGGCGCAAGGCTTCGCGCAATCCCTCCTGGGCTTCGTTCACGCCCCGCCGGATCTCGACCTCGACGTCGCGGTTCTGCTCCCGGATGTTCCCCAGGGACTCCCGGAGCTGTTTCATTTGCTCGCGGACGGTCTCGCCGATGCGCAAGTCGCGGAGCTGTTCCTTCACGCGCTGCAGGTCTCCTTCCCAGCCGGGTTCGGAGAGGTCGAGCAGCCCGAAGCCGGCCCTGGTCTTGCCCAGGGTGGCGGAGATCGTCTGCTGTTTCCCGGCGCGATAGAGGGTGATCTGGACGGCGTCGCCCTCCTTGCGGGCGCGGACCAGCTTGCGCAGTTGGGCGGGGTGCACGAGCTGCTGGTCGCCGAACTCGACCAGGACATCGTTCTTCTGGAAGCCGGCCTTGGCCGCGGGGCTGTCGGCCGCGACGTGCGTGACCGTCAAGCCGACCCCCGGATCCAGACCCAGTTGGGAGGAGAGCGCCTCGGAGGCTTCTTCCGTGGAAACGCCCAGCCAGGCCACTTCCTTGCCCGAGTCGAGGCCGGCGAAGTCGCCCGGTTCGACCGTGCGGATGTGGATTTCCTTGCGCGTGGAATCTCCGGCGTCCTTGTCTTTCTTTTCGACGACGACCTCATGGCGCACGGATGTCCCTTCGGCGGCATCCGCCGCGGGCAAGTTGATCGCGAGTCCGCCGGTCAGCAAAGCCAGCAGGTAACAGGCGATCCCTCGGGTTGATGGCAGTTTGGTTTTCATGGGAGTTCCGACAATTGGTTCTTGAAGGTTCAATCGGTCTCAAAGCACACGGGAACGACTTCCAAGCGGGGCACACGCTGTTCGATCACAATGCCGAGCGCCGAATCGTGCACGACGACCTCGTCCATCCATTCGCGGCAGCGGAATCGCACTGGTTCGCCGCCCGGCATCTCGGCGACGGCGTCATAGGCGGCGAGCAGTTGTTGGCCGAACTCGATGCCGTCGGCACGGAGCGTGGGAAGCGGGGGCGTAACGGCGGCGGATGGCGTAGGCGGACCTGGTGGGGCGGACCACCGCCAGGCGAGCACCACGATGGCCGCGGCAGCCGCCGCGGTGGCCGGGAGCCAGAGACGTGCCCATTTCCACCAAACGCTGACGCCATCGGGGTTGGCGGATGGGTGCGGTGCGGGGGACGATGCGCGCGGTGCCGCTGCCGCCAGGCGCTCGAGCAACGCCTCCGGCGGCCGGGCCGGTTTCAGCCGACGCAGCTCCGCCGCAAACAACTCGGAATCCTGGTCGTTCATGTCAGCACCTCTTTCGTCCGTTTTCGCAATTCTTCGAGGCCGTAGCGGTAGCGCGAGGCCGCGGTGTTGGCCGGGATCTCCAGGGCCTCGGCGATCTCGGCGAAGGTCAGTCCGCCCCAGACCTTGAGCGTGACGACCTCGCGGTAGATGTCCGGCAGTCGGTGGAGGGCACCCTGCACCCATTGGCCCAGCTCGCGGTCTTCGAGGCTGGGATCGAACCAGGCCTCGGGCACGGGTTCGCTGGCCACGCGTTCGCGGGCCGCGCGGCGGTCGTCGCTGCGGGCGAGATCGATGGCCCGCCGGTGGATGGTGGCGAATACCAGCGCCGGGGGTGGCGGCGCCCCGTTGTTCTGGCGTCGGGAAGCCTCGACCACGGCTTCCTGCACCAGGTCCTGGGCGTCGGCCTCGGAGCGGGCCTGCTGCCGCGCGTAGAGCAGGAAGCGGGAGGCGTGGTCCTCGACCCAGCGTTGCCAGTCCGTATGTGTGGGCGATTCCGCCATGCCGTTCCGTTTCCCGCTTCTACCCCCAATAGCGTCACCGGGGGAGTTTCTTGTATAGACAATATTCCGCACGGGGCGTTGTGTCGTTCGACCTTGGAGTCTGCAGGTGCCGGCCATCAACCGGGCGCATCTTGGCGATGCCCCCATCCCAGTTGGTGGGCGGGCGTCACCGTCTGGCTGCTCCGGACCGCCCGCCGTCCCGGCAGGCAGCCGCGTCACCTGCCGGACGCATTCTCGAACCATCGGCGCACTGCCGCCCAGCGCGGCCGCTGCGACCGGGGACCGGTCGCGCTCCGGACCGCCCACCGACGGGGACTGGTGCCCGACAACCTCGGGATGCACTGCCATCAGACTGTGGAGCAACTCCGCCATTGCTCCGCCAGGGCGAGGCGCTACGATCGGGCCTCACGATGAACCTTGGCTTGGCGGACATGCGGCGGATCGCAAAGACAGCCCTTCTGGCGACGGCCGTTGCCGGTTTGGCCGATGCGGCGCGCGTCGAGGCGGCGACGGACAACACCATGACTCGAGTGGAATCTGCAGAATGGGGCCGGACCGCGGACGGCCAGGTCGTTCAGCTCTACACACTGCGGAACTGCCGCGGCACGGTCGCCAAGGTCACCAGCTTTGGCGCCATCCTGACTGAACTCCGCGTCGCTGACCGCCACGGGAAGGCGGCCAACGTGGTGATGGGTTTCGACAACCTGGACGCCTACCTGAGAGGTCATCCGGCGTTCGGGGCCACCATTGGACGCGTGGCGAACCGGATCGGGAAAGCCCGCTTCACCCTGGACGGAAAGGAATACCAATTGGCCGCCAACAACGGCCCCAACCACATTCACGGCGGGAGGAGAGGCTTCGACAAGATGGTCTGGGGATCGCGAGCGGTTCCCGCCGGCGATCGGGCGGGCGCGGTCGAGTTCGCCTACCAGAGTGCGGACGGCGAAGAAGGGTACCCGGGCAACCTCTCGGTGAAGGTGACCTACACGCTCACGGACGACGACGAGTTGCGGATCGATTACGAGGCGACGACGGATCGTCCGACGCCGGTGAACCTGACCAATCACAGCTACTTCAACCTGGCCGGCGCGGGCGATGTGCTGGGCCACGAACTGGCGATTGTCGCCGATCGCTACACCCCGGCCGATGCCGGCCTGATCCCCACGGGCGAGATCGCCTCCGTCGAGGGAACGCCCCTGGATTTTCGGAAGCCGATGGCGATTGGGGCACGGATCCAGCAACTGAAACCGCAACCCAACGGCTACGACCACAACTACATCCTCAACTCCGGCGGCGGCCCGCTGGCGTTGGCCGCCCGGGCCCGGGAACCGAAGAGCGGCCGCGTCCTGGAAGTGTGGACCACCGAGCCGGGCGTGCAGCTCTACACTGCCAACTGGCTGGATGGGAAACTGCGGGGGATCGACGGCGTCCAATACGTCCAGCACGGCGGTTTCTGTCTCGAGACCCAGCACTTCCCGGATTCCATCAATCAGCCGAAGTTCCCGTCCGTAGTGTTGCGCCCGGGGAAGACGTTTCGGAGCACGACGAGTTTTCGGTTTTCCGCCAGTTGACTTGGCTGGGGGGGTTCGTTATACGCACTAGAAAACAAGGAGGCATTCGATGGCCGCAAAGACTGCAGAGAAAAGTACTGTCGACACCAAAGCCGCCGAAGCGGCCAAGATGACCGCAGCGCGCCAGCGCGATCTGGACGCCGCGATTTCCTCGATCACCAAGACCTACGGCGAAGGGAGCATCATGCGTCTGGGGGACGCCCGGGCGCGGACGAAGATCGAGGTGATCCCGACGGGGGCCCTGGCGATTGACTTGGCGCTGGGGGTGGGGGGAATCCCGCGCGGACGGGTGGTGGAGATTTTCGGGCCGGAGTCGTCCGGCAAGACGACGTTGATGCTGCACGTGATCGCGAACGCGCAGAAGGGAGGCGGTTTGGCGGCGTTCATCGACGCCGAGCACGCGCTGGATCCGGCCTACGCGAAGCGGTTGGGAGTGAACCTGGACGACCTGCTGGTTTCGCAGCCGGACAGCGGCGAGGAAGCCCTGACCATCTGCGAGACGCTCGCCCGCTCGAACGCCCTGGACGTCATCGTGATCGACTCGGTGGCGGCGCTGGTGCCGAAGTCGGAACTCGAGGGGGAGATGGGGATGGCGACGATGGGGATGCAGGCGCGGCTGATGAGCCAGGCGCTGCGGAAGCTGACGGCGCTGCTGGCCAAGGCCAAGACCACGTGCATTTTCACCAACCAGATCCGGGAGAAGGTGGGGATCATGTTTGGCAATCCGGAGACCACCCCTGGCGGCAAGGCGCTGAAGTTCTACGCGAGCGTGCGGATCGACATCCGCCGCAAGGACGCCATCAAGGACGCGGCCGGCAACGTGATCGGCAATCACGGCAAGGTGAAGATCGTGAAGAACAAGGTCGCCCCGCCCTTCGCGGAGGCGGAGTTCGACATCTTCTTCAATCGGGGCATCCACAAGGAAGGCAGCATCCTGGATGTTGGCCTCGAATACGGTGTCGTCGAGAAGCGCGGCGCCTGGATCCAGTTCGCCGGCGAACTCGTCGGCCAGGGAAAGGAAGCCGCTCAGAACGCCCTGGCCGAGAAACCGGAGCTGGCGCAGAAGATCGTGGCGGCCATCCTCGAGAAGCGGGCGGCCGCCCAACCCGCCGACGCCGCGTGAAGGTGCGCCCCCCTCCACCGCGGCCGATCCCTTGGCCAGCCGCGTGTTGTGGGCGTCCGCACGTCGACGCTCCCTCCAGGGGAAGGTGCCTTGCCGGCGGGGGTGCGGCCGTCCCCGGCCGCAGCAACGCGCGACCGCGCGAAGGCTGCCCCTGCTCCCGGGGCGTCCTCCGACAACGGGGGTCCCTGCGCCCGAGGACGGGCGCACTCCCGCGGACGTTCCGGCGGGGCACAGTGGACGTCGCACCCCGGCGGGCCCACCACGCTCCTGCGGGCGCGTGGAGCAACCGCAAGCGAACCAGCGCCACCGTGCTCGGCATGCTGTTGGGCCTCGCTCTGTCGGCCTCCTCGTCCGCGCACGCCATCATCTTCTACTCCACCGGGGACCCGGCCTACAACACGAACGCCCCGGCAGGCGAGTTGGCCGGCAGCGGCTGGGAGCTGCAGGGACGCTGGAGGGTCTTCCTGGGAACGCCAATTGCCCCTTACTACTTCCTGACGGCCGGCCACCTCGGAGGGGCGATTGGCGAAACGTTCCAGTTCCAGGGGGCCACCTACACAACCTCGGCCTTCTTCGATGACCCGGCGACGGACCTGCGCATTTGGCGCGTGCGGGAGGAGTTCCCGGTGCATGCCGCGTTGTACACCAACCGGGATGAGGCCGGCCGCGACCTCGTGGCCTTCGGCCGGGGCACCCGTCGCGGAGCGGTGGTCACCGTGGCCGCGCCCGGACCGGGGCAGAGCGAGGAGCGGGGTTGGTATTACGGCGGGCAGGACGGCGTGATGCGCTGGGGCCAGAACCGGGTGGAGACCACGGCCGACGGCGGACCGACTGTGGGCGAGGTTCTGGTGGCGAACTTCGATGCCGACGGCGGGACCAACGAATGTCACCTGTCGACGGGCGATTCGGGGGGCGCGCTGTTCCTGCACGATGGCGCCGGGTGGAAGCTGGCCGGAATCCACTACTCCGTAGACGGCCCGTTCTATGTTGAGGCAAACGGGACCAATTTCATCGCCGCGCTCTACGACCAGGGTGGTCTGTTCTACAAGGAGGGAACCAACTGGCTGACGTATCCCCAGAGCCAACCCGGCGCGTTCTACTCGACGCGCGTCTCCTCCCGATTGGAGTGGATCGAACAGGTCCTGGCGCAGCCGATCCCGCCGGTTCTGCAGGCGGCTCCGGCTCTTCCCGGAACGTTTCAGGATGCAGCCGGGGTGACGGTGGACGAGGCCCGGCGCACGCTGACACTGCCTGTGCCCGCCGAACCTCGGTTCTATCGGTTGCGCGCCTTGGATCCGGTGCGGATCCAATCGATCACGGTACAGGGAACGAGCTTGGTGGTTGCCTACGAGTTCCTGTAGGGGCTCCGGGCAGAGCGCATCTTGGCACCGCCCCTCCAGGCAGCAGCGGCTATTGCTTCTCGGCTTCTTTCTTCTGCTGCTGCTCGCGGATCATCCGGTCGGCGTCTTCCTTCTTGATAACCTCGACCTTGGCGCCCTTTTCCATCTCTTCCTTGGAAGGGACCTTGATGATGTCGCTGGTGACGACCTGCGGCGTGCCCGGGGTGGGAGGCGGGGTGGCCGTGGCCGTGAAGGAGATCAGCTCCACCTCGAAGACCAGAGTCGCGTTGGGGCCGATCTTGTTGCCGGAGCCGCGCTCGCCATACCCCAGCTCGCTGGGGATGAAGAGCTGCCATTTGGCACCGGACTTCATCAACTGCAGCGCTTCGGTCCAGCCCTTGACGACGCGGTTGACCTGGAACGTGGCCGGCTGCCCGCGCGTGTACGAGCTGTCGAACTCCGTGCCGTCGATCAGTGTGCCGCGGTAGTTGACCGTGACTGTGTCGTTTGACTTTGGCGACCCGCCGTTGCCCTCGGTCAAGATCTTGTATTGCAGGCCGCTGGGCAGGGTCTGGACGCCGGGCTTGGTCTTGTTTTCTGCGAGGAACTTCTCCCCTTCGGCGCGGTTCTTCTCCCCCAACTGCTTGCGTTTCTCGGCCCGCTTGGCCATGTGCTCACGCTGGTAATCACTGAGGACCTTCCGCATCTCCGTCTCGTTGAAGACGGTGGGCTTGTTCTGCAGGGCGTCGTTCAGACCCCGGAAGAGGAGGTCGGGATCGATGGGCACCTCATCATTGCGGAACTGGTTGCCGAGGTTCATCCCGATGGCGTAGCTGACCCTCGACTTTGTGTCCTTCAGTTCGGCGTTGTCCTGGGCGAACAAGGGGGCGACCAGCAAGCTGGCCGACAATGCGAATGCGAGTTTCCCAATACGTTTCATCCAATGCCTTTCGTTGCGTCGGGGGATTATTCAGGCGAGCCCGGGAATTTCAATGGGATTCTGGGGCCTGGTAAAGGGCGTAGAGATGGCTGCTGGTCTGGAGATAGAGGACGCCGCCGGCCACTACCGGCGTTCCGTAGATGGGGGCGGGGAACGCGGTTTCGCTGAGGACCTTCTTCTCCCGGGCGGCGGCGAGCACGATGAACTCGCCGTCTTCGTCCCCGGCATAGACCTTGCCATCGGCGACCAAGGTGGAGCCCCACATGTGGGCCTTGAGATCGTGAGTCCAGTAGTGCCGACCGGTCTCGGCGTCGAGACAGTAAATGAACCCGGAGAGATCGCCGGCGAACAGCAGGCCGGTCTCGGGGTCGATCGAAACGGTCGACAGGCTGCGGTAGATCTTTTTGTACGACCAGACGAGGCCGGTTTCCGTGATATCCCCCGTCTTCGTGGCATCGAAACAGACCAGGTGGCCCGCGCCCTCGCCGTGTTCGGGGTCCTGGCCGATGGTGACGTAGACCCGGTTCTTGTAAAAGACCGGCGTGCTGTTGATCTCGCTGGGACCCTCCGCCGACGGATACTTCACCGGCTGGCCGTCCTTCCCGGTCCGGTATTCCGGGGGGTTGGCGTCGGCCTTCCATACCACCCGGAGGTGGCTGTTGGTCCCCTGCTTCACGGGCAGGGCGTCGAAGGCGTAAACCCAGCCGTCGCCGGCGCCAAAAAACACCAGCGGACGCCCGTTGACGACGCCGGCCGAAGGCGAACCCCATTGGCCGTGGAGGACGCGCGGACTGATGCCGGCGTTCTCCTCGCCGGCGAGCCGACCGGTCTTCTTGTCCACCGCAATGAAGCTGGGGGAGAATGGCGCCGGGATGTTGGTCTGCGTCCAGTCCTGTCCGTTGGCCGTGCACACGTAGACGAGGTCGCCCTGCACGACCGGCGAGCAACTCGAGGCGTTGTGCGGGAAGACACCAAGCTCGTCCATCATGTCGTATACCCAGATGATGTCGGCATCCCGGGGGCCGATTTGTGCCGGCGGTTTTCCCGTGTCCCGGGTCACGTAGGCCGCCTCATCCCGGAAGGGGCCGTCGTTGCCGTCGGCCATCCCCTGCAGGTCGAGGCACACCAGCTCGCATCGGCTGGTCACCAGGTAGACGTTCTTTCCCTCAACACGAGCCGAGGAAAGAATACCGATGCTCTCCCAGTCGTTCACCTGGCCCGACTTCAGCTTCGGAACCACCAACTGCCAGAGCAATTCCCCGGTTTTCGCGTCCAGGCAGAGCAAGAGGCTGCGGTCGCCCTGGTGCTGGGGGTCGCGGGGTGGGTCGTTGTTCGTGCCGACCAGGACGCGGCCTTGGGCGACGGTGACGTTTCCGTAGCTTTGGGAGCCGAGCCGGGCCACCCACTTCACGTTCCGGGTCGTGGCCGGATCGACCTCCTCGGTTCCGCGCTTGAACTTGCCGGCGTCGAAGCTCGAGGGCAGCCCCTTGGCCGGGGAGTACATGTTGCGGGCGTCGGTGCCGCCCCACTGCGGCCAGTCGTCGGCGCGACCGGTGGCGAGGAGGGAGGCGAGGGCGACTGGCCAGAGCCAACGGGCGAGCCCGGGAAGCCTTGGCGTCGAACCAACGTGCGGTTCCCGGGTGGGGAGCGGCGACGATGCCGGGGGCCGGTGCGGACGTTGCTCCGGCGCACGGGGTGACGGACGAGCATTGGCTTGCAGGCTCATGAGCGCTTCAGGATCTGCCGTACACCCCAAGGGTTGGGGCACAGAAGCGCGTTGTCCAGGAAAAGACACCGCTCCGCAGCAGTT
>CAYSPU010000158.1:0-2193 GCA_964432995.1 uncultured Verrucomicrobiota bacterium
ACCTTTCACCCCGAGAGGTTCGGCACCTGCCAGGCACACGAGCGCGACCGGTCCCTCGGTCGCAGCAGCAACGAGCGGGTGGGAGCTGGTCGAAGGTTCGGAGGCGCGTCTGGCGTGTGAGGCTGCTGCCCGCCGGGACGGCGGGCGGTCCGGGGCCGGAGCGCGACCGGTCCCTCGGTCGCAGCAGCAACGAGCGGTGGGAGGCGGTCGGAGGTTCGGAGGTGCGTCCGGCGTATGGGGCTGCTGCCCGCCGGGACGGCGGGCGGTCCGGCGGAGCGCGACCGGTCCCTCGGTCGCAGCAGCAACCACAGGCCAAGAGACCATCGAGAGTCCGACAGCGCGCTCGATCACCGAGCGGCCAGACGTTGCTGGCCGCCCACCGGCAACCTGGGGATGCACCGGATTAGGATTGAGGGGGGACCGAGCGGGTCTTGGTCGGACCACGACAAGCGGTTCATCGGGTCTTGGTCGGACCACGACAAGCGGTTCATTCTGAGCCGCTTCTTGCCTTCCCGTAGCCGCCAAGGAGGCCTGTGGGCCGATTCTCTGGTCCGAAAGCGGCCCCATCCTTCTCCCGCAACACCCACGCGCCACCGGTCTCACCGAGAAGCGAGGGTGGACAACGGGGAACGGGAGTCGCTATGTTGTGGCGTATCGGCGGACCAGCCGAGGCTGACTGGCGCGCCTCGGCGCACCCGCCGCGTTCGACATCATGAGAGCACACTGGCTGCTGATCGGTTTGTTGGCCTTCCTGGTCGGATGCGGCGGAGGCGATGGAACACCATCGGCGCAAGACGAGGCGACACAGGCCCGAGAAGCCCAGATCGCCGCCACGCTGAAGGACCTGACCCAACTAGTGCGGAAGTACAGTGTCGAGCAGCGGCAGACCCCGAAGAACCTGGACGAGCTCGTCGCCAAGGGTTACCTGAGCCAAATTCCCGAGGCCCCGGCCGGAAAGAAGTTCGCCATCGACAAGAACCTGCAGGTCTACGTGTCCGACCGATAACCTCGTCCCGTAGGATGTTATGCGCAGCGATCATCGCGAACCAACGGCCCGGTTTCGGGCGCCGGGCGCGAGCGGGGGACTCGAGCGCCGTCTCTGGGGGCGCGCCTTCACGCTGATCGAGTTGCTGGTGGTGATTGCGATCATCGGGATTCTGGCCAGCCTCCTGTTGCCGGCCCTGGCGGGCGCGAAAGCGCGCGCACAGCGGCTGAAGTGCACCGCCCAGCAGAAACAGTTGGGACTCGGCTTCACCCTGTTCACCACGGACCACGAGGACCGGTTCCCGCCCACCGCCTACTCGACGGGAGATTACCAGTACCAACTCTCCTGGGACGACTACCTGCATCGCTACATCGGGGGTTCGGCCCCGAACGCGGACCTCGAGGTCGGCATTTCGGGCGGCCTGGCCGATCGATCGACGATCCCGCAGATCCTGAAATGCCCCGCCGACCGGATCGAGATCACGATCACTTGGGCGGTCTTCGGCCAGCGGCGAACCTACGCGATGAACTACGCCGGGCCCTCCTTCATGCTGACATCCCGAAGCGCCTCGTTGCCGCCGCCGCATTACGGCGTGGGAGTCTACTACGAATACCGCGGGGTCGCGCCGGGCGCGTTGCCGGACTGGAATGCGCCCGGGTATCGGGACAACGTGGTGCAGGAGCCCTCCGGGACCATCCTGCTCGTGGAACAACCCGAGGGCGGGAACATCGCCGGCAACGATTGGCCTTCGTTCTCGATGGGCCCCACCGGCCCGGCCCAGGGCGGTTACTCCGAACAAAGTCCCTACCAGATCGTCACCGGCGGCAAACAGAAGTGGGGCGAGACCACCTACGGGCTCCATGCCAAACGGTTCAATTACCTCTTCCACGACGGCCACGTGTCCACTCTCCGCATCACGGACACCGTCGGCACCGGCACCACGAATGCCCCCAAAGGCATGTGGACGATGGTCCCGGGCGATTGAGCCGCGTCCCCAGGGTCAGGCGTTAAGAATTAAGTTTGGGGCCCGCGATGCGCCTCGAGCTGACGGTAGGGCGACCTCTCCGAGGGCGCCGAAGGACGGTGAGCCGGCACGGCGGCAAGTCAGCAAGTCGGCCGATGTGCCGCAGTTCCGATCAGGGGCAGCCGCGAGAAAGCGCAGAAAACGCAAAAGGGGCTTCTGGTTCTGTGCCTTTTGCGCCTTTTCG
>CAYSPU010000158.1:2293-13870 GCA_964432995.1 uncultured Verrucomicrobiota bacterium
GGCGCTGAGCGCGGCGCGTTCTGGCCAGTTGCCGTGCGAGTCGAATCGCCGCTTGGCGTCCCCAGGGTCAGGCGTTAAGAATTAAGTTTGGGGCCCGCGATGCGCCTCGAGCTGACGGTAGGGCGCCCTCTCCGAGGGCGCCGAAGGACGGTGAGCCGGCACGGCGGCACGGCGGCACGGCGGCGAGTCAGCAAGTCGGCCGATGTGCCGCAGTTCCGATCAGGGGCAGCCGCGAAAAAGCGCAGAAAACGCAAAAGGGGCTTCTGGTTCTGTGCCTTTTGCGCCTTTTCGCGGCTCAAGTCCCCGCTTTGCCGCACCCACTCATGGGACGAACCCAGGACGCTGCGTGCCCCTTCCGATCCGTGTTGATCCGTGTCCATCCGTGGTTCAACTTGGGTTTTCGGTCCATGCGGTGAGTCCTTGGTTTCTTCGCGTCTTGGTTGTTCGTCCTCTTCGACCGGCTCGGTGGGACAAACAACAAAGACACTAAGACGCGAAGGGGACCGGATCGAAACCGTCGGTCAGACGGTGGTAGAGAAGTTGACCGTGCCTGGTCTTGAACAGAAGGTAACGGAGCAAACGAAGGATCGGGATTCCTCCCCTTGCCTTCCGTGAGCTGCTTCTGTTTTCGCGGGAATTCGCGAAATTCGCGTCCAGACCCTACCGGCCAGTCGGCACGCCTGAACAGCTGGATGCCAGCAGTCGGTCACTTCCCTTCGGCGCGCTGCGGAGAGCGCGCCCTACCGTTCGTGGTAGCCGCCGACGTCTGTCGGCGCTGAGCGCGGCGCGTTCTGGCCAGTTGCCGTGCGAGTCGAATCGCCGCTTGCGTGCTGGACGGACTGGCCACGCCGCGCCCCGCGATGTCGAAGGCGGTGCCGTGATCGGGCGATGTGCGGATGAACGGCAGTCCCAGCGTCCAGTTCACCCCGGTCTCGAAGGCCACAACCTTCAGCGGCGCCAGCCCCTGGTCGTGGTACATCGCCACCACCGCGTCAAACTCGCCCTGATACGCCGCGTGGAACACCGTGTCGCCCGCCAGCGGACCGACCACGTCGCGTCCGGCCGCGCGCGCCGCCCGCACCGCCGGTCCCACGATCCGTAGTTCTTCATCGCCCATCTTGCCGCCTTCACCGGCATGCGGATTCAGGCCGCAAACCGCGATCCGCGCCCGGGTCAAGCCCAGATCCGCACAGGCCTCGGCCGTCAGATCGATGACCTCACGGATCTTCTCCAGGCTGAGCCGATCCGCCACCTGCCGCAGCGGGACATGGTTGGTGGCCAGGGCCACCCGCAACCAGCGCCCGTCGCTCCCCTGCCCCAGCAGCATCATCGCCGTTCGCGACGTCTTCGTCAGCTCGGAGAGAAACTCCGTCTGCCCGACGAACAACTCGCCGCTGCGGATCACCGACTCCTTGCTGAGGGGAGCCGTGACGAGCGCCGCCAATTCCCCCGCCAGGCAGCGTTTTGCTCCTTCTCGCAGCCAGGCCAAGGCCGCCTGCGCCGCTCGAGGATCGCCCGCCGGCAGGTTCGGTGGCAGCGGCTCGGCCAGCGGCTGGATCCAGCGCAGCCGTCCCTCCGCCAACCCCCGGTCCAGCACCTCCCAGGCGGAACTCAATGCGGGAATGGCACTCCGCAGCCGCTCGAGGACGGCGGCGTCGCCGACCAGCGCATATCGGGTCGGATCGGCGGGCAACTCGGTCGCCAGCGCCTTGGCCACCACTTCCGGGCCAACGCCCGTAACATCGCCCAAGGTGATCCCGACTGTGGAAAGCGAAGCGGTCATGAAGCGGGGCGCATCCCCCTCATCCGTCCCGCGGCTGCGGGACACCCTCTCCCCGTCCGCGGGGGCGAGGGGGGCGGATGCACAGAGAGGTCACCCAGAAAACAGCCCGGGGAAAGGGTTAGGCAAAGGGAAAGCGCTGCCGCGGCAGCGCACTCCAAGACGCAGGCGCGGTCCGGCGGCGTGTTCGAGGGCGCGGGAGCGTCCTGGAGTGCGGCGCTGCGGTGCCGCTTTGGGCGGGAAAGGGACGGAGCGGCCGCTTTCATCCGAAGTGGCATCCCAGAATGGGTAGGGGGATTCATGGGAAGCCGCGACACCCAGCCGTCCGACGCGCCTTGCGCCCACGAACTGTGTAGCGCCGGCTTTCCAGCCGGCATGACGCCGACAGGAATGTCGGCGCGACGGCCGCGCCCACCGAAACAGCTTGCTGAGCGATTGCCATTCAATCTCCCGGTCTGGAACGTAGAGCGGCGCGCCTCGGTCCGGGCTCCCGGCCAAACGCAAATCTCACACGCTCGAAGCGTGTGAGATTTGCGGGCTAGAACTGGTAGAAATAGCGGACATGCGCTTTTTTCTGCAGCCTCTCGATCCAAGCTTTCCGCAAGCGCTGTTGCTCCCGGTCCAGGAGGATTTGTTCGATCTCGTCCCGCGCCTCGGCCAGCGGCCGGGTGCGTGCCGACCGAGCTTCCTCCGCCAGGAGGATCCAGCAGGCTTCGTCGGTCTGGATCACCTCGCTGAACTCGCCGGCCTTCAGCGAGAACGCCACTTTGTCCAGCTCCGGCCCGCGGCTGCCGCGGTCGATCCAGCCAATCTCCCCGGCATCGCGTCGCGCGTAGTCCGTGTGGGTGGCGGCCAGTTCCTTGAAGTCTTCCCCGGCCTGAAGGCGGGCGCGCAGTTGGTCGGCCAGTTGGCGGGTCGCCTCGCGGTCGCGCTCCGGCTTGTAGGCCAACACAATCATGCGCAGCTTGACCTGGTCGCCCACCTGGAAATCCTTCTGGTGCTCCCGGTAGTAGCTCTCGATCTTGTAGGGAGAAACCAGAACCTCCGAATGGACGTTCATGGCTTCCATGCTGCGCACGATGAAGCGCTCGCGCTCCTGGCGTTTGAACGTCTCGTAACTCATCCCGCGGTCGTAGAGCGTGCGGATGAGCGTGGCGCGATCGCCGAACTGCCGCCGGATGCGGTCCTTGATCTGCTGCTCAATGATTACATCGGGCAACTGGTACTTCCCGGACGTTTCGAAGTCGTGAAGGATCAGCTCGCGTTCGACGAGGGCGACGAGCGTCTCGCGTTCGAGCTGGGCACGGTAGTCGCGGTAGGCCTGCGCATCGGACCGGTATCGCTGCTGCGCTTCCTCGATCCGTTCCCGGGGGATCGCGTTCTTCACCTCCGCGAGCGTGATGATCTTGTCATTCACGATGGCGGCGAAACCGTTCAGCAGAGTCGGCTGCGCCTCCTGGCTCCGGCCGCCGGACGCAACCAGGAGCATCGCCCCGAGCACCGCGATGTGGACTGGCAATCTCATCGAATCGCACGACAACTTAGGGGCGCCCTCGGTCACCGGTCAAGCGCATCCCGGACCCTCAAGAACCACCGCGGATCGCAGGACGGGCACGGAGGCGTGAGGATTCCTCAACCGCTTCCTCCATCCGCCCATCCGCGTTCATCCGCGGTCTCCCCCGAAGATGATCCGCCGTCATCGGCGACATCCGCGGTCAAACCACCGGTCCGATCCGCGGTCAGCCGACCAGCGCGCGAGCCGTTTCCTGCAGGCTGGCCGCGTCCGCCACGTTGAGCGCCACGGCGTTCTTGTCGATCCGCTTCAAGAAGCCAGTCAGCGTCTTGCCCGGCCCCAGCTCGATGAACCGGCTGAACCCTTGGGACAACAAGTGGCGCACACCTTCCTCCCAGCGCACCGACGAAGTCACCTGCTCGACCAACCGGCTGCGGATCGTGTCGGGGGTGCCGTGCGGACGTGCGGTGACATTCGAGATGATCGGGACCTGCGGCGCCGCGAATGGCACCTCCGCGATGACCGCCTCCAGTTTCGGCTGAGCCGACACCATCAGCCGCGAATGGTAGGCCCCCGCCACCGGCAGCGGCAGCGCCCGCTTCGCCCCCGCCGCTTTCGCCAACTCGCAGGCCTGTCCGATCTTGTCCGCCTCACCGGAAATGACCAGTTGCCCCGGGCAATTCAGGTTGGCGAGCTCGACACCGGCCTTGGCGCAGACCTCGCGCGTGGGACCTTCATCCAGCCCGATGATCGCCGCCATGCCGCCACGCGTGACATCACAGGCTTCCTGCATGAGAAGCCCCCGCTGGCGCACCAACCGGAGACCGTCCTCGAAAGGGAACACCCCGGCCGCGGCCAGGGCGGTGAACTCGCCCAGCGACAGACCCGCCGTGGCCTCGAACTGGAGCGTCGGCACCCGTTCGCGCAGCAACTGGAACGCCACCCACCCCAGCAGGTAAATCCCGGGCTGGGCGTGCTCCGTCTTCGTCAACTCGGCCTCCGGTCCCGAGAAACAGAGTGCCGCCAGGTCGTACCCCAGAACGGCGTTCGCTCGTTCGAAGAGCTGTCGCGCCAGCGGGTGCTGTTCCACCAGGTCTTTCCCCATGCCAACCGACTGAGCGCCCTGGCCGGCAAAAAGCAACGCGGTCTTGCTCATAGGACCGCGACCTTAACCACAGACCACGCAACGGGAAAAGGAATATGTCGACCCCGGATCCTCACGTTGAGATCGGCCCGCATTCCGGTGCGGAGTCGCTCTGGCGGACCGGTCTTCAAGTGAATCGGGAACTCGGAAAACGTCGGCCCGGTTTACAGTTTCGGGGGAACGCATCGACGATCCCGCAGCGCGATGGATGATGGATCCAGGATTCTAACTGCTTGCGATTTAACGCACTTCGCGTCGAGAACCCACCGCTCATTCACCCGAGGATCCCTGTCGGCACATCAAGTGCTATACCCCGACCAGGGTATACTCGAAGAAAAAGGGGAAACCCGCGGATGTAGCCAAGACTCAAAGAAACATCGTCTCATGAAGAAGATCCTCCTCACCGCACTCTGCGTCGCCGGGATGGCCGCGAGCCAGACGACGCAAGCGGGTTACCTCACGGTCTCCGCCTCCATCGGCGGCGCGCCAACCGGTACGGAACGCGTGAACTTCGACAACCTGTCGCCAGGCACGACGGCAACCGGCTTGACCGCGACAGGTCCGAACGGATCCCTGATCGTCGACATTGCAGCGGACGGCCAAGTGGCCAGCGGCAGCGTCTCGGGCAAGTACGCTGCCCCGTATCTATCCGGCGGTAACGGTACGGGATTTGGCAGCCAATCCGATGGCGCCGACACTACGCCTTACCTGACCACAGGTCTGGGCAGTGTCACGTTGACCTTCGGTGCTGCGCAGCAGTATATGGGGCTCCTGTGGGGCTCGGTCGACGATTACAACAAGCTCTCCTTCTACAGAACCGACGGTTCGTTCATCGAAAGCATCACCGGGTTGGACGTGCTTGCGAGCCCCAACGGTGACCAGGGCGTGAACGGCACGCTCTACGTCAACATCAACTCCACCGAGGCTTTCGGCTACGTGGTTGCGTCCAGCACCCAGTACGCCTTCGAGTTCGACAACGTGGCTTACAACGAAACCCCCGTTGGCGTCCCCGATGGCGGTTCCTTGCTGGGCGTCTTTGCCTTGAGCCTGATCGGCATGGCCACTTGCGCCCGCCGACGCCGCTGATTTCACTCCAAACTCACCTCGGCTCCTACCCCAAGGCGGCGCCACCCCCGGCGCCGCCCTTTTGTTTCTGCCCCGCACCCGTTGCTGCCACGACGAAGCCCTGCTCTTGGGAGACGGGCTTTGACGACCGGCACAGCGGCAAGCCGGCACGCCGTGGTGCTGCTGCTACGGCCGCGGACAGCGAAACAAGGTCGGCCTCGTATCCTTGGGATCCTGGACCCGCCCGAGGTTGTTGTTGTCGGTCACCAGCCAGAAGTACTGGCCATCAACGGCGAGACCTTCCATGAGGCCAGCCAGAGGAACCCGAAGCCGGTATTCGTGCTCCGGAACCCGTTCGATCGACGAGAACTCGCATTCGGCCAATACCCGGTGAGACTCGGGCTCGGCCCCCAGGATCCAGCGATCGGCCTCGTCGCACACATACAGCCGGCCGGTTTCGTCCAAGGCCAATCCCTCCGCGTCAAACGTGTGTGGCTTGCCCCTCAGGATCGGGTCGACCTGTCGATCCGTGAAACAACGCAGATCCATCACCAGGTCCGCCACGTTCGTCAGCGCCCCAAACTCGATCCGGAACAGTTCGGTTCTGCGGCGTTGGTCGAGCGCACCCCAGTGGCGGCGGCGGCAACGGCGGTGCAAGGAATCAGCCAAGCCGCCCAGCCGACAACGCTGCGCACCAAGCGTCGTCGGCGGCTGCCAGGTTCGTGAAGGTCATTGACGCTCATAGTGCCGATGCTCGTCGGCGGGCGTGAATCCGTGCAAGGTGGGGCGCGCTCTCCGCAGCGCGCCGAAGGTGCGTCCCCAAGTTGTCGGTGGGCGACCAGCACCGTCTGGCCGCTTCGGACCGCGGCTCGTCTTGAGCCGCAGCAAAGCGTGGGTGCGTTCTGCTGCGGGTCGAAATGACCCGCGGTCCGGAAGGGTCTCCGAACCTCCGACCGCTTCCCGCCCGCTCGCCGCTGCTGCGACCCGAGACGTGTCGCGCTCCGCCCCCGGACCGCCCGACGTCCCGGCGGGCAGCAGCCTCACCTGTCGGACGCGATCTCGAACCATCGACGTACGGCCGTCCAGCGCCGCCGCTGCGACCGGGGACCGGTCGCGCTCCGGACCGCCCGCCCTCGGGGACTGGTGACCGACAACCTCCGGAAGCACTGGCGCGCCGCCGTCCCTCGGCCCCGCCCTTGACACAGCGACCTTGGAGAGCGATCTGTTCCATGGTTGAACCACTTGCGGGGAAAAGACATGAGGACAGGTGACTGTACACGAAACGAGGCCCGTGCTTGCTTTCCCAGAAAACGGCACCCGGCGCTCGCCTTCACATTGATTGAACTTCTCGTCGTGATCGCCATCATCGGGATCCTGGCCAGCATGCTCCTGCCGGCGCTGGGGCGCAGCAAGGAACAGGCGCTCAAGACCACCTGCCTCAATAACCTGCGGCAGATGGGAATCAGCATCAAGCTCTACACGGATGACCAGCAGGGCAAGTTCCCAACGAAGCAGGTTCTGGACATCGACCCGGACACCCAAGAGCGGATCGTTCCCAAGGACGCCCAGTGGACACTGGGCGGCCGGGATCCACAGCCGGGATTTCAGAAGCACTTCCCCTCGGCCCAGGTGCGCCCGTTGAACCAGTACATGCCGCCCTCGGAGGTCTACCGGTGTCCCCGCGACCGGGGGCTCGGCCCCTGGTTCGAGCACTGCTGCCCGTTGTGTGGCCCGCGCAAGTTGCTCCCCTCCCTCTGGGCGACCATCGGCTGCAGCTACCATTACAACGCCGGAGTGCTGGTCGCCCCCTTGCCCGGCGGCACTCGGCTCCAGCAAGCCGACCCCGGCTGGGGCCTCGCCCTGAAACCGGAATCCTGGGTCTCCAATCCCGCGCTCTACATCCTGCTGCACGAACCGCCAGCCCGGCCCTACGGCTGCATCCACGGCATCCGCTGGTACCAATGGCACGAGGCCCGCCCGCGCACCGAGTTCGCCGACCCGCGGCTGGCCCAGAGCAAGTTCATCTCGCCCATCCTGTATGTCGATGGTCACTGCGCCACGCATAACTTCACCAAGTCCCTCTGCACGGACCCGCACTTCCCCTACGAACCGACCATTAACTGGGTCTGGTACAAACCAGCCGCGGAATAGGCCGCTCCCACTTCTTCGTCTGCAACACGCCCATGCCCCACTCCAAGCCGATCGTTCGCGAGGAACCGCTGCCCGACCTCCCCCAGTTCTGTCTGCACCTGGCCCAAGCCCTGAAACGCATCGTGCCCGACGACGCCCGTCGCGCGACGGTGGTGCGGACGTCGCTCTCCGGCGAGTGTGTGCTCTGCGGCCAAGGCGTGACTGGCGAAGAACTGCTCGACGTGGGAGCGGACGAGAGCGCCGCGGAGCCGGCAAGCCCCAAAATGGCGCGGTTGCGTCAGGGCTACTGCGCCCGCAACGGCTGCGACTCGAGATTCTACCGCCTCACGTTCCAGCCGCATCCGGATCTTGACTGGGCGCAGGCGTTCTCTCCGCCCGCTGTGGTCGAGCCCGAGCAGAGTGAGGAGGAGAAGGCGGCGGAGGCAGAAGCCCTCGCCCGGAAACGCGCCCAACGATGGAAGCTCGCCGGCCGCGTCGGAATCGGCCTGTTCGTGCTGGGCATGCTCTACATCGCCCGGCAGTACTACACCGGCGGGACGGTTCCTTTCCTCCGCGAACCGGAGAAGTTCCAGACCGACCCGGCATCCCTCGAGGAAGGCCCGCCGCGGTAGCTCCACGGCCCTCCGTTCGTTGTTCGACGTTCGGCGTTCGATGTTCGATGTTCGACGTTCGGCGTTCGATGTTCGATGGCCGACCTTCCGGCTGGCTTTCCGCAGACAGGGATCGCGACGGCTGTCGGCGGGCAACACCGCCGCTCTCAGCCACAAGTGTGTGCGCTCGACTGCGGGTCGAGAAGACCCGCGGTCCGGAAGGGCTGGTCGGTCTGCGAGCGTGGTTGGGCGATCGACAGCCCGCAAGGTTCGGGACCGCGGCTCGTCTGGAGCCGCAGCCAATGGTGTGTGCGCTTAGCTGCGAGTCGTCGCACGGCCGCGGGACGCGCTCCGGCGGAGGGAGTGCGCCCGTCTCGCGCGCAGGGACGCCCGTAGTGGAGCAGCGCTCCGAGTTCAGGGGTAGCGCTCGTCCGGTCGGGCGTTTCCGCGCCGCAGCGGGAGCGGCGCGGTCCGGAAGGGTCCTGCGGGCGGATTGGGGGGCAGTCTCACGAGACGTGCCCTGGACCCCGATTGAAAAGAATCGCCGTGATCATGGTGCGGGGATGAAGTAACCTACCGGGGCGTCGCAAGACCGATAACGAAAGGCATCCACATGGCTCAAGCCGTCATGGAACCGGAGAAGGTGCGCCGGTTTGCGGAGGAGTTGCAGCGGTTCAGTGGCGATCTCCAGAACCGGGTGATCGCGCTTCAGGCCCGGTTCGGAGCGCTCGGCGACACGTGGCAGGACCAGGAACACGAGAAGTTCGCCGAGGAGTTCCGGCAGACGATGAAAGCCCTGAGGAAGTTCATCGAGATCGCCAACCAGCAGGCGCCGTTTCTCCTGCGCAAGGCGCAACGCATCGAGGAGTACCTGAACCAACGCTAGTCCCGCATGGCCGACCGCGCCCAGGTTACGTCGATCGATGCCCTGGAATCGTTCCGGGCCGGCCTGATCCTCTTTCTCAGCAAGGCGCGTCCGACTCTCGAGGACGTCAACGACGACGTTCTCCGCACCAGACTCTGGATCCAGAGCGACCGGCACGTTCATTGGCTGGGCGAGTTGCGCCGCCGCAAACGCCAACTCGAACAGGCCCAGCAGGAACTGCTCAGTGCCCGAATCTCCAACCTGGCCTTGCCCAGCGCCGCTCAGCAACTGGCCGTCACCCGCGCCCGGCAGGCCGTTCACGAAGCCGAAGACAAACTGCGCCTCCTGAAAAAGTGGGGTCGCGAGTTCGAGAACCTGACCGACCCCCCGCTGAAGCTGGTGGATCACTTGCACACGTTCCTGACGAGCGACATGGCCCACGCGGTGGCGTTCCTGACGCAGGCGCTGACCACCCTCGACGCCTACGCCGAAAGGCAGCCGGCACCGAGCGCGACCAGCGCCGCACCCGCGGAGGTTTCGCCGGATCCAGCCCCCCCGCCTCCCGCCGGCACTCACGGGGGCGCACCGCCCGAAGGAGCACCGGTATGAGCCTGACGGCCGACCGGACCCGCCTGCGGGCGATCACCAAGGAATTGACGGTCCGCTGGGAAGAAACCACGAACTCCTGGAAGGACGCCAAGAGCCAGGAATTCGAACGCCAATTCATCGAGGAACTCCTGGCCCGAGTGGAAAAGGCTGTCGTGGCCATTGAGAAACTGGAGAAGATCACCGCCAGAGCGAGGACTGAATGTGAGTAACCTTCTGGGACAACGGGAGGCCTTGGAACTCCTCGAACGCCTGCGGACCACAGTGCGCGCGTTTGGCGCCCGCGAGGCCGAACTCGAACACGACTACCGGACACAGTCCGCCGCGGCGAGCAGGAGGAGTGAAACCGCAACCGCCCGCGAGGACGAACAACTCGCGGACGCCCTGGCGACCGCCGACCAGAGGTATCAGGCCGAGCGGGAGCGGTGCCGGTCGCGCTTCGAACAACGCCAGACCCGGATCGCCCGGGCACATCGAACGACTCACCGACAGGCGATCAAGTCTGTCGAGCACGAGGAAGGCCGACTCCGGTACACCATCCAGAAGCACTTGCTCGAAGCAGAGCGTCGGCGCGACACCGAACTCGCCGCCGCGGCGGCCGCCTGGACCGAGATGCAGCAGAAGGTCGCCGACAGCCGCGCCGCCTTCGAAACCCTCGAAGCGAGCGCCCAGCGGGCGTTTCGCGGCTACCGTGGCTTGGGGCGCGGGCGATCGCGAACGCCGGAACCGGCCGCCGGCGGTTCTCCGTCGGAGGAAGAGCGAGCGCTCGGCGAACTGGAAGACCTGCGGCAGCGGGTCGGCACCGGGCTGGACCGCTTCCGCAGGTTCATCCTGCCGCGCGTGTTTGGGCACCTGTCGATCTGGCTGTGGATTCTGGCGCTGCTGTTGGCTCACGTCTGGCTGGTGGTCGTGGCCCCGCACCTCGGCATCCGGCCGTTCTCCCTCCAGCAGGTCGGCATTTCCGGACTTGCGCTGCTCGCCCTTCTCCTGGCCGTCTATGGGATCGGCGGGCGACGCGCTCGGCCGGCCGCCACGGCCATCGCCCATGACCTGGCGAAGGCCCGGCGCCTGCACGAGGTCTGCCTCGATCTGGCAACCGCTCGCCACGAACGGGAACAGGCGCGCGTCCTGTCCCAGTTCGAAGCCACCAAGACCCAACTCGAGCACGAATGGAAGAACGCGTCGGAAGCCGCCGGGAAGGACCGCGAGTCCCGCCCGAAAGCAGTCGACGAGAAGGCGGCGCGCGTCGCTGCGCGATGGGAACAACTCCACCGCGCTCGAGGAGAAGCGACGGAACGCGCGCATGCCGACACCGTGGCTGGCTTGCGACGCGAGAGCGAGGGGCGAAGGAAGCAGTCCCTGGAGACCGGGACCGCGACCCAGGCGAAACTCGCCGCCGAACATCAGGCCCGGTGGCAGACACTGATCACGGAATGGAAGGAAACCCTTCAGCCGATCTGCGCCGCTTTGCAGGAGGCGCAGGCCGGCGCCCAAGTCCGGTTCCCCGAATGGTCGGCACCCGGTTGGCACCAGTGGACACCCCCGGCCCAATTTCCCCATGCCGCCCCGTTCGGGCGTCTCGAGGTGAAGGTAAGAGAACTCGCCGAGGGCGCGCCCAAAGACCCCCGCCTGGCACTACCGTTGGCCTCCCCGTTCACCTTGCCCTTGCTGCTGACCTACCCTCTCCAAGGCTCGCTGCTCCTGGAGACCAACACCGCCGACGCCGATACCGCCGTCGCCGCCCTCAACAACGTCCTCTTCCGGCTGCTCTCCACCACGCCGCCCGGCAAACTGAGCTTCACCATCCTCGACCCCGCGGGGCTCGGACAGAATTTCGCCGGGCTGATGCACCTTGCCGACTAC
>CAYSPU010000159.1:0-13716 GCA_964432995.1 uncultured Verrucomicrobiota bacterium
GCTCGACTTGGTACTGCATGTCCAAACGTTGGCTCGGGGTTTGGCCAAGGAATCGCCGGCCAGAAGACTGTGGATCGTGGAACGCGAGCGCATCCGGTTCTACGAGGAGCCGGGATTTGAACCGGGCACTTGATCCTGAGTGCACGCGGAGCCGGGAAAGGCAGTGCTCATGAACTCAGCGGGGCGCATGAAGACAGCCCAGGAGTTCATGTTCCGCCCGCGAATTCATGCGGCGTTTCATTCGCTGCCGTGCGCCGAGTTCGACCGTGACACCTCCCCGCCCCGGCGCTAATGTCGATGGCGTTCTGCGGAACCGAGCGACTCGTATCGAAGCCCGATGCCGGCGGCACTCAATCGCGAGGAATGGATGGCCGTACTGGAACGGCTGGCGGGCGCCTTGAAGTCGGAGGGACCGCCGTTGCGGCTCTGTTTGATCGGCTCGGCGGCTTGTCTTCTCGGCGGCATGGAAGGGCGGACTTCGGCAGACCTGGATGTCTGGAAGCCCGCCAGTGACTATGACCGCCTCGAGCTCAAAGCCGCTGCGGAGAAGGCCGGACTCCTGTTCGATCCCAAGACCACGCTCGAGCCTGATACACCCTACCTCCAGTTGGTGGAACCCGGCCTGACGCAGCTCGGCCCCTTCGAACCGGTGCTTGCGGAACGGTTCGGGCGTCTCCACCTCTACCGCCCGCCTGTGGAGAACCTCGTGGCCGCCAAGCTCATCCGGGCGGAGCCCAAAGACCTCGGCGACATTCGCTTCCTCGTCAGCCGTCACCGTCCGGACCTGCGGCGCATCCGCCAAATCGTGGATGGCTTTGAGCCCCAAGCCCGCGAGCGAGCGACGGAGAACCTGGTTTACCTCGATGTGTTCATGCCCTGACCCATGAATCCGCGCGAAGAAGAACTGGCCGTGCGTGCCTTGTTGGAGGATCCAGCTCGGGTGGACGTTGCGCTCAAGGAAAAACGATGGGCGGAACTGGCTGCGCTCGTACGGTTCGCTCAGCGTGACGTGCCGATCAGCTTGGCCCAGACCGACCCCGCCCTCTATCGCCGACTGCGCGCGCAGGTTACCCGGTTCTTCCTCCTCGGAGGTGACGCGTTCTCGTTGCCCGCTCTCGAGGCCAAGAAGAGCGACTGAACCTCGGACAGCACTGTTGGTGGGCGGGCAATACCATTGCCCGCTCAAGAGATTCGAACCTGAGCGGCCAAGCGGTATTGGCCGCCCACCAAGTAGGCCTGAACCTACGAGTCAGCCTTTGGGACTGCAATTCCCCTGTAACCTTTCGCCGCCGTTTCTTTATAGCCTTGTGACAGCCCCGGGTGTCGGCGAGGTCCGATAGGCCGAACAAGCCGGTTTCCTGGGCTCGAGACGCGCGGCCGAGCCACCGGCCAAGCCGAGGGGCGGCCCGCAACCGGAAAGGTTCTCATGAAAAGCAAGATCATCCTGGCGATCCTCCTCGCCACTCTCGCGCGGCATTGGGCCGATGCCCAGCAGATCCCGACCTTCACCAAGATCACTCAGGGCGATCTCGTCACCGACCGCCTTACTCAAGGCTTCGGGGTCTGGGGCGACTATGACAACGACGGCCGGCTGGACGTGCTCGTCAACGCCGGCCGTCCCAACCAATGGCGGCTCTATCACAACGACGGCAATGCCCTCTTCAGTGCCGTCAAGACCGGAGTGATGAGCGACCGCAGTCAGGGGATGTGGGGTGCCTGGGGTGACCCGGACAACGACGGCGACCTGGACTTCTTTGCTGGTCGAACGCTGAGCGCCAGCGAGACCCCGCACATGTACTGGAACGACGGCCACGGAAACTTCGTCCGTGAAACGGTGGGCCCGGACTGGACCACGAACCACATTCCCTTGCTGGCCGTGGTCGGCGCCTGGGGGGACTTCGACCGCGATGGCTTTGCGGACGCCTTCCTGTCTGGGGCCCTCAGCTGGCTCGTCCCGCCCATCACCAACGCGCTCCTTCACAACAATGGCGATGGAACGTTCGGCGTAGTGGACAGCGTCGTGAACATCAAGAACGACCAGATCCAATACGTGTGCGCGGTGGACTACGACAACGACTGCAGCCTCGACCTCATTATCCCGCGCCGGGACGTCCCCCTTCCATCTCAGCTCTACCATAATGACGGTCATGGGGTGTTCACTGAGGCAACCCCGGAGCCCATCCGTTCGGAGGTTGGCGCCTATTGGTTCCATGCGGCTTGGGCCGATTTCGATAACGACGGCGATTTGGATGTGCTCTTCGGGCCGTGGACGGACACCGGGGGAGTGGAGCGCTTCTATGTCAACAACGGCGATGGAACCTTTTCACCCTGGGCTGGGCAGCCGGAGAGCTTCATGACGATCCTTTGGGGCGGTGGTTGGGCAACATGGGGTGATTTCGACAACGACGGGTACTTGGACTTGTTCAATTGTGGGGATGACCGGTTCCATCTCTGGCGCAACCTGGGGAACAACAGTTTCGAGGATATCGACGCTGGACCCCTGACGACTGACCCCGGCGGCCAGAGTGGTTGCTGGGTTGACGTTAACAACGACGGGTTTCTGGACCTGTTTATCGTGAATCTCGGCGCGACCGGGAACGGCCTCTACTTGAACAACACCAACGCCAATCACTGGCTGGAGGTGAAGCTGCGGGGTGTGGCATCCGACCGGCTGGCCGTGGGGGCGAAGATCTTCGCCACCGCGAACATCCGTGGGCAGGTCATGCGCCAGATGCGAGTCATCACCGCGAGCGATGCCGAGCAAACACTCATGGCCCATTTCGGTCTCGGGGATGCGACGAAGGTCAACACCCTTCGCATCGAATGGCCGATTGGGATTGTCCAAGAGCTGTCGGACGTCACCGTCGATCAGATCCTGTCCGTAACTGAGCAGCAAGCGGGCGTAACCAACACCCCGAGTTTGACCGTGTCGAAGGCAGTCGACGGATCGCTGCAGTTGACTGCGACGGGTCAGACCGATCTCCGCTACGTCTTCGAAGCGTCCACGGACTTGGCACAATGGACGAAGATTGCCGTGCGCGCGAACCTGACCGGCACGGTGGAGGTCGCGCCGGTCGCTTCGTCTTCGTCCCAGCGGTTCTATCGAGTGGTGGTTCCGTGAGGAGACACACGTTCGGTGCTGGACGCGACCCCCGTCTCCTGGGGTGATCGGGCAACACCGCTGCGCTTGTGGGCGGGCAACACCGTTGCCCGCGACTCACCGTCATGGTTCCAGGCACCGTGCTCCCTCACCCCCGCCCTCTCCCATCCGGTGGGAGAGGGTGCCCTTGCCGCAGTTCCCGATAAATCGTGCATATGCACGGTTTATCGGGAGGGTCACGGCAGCGCACTGCGGCGGTCACCCTCGCCACGCGGCACGCGACCTTTCGGGGCGTTCCCCGATGGACAGCTACTGGCCCTGGCGTCTTGTCAGAGCCGCCAACCGATCACAGCTTGATCTGAATGTGTCCAACGCCTATGTTGGACACAATGAAGACGATGACCACGCGCGAGTTCTTTCACACCCCGGGCCTGGTGAAGGTCCTCAGGCCCGGTCAATCGGTGGTGGTGACCGACAAAGGAGCCGCCTCGTTCACCGTGACCAAGTCGGGTCGGCGGCCGGTTCGAACCCGCACAGCCCTCGAACAGGAAGCGAGGGAGATCTGCCCGGAGGACCGACCGAAGGTGAACTTCACGGAGTTGCTGAAGGAGGCCAAGCGGCGGTGATCTATCCGGACACCAGTTTCCTCGTGGCGCTGAAGGTGCGGCACGACACCTTTCACGAGACGGCGCTGGACGTGTATGCGACACGTCAAGCTGAAGTCTGGCTCTGGTCGCCTTGGCACCGGGTGGAGGTGCTCAATGCGGTTCGGCAACTGACCCGCCATCCGGACAAGAAACGGCGGTTGCCGGTGCCCGAAGCGAAGGCCCTGATCCACCGCCTGGAGACCGATGTGCGCCTGGGCTACTTCACCCATCTCGAGGCGGACTGGCGCGATGTCTTGCGGACGGCCAACGAGATCAGTATTGCCTGCGGCTTCGACCACCCCTGTCCCGCGGCGGATCTTCTCCACGTGGCCTATGCCAAGGAACTGGCGGCGGAGTGGTTCCTGAGCTTCGACCGGGAGCAAGTAGCCTTGGCGAAGGCCGCCGACCTGAGGATCTTGCGACCGGCCGATTGAGCGCTCGTTCACCGTCCGATCGGGCGGTTGGCCAGGAACTGCTCGATGTATTTGCCGACCATGTCGGCTTCGAGATTGACCAGGTCGCCGACGCCCCGGTCCTGGAGGGCAGTGACTTCGTAGGTGTGGGGGATGATCCAGATCCGGAAGCTGCGACGTTTCACCGCCGCCACGGTGAGGCTGATGCCGTCGACGGCCACCGAGCCCTTGAACACCACGTAGCGCATCACCTCGGGCGGCGCGGCGATGTCGAGCACGTGATCTTTGCCGGCCCGTTCCCAGCGCGTGATCCGGCCCACACCGTCGATGTGGCCGGTCACGAAGTGCCCGCCGAGCCTGCCGCCGACCCGCAGCGAGCGCTCGAGATTCACCAGCGAACCCAGCCGCAGCGCGCGGAAGTTCGTCCGCTCCCAGGTTTCCTTGAGCAGATCGAACTCGACACGGACCGCGCGTGCCATGCGGCGGACGCGCACGGTGGTGAGACAACAGCCGTTGACGGCGAGGCTGTCGCCGACGCGGAGTCCGCGGCCGCAGAGACGTGCGGCGACCTCGAGTCGGATCGACCGTTTCGTGGGGGTGATGGTCTTGACTTGTCCCGCTTCCTCGACGATGCCGGAGAACATGGGCGTGATGTTGGCGGAGCGAGCAATGGTGGCAAGAGGATTTGCCGGACCCGGATCCTCCTTTGCGGGGTGCGGCCAATTCGTTCGTCCCCCGGTGGCGGGAGGTTCCAGTGCAATCGGACGAACGCTCTGCTTCTCCCGTTGGACGGGAGGGGGCTGGGGTGAGGGTCTCGTGTTGGCAGTAGCCGCCGACGAGAGTCGGCGCTGAATGGAGAGCAGAACGCACTTCGACCAGCGTTGACGGAACTCGGGACGGGTAGGGACGCCCGGCCTCGGGCGTCCGCAACGCGCACGCACCTGCTACCCGCAACCGAGTGGACACACGGGGCCGCGTGTCGCTACCTTCCGGAAGCTCGGTGTCGCGCCACCGGTCCAACCCGTGCCGCCAGGAACAGGTCTTCCCCGAGTCGCCGCCACTCGAGGTCCTGCAGACGGAGCGCGGCGGACAAGCGGTCAACCCCCCGACCGGCCACGGCTTTGCGGGCGTCGCGTCCGCCCAGGATCTTCGGGGCGTAGTAGAACGCCACGCGGTGGGCGAGGCGTTCGAGGAGAAAGGAAGCCTGGACTTCGCCGCCGCCCTCGACCAGGAGGTGGGTGACGCGATCGGCACCGAGGCGACGCAGCAGCCAGCGCAAGGGGACGCGCCCGGCCGAGACCGGTGCAACCAACACCCGAACCCGACGACGGAGGGCGGCCACGCGTCGTGCCGGCGCGGCGCGCGTGACGACGATGGTGGTCCAAGCGGCCTGCGCGTCGGAGACGAGTCGGGCGGTGAGCGGAGTGCGGGCGCGGGAGTCCAGCACAATCCTTCGCAACGGTTTGGCTGGCGGCACCTGCCTGACGCGGGCGGCGGGGCCGCGAACGGTCAGCGCCGGGTCGTCGGCCAGGACCGTGTTGACACCGACCAGAATGGCATCGGCTCCGCGGCGGAGTTGCATGGCGTGGGCGCGGGCGGCGGGGCCGGTGATCCACTTGGATTCGCCGCAAGCGGTCGCGATTTTGCCGTCCAGGGTCATGGCGGCCTTGACGGTGACGAACGGGGTCCGGCGGACGATCCAATGCACGAAGGGTTCGATCAGCCGGGCGCATTCGGCATGGAGCACGCCCTGTGCGACGTCGAGACCGGCGCGCCGCAATTGGCGGAGTCCGCGACCAGCGTGAAGGGGGTTCGGGTCGGCGACGCCCACGACGACGCGCCGCAGCCCGGCGGCGACGATGGCGTCGGTGCAGGGGGGGGTGCGGCCGTGGGTACAGCAGGGTTCGAGCGTGACGTAGAGTGTGGCTCCGCGCACCCGGTGTCCCCGGCGATCGGCGTCGCGGAGGGCTTCGACCTCCGCATGCGGCTGGCCGGCTTCACGGTGCCAGCCCTGGCCGAGGAGTTTCCCGCGGCGAACAATGACCGCTCCCACGGATGGGTTCGGCGAGGTGTGTCCGCAGCCACGGCGGGCGAGGGCCAGGGCGCGGCGCATCCAGGCGATGTCTTCAGGGGAGACGGAGCAAGGTTTGGCTGTGCCGGATCCACTCATGGCGGCGACGGCCCTCGCGGGTCGGTGAAGAGCACGTAGTTCCCAGCTTGGGCGATGATGAGACAGCGAAAGGTAGGGCGCGCCCTCCGGGCGCGCCGGAAGCGCTTACTTGGTTGACTGTTCCTCGCGGCGCCCTCGGAGAGGTCGCCCTACCGAGTGCTTCAAGTGGTTCTGAGCGGGTTGGCGCGAACGACGGTTGGGGACTATTGGCGGCGGAACACTCAACGCTCAACGTCCAACGTCCAACGTCCAACGGAAGGGAGGTTGAGCGTTGAACGTTTGGATTGACGGGCGCCTTCATTCCTCAAACAGGGCCTGGGCGAAGGCGGCGGCGTCGAAGGGCTGGAGGTCATCGGGTTGCTCGCCGAGGCCGACGAATTTGACGGGGAGGCCGAGTTCGCGTTGGATGCCGACGATGGCGCCGCCTTTGCTGGTGCCGTCGAGTTTGGTGACGACGAGGCCGGTGAGGTGGACGGCCTTATGGAATTCGCGGGCCTGGCTGGCGGCGTTCATGCCGGTGGATCCGTCGAGCACCAGGAGGACTTCGTGGGGGGCGCCGGGCAGTTGCCGGCCCAGCACGCGGTGCAGCTTCTGGAGTTCCTGCATCAGGTTGTGCTTGGTATGCAGCCGGCCGGCGGTGTCGATCAGCAGATGGTCGGCCTGGCGGGCCAAGGCGGCGGTGACCGCGTCGTGACCGATGGCGGCGGGATCGGCGCCGTAGGCGCCGGCGACGACGGGGACGTTGAGTCGCTGGCCCCAGAGTTTGAGCTGTTCGATGGCGGCGGCGCGGAAGGTGTCGCAGGCGGCGAGGACGGGTTGATGGTGTTGGGCCTGGAGGCGGCGGGCGAGTTTGGCGGCGGTGGTGGTTTTGCCGGTGCCGTTGACGCCGACGATGGAGATGACGGTGAGCCCCTTCGGGTTCCGCAACAGGCCGGCGGCCTGTCCGGCCAGGCTGCGGATTACTTCGTCGCGCGCGATGGCGAAGACGTCGGGTCCCTGGCGGCCCTGGGTTTCGTAGGCCTTGCGGACGGCTCCGAGGATCTGCTCGGTGAGGGCGAGGCCGAGGTCGGCACCGAGGAGGGTGGCTTCGAGTTCTTCGATCGTTTCCGGGGTGAGGCGGGGTGATCGGGAGACGATGCGCTGGATTTCGTGAGCCAGGCGCTGGTGGGTTTTCTGCAGGCCGGCTTTGAAGCGTTCGAAGAGGCCCATGGAGTCAGAGGGATGGGGCGGGCACCGCGCGTCGTCGCTGGTCGGCGCGGAGCTGGAGAGCCGTCACCAGTTCGTAGGGGATACGGACCGAGCCCATGAGAGGCTGGCCTTTGGCCATGCCGTGGCAATCCGATCCGCCGGTCACGAGCAACCCGAGTTGGCGGGCGCGTTCGAGGTAGTGGGCGGTCGTGGCCGCATGGTGTTTGCTGTGGTAGCACTCGAGACCATCGAGTCCGGACGCGACGAGGTCGGGGATCAAGTGGTCGATGCGGTTGAGGCCCGGATGGGCGAGGACGGCGAGGCCGCCGGCGTCGTGGATCAAGCGGATGGCGGCATCGGCATCGATCTTGAACTTGGGCACCCAGGCGGGGCGGTCGCGCCGGAGGAAGCGGTCAAAGGCCTCATCGGGGCTGGAGCAGACGCGGGCGGCGACGAGGGCGCGGGCGACGTGGGGGCGTCCTGGGGACCGGCAATTGGCGAGGGCGAACACCTGTTCGGCACGGAGGGGGACGCGGAGGTGGTTGAGGCGGCTGACGATCTCGTGAATGCGGCGGGTGCGCACCTCTTGGAACTCGGCCATGGCTCTAAGCAACGGAGGATGGGCAATATCGAAGCAGTAGCCCAGGAGGTGGAGTTCGAAGCCCTGGATCTCGGCGGTGAGTTCCGTGCCGGGGAGGAACTCGATGCCGGCGGCGTGGCAAGCGGCTTGGGCCGCGGGGCAACCTTCGATGGTGTCGTGGTCGGTGAGGGCGATGGCCGCCAACCCCAAGCGGGCCGCTTCGCGCACCAACTCCTCCGGTGTGCGGGTCCCGTCAGAGAACCGGGTATGCAGATGGAGATCGGCGGAGCGCATTGCGTCGGCGCTTCATTCTACGATGCGGGCGGGTCGCATCAGGTCGCCTTTGATCTTGTCCAGCACCCCGTTGACGAAGCGGCCGCTGTCCGCGGTGGAGAACTTCTTGGCGATATCAACCGCCTCGTTGATGCTGACGACCGGCGGGATGTCCTGGCGGTGCAGCATTTCGTAGATGGCCAGGCGGAGGACGTTGCGGTCCACGGTGGCGATCCGGTGCAGACCCCAGTTCTTGACGTACTTGCAGATGAGTTCGTCGATCGCCGGGCGATGTTCGAGGACGCCGCGAATGAGGGGCTCCGCGAAGAGGCGGACGGAGGCTTCCTCGGCGGTGGGCGGGGGAACATCGGCGCCGGTTTTCAGCGCGGCCTTCCTTTCAGCGTCGGTCAAGGCCGCGAGGTGTTGGGCTTCCCAGAACAGACCCAGCGCCCCCTCGAGGTCCTCGGGCAGGTTCAAGTCGTACTGAAACAGAAACTGGAGCGCGCGTTCCCGCGCTTCGCGTCGCGTACCCATAGCTCGCGCAGCATGGGACACATCCGAGACAGGGGCAAAGAAAAACGTCTCCCGGATCCTCGTGCGAGCGGCGCTGGGGTTCGGTCGTCCCCCGTCGACGCAGGGTGTTCGCCTCTGTGGACGGACGTTCTGTCGGCTCCGGGAAGATCCCGCCTCGGCGGGGGGATCGCATTCAACCTGTGGAGAAGGAGCCCGCCCAGCGGGACCCAGCCAAATCCGCGCCCGACCGCAGTGGCCGTGCCGCGGGCAAGCCCCGAGGGGGAGGCGCGTGAGCTGGCGCTCCCTCGCATCATTGGCGACACGATCCGCCGGAACCTCTCGTCACTCGAACCGCATGAGTGTGATCGAGTGGGGCGGAAAGACGCGGTTCGTGGTTCGGCTTCCCTTGTGGATCCCGTGGCTCCAGCGGCTTTGTTGCGGCACGACGGTGTCGGGGCGGATCGCCGTGTTCACGGCGTCGAGCGCGCCTGACAATTCGGTTACTTGTGCCTGCGAACGGCGAGGGACGAAGCCGGCCAAATGGACACGGAGAGACAGTGCGGTCTCGGCAGGATTGACCACCTGCAGGACCAGCGTCTTGCCGTCCGTGCTCTTTTTGGCGTTTGCGTCCAGGGCGCCGGCCGGGCCGGTCACTTCGCAGGAAACCAGGTGCGGCAGGTAGTTCCGCGAGAACATCCGGCTTACGTAACCTGGCGGCTGCAGCCAGACCTGGGTCGGGTTGAGGAAGAGCAGTCCCTGGTTCCAGTCGTTGTCGTTCTGGCCATCGGGCTGCAGACAATTCGCCGAGGTGGCGATCGGGATGCGGCCGTCGCGTTCGATGGCCTGGATGGCCAGGGCGTTCGCCAGCGCGCGGCGATGGGAATGGTTGCCGGCGTTGAACTCGAAGATCACCACGCGATGTCTTGCCCCCTCGGCGAGCCGCCCGAGGGCGTCGATGAACGACAGCGTGCCGCCGAAATCCGGCTGTGGCCCGTCGGTGCCGATGTGGACATCGAACCACACTTCCCGGTGGTGCTGTTTGGCGAGCTGCAGGATCTTCTGTTGCGCGGCGAGGCTTGTGATGCCGCCGGCGGCGCCTTTGAAGTCGAAGGGATCCTCGATGCGCTGGCCGTAGGCGAAGTCGCCCACCACCAGGATGATGTCCGGGTCCCTGGCCCAAATGGCCTCGGCCAGGGGCTTGAACTTCTGCCAGTAGCTTTCGTCGACCTTCTCTTCGTTGCCGATCTGCAGGTGCTTCAACCGATACGGCTGCGGATGGCCATCCGCCGCGCGTCGCCGTCCCCATTCGCTGTCCGCCGGGCCGTTGACGTATTCGATGAAGTCCGCCATGTCCGCCGGCGTTTCCCCAATGTTCACGTCCGGGATGGCGAGGAAGCCCGCGGCCTCGCAGAAGTTCAGGAAGTCGAAGATGCCCCAGCCGTTGGACGAATGGGGATACCACCAACCGGCGTAGGGGGGGCGGTGCTCGCGTGGTCCGATCATCTTCTTCCAGCGGTACTCCTCCGCGTTGACCATGCACCCGCCCTGACGCAGGACGGTGATGCCCTGCTCGATGAGCCCCTCGGCCACATCCTTCCGCACCGGCAAACCCCGGAATCGCCCCCAGGCGCCGGGTTGCAGAAAGGCGTAACCCACGGTGATCGAGCCCGGGCTCTTGAGCTTGAGGGCGAACCGCCCGGACGCATCGGCGGCGGCTGGCTTCAGAGTGAAGTCGAGGCGCTGCCATTCCGCGCCGGTTGTCCGCAGTCGCTTCTCCGCATACACCCGGTCGCCGCCGCGGCTTTCGAGGGCGACGAACACGTCGGTCGGCTTCGGGGCGCGCACCAGGACGTAACCCTCGTAAGGCTTGCCCTTGACGAAGTTCATTCCCCACCGGTTAAGGCTCTGGTTCTCGATGCCAATCTCCCCGGCACCGGCAGTGAACTCGAGTTGCTGGCTCTGGCGGCCCGAGAAGGCGCCTTGTTCCTCGATCGAGAACTTCCCCTCGGCGGAGCCGCGCCGGAGCGCGCGCCACATCCCACTGACACCATCCGTCCAGCCACGTTCGGCGTTGACGGCAAACGCGAGCGGTCGGGGCCCGCCATCGGTGCGCACCGCGAGGTTGCGAAAGCGCGCGTCCTGCCGCCATGTCCGGAGCCCCACCCCTCCGTTTTCGAGCGGGTGCTCGTTGTCCTCATAGCGGGTGAGGCTCCGGCCGTTGACGAGGACTTCGACCGACCTCGCCGTGAGGCGGGCGGTGAGCGTGATCCACTGGTTCAGGGGCACGTCGCAGGGCACGCGGCGGATTGGTTCCCAGTTTTGGCGATGCCGGCCCAGGACCAGCGTGCCGGCCGGCTCCAGCGCGATCTCGTAGCCGGTGAACCGGTCGGCGCCTTTGCCCGGCTGACGGACCTTGACGATCAGGCCGGCGTTGCCTCCCTGTTGCTCCGGAAAGAGAACGTCGACGCTGACCTCGCCCTCGGAGAATTGCAGGCCTTCGGCCACGAGCTTCGGCCCGTCACCCGCCCGCGCGTCGAGTTCGTCGCCCCGGGGCAGCCAACGCCCGCCGTAGGCCGTGAATCCCTTTAGCGGCGGCTGGGGGACGGGCTCGGCGAAGCTCTCGCCGAAGATCATCTGGCTGTCGATGCCGCCGTAGACCTCGTGATTCACGTCTTCGATGCAGGCGCCGGTGAGATAACGCGAAACGGAATGGACGGTACGCTCGGCCTGGACGGTGATGGTGGCGTCCTGGGCGGGGCCGGAGGTCGCGGTGGTTACCAGGGCGAGGAGAGAAACCGTTATGGCGTAGCGCATAGTGGGAGAGGTTCGATTGGTGCGTTTCGTCGGCCGGCGTCTTCCGCAATTCAGTCGACTCGCCGTTCCAAAACACCGCCGGACCAGTCGGGCTGGAGCTGGACTTCGATTCGCAGCGCCGGGGTGTGGACCGGCTGCACCTGCGAAGGGATCCGCGACCTCTCCGGCTTCGAGCACCCCGAATACATGAGTGTCCTGTTCAAGTGCGGGTGCGGCGCGACACGCGGACAACACCGACGGCAACACGGCCGCTGACCCGGCTTCCTCACCGAACTCAGCCCGGGGACCACAGAGACACGAGGGAAGCTGAGGACACGAATTCCGAAGACTCGTGATCCCCGGCGGCTCTCGATCGCCGCGAGAGCGGATGTCAATGCCCGCCGGAGGCGCCCACGCCGTGCAGGGCCTCCGCGCGGCTGAGCTTCGGCCAGCCGTAGCCATAGAGGGCGATGATGGCGAAGCAGACCAATGGCATGATGAACCCGCGCGACATGTCGTAGTGATCGGCAATCGCGCCCATCACCTTGGGCAGCATGGCGCCGCCCACGATGCCCATGACGATGAAGGCCGACGCCTTCTTCGCCCGGACGCCCAGGCCGAAGATGCCGAGGGCGAAGATGGTGGGAAACATGATGGACATGAAGAAGTAGCTCAGGAACACCGCCACTACGGAGAGCCAGCCCAGCTTGCTGAAGACCAGCAGGCACATGATCACGTTCAACAGACCATACAGGCCCACCATCTTGTGCGCCGAGATCTTCCGCAACAGCGCCGCCCCCGAGACTCGCCCGAGCAGGAAGCAGATGAAACCGAACGAGGCCAGATTCGCCGCAAAGCGATTGGTCACGCCGATGACGCCGTCCCGATAGGCCAGCTCCTTCGGATAGGCGTCGGCCAGCAACAGCCGGTTGAGCCGCGCCTCGTTCCGCGTCTTGGCGTCCTGGGCCAGCAGTTCCTCGGCCGGCTTCTGCAGGGTGATGCCGGCGAACCGTTCGGGGCTGTAGATGCTCTGTTTCAGGATGAGGCTGTTCAGGTCCTGCATGATGGCGACCCGGGCGGCGGTTTCGCTGGCCGAGCCTTCCTTGAAGTGAGCCAGAATCTGCAGAGTCGAGCTGGACATGTTCGTCGACAGGAAGGAGGACAAGGGATCTCCCGGCGCGGTGAGCTTGGCGGCCAGGGCGGAGACGTCTTTGAAGTCCGGGCCGGCAAAGGCGGTGCGGACCTCGACCCATTTGCTGCCCTCCTTCATCCAGGAGGCGGGGAGGGAGGGTGGCTCGGCGGTCATGTAGTTGATCAGGAAGCTGAAGATGCCCGACTGGGCGGCGACGTAGAAGAACTGGGCCAGCGTGGCGCCCGAGAAATGCTCGTGCGACCAGATGCTGTGATGGGACAGGCGTTTGGTGACGCCGACCATCCAGATGGCCAAGATCACGAAGGCCACCAGACCGGCAACCACCAGGGTCATGAACAGCGCCGTCTCATCCGTGATGGCCATGCCTCCGGGATGCGGCAACGCCGAGGCGAACCCCACCAGGTGCGGGCCGAGCCCCAGGCCGCCCAGAACCAGCCAGAAGATCATCCCAAAGACGCCAATCAGCACCGCCACGTTGCCCAGCAGCAGGAAGTAGGACAGGCCGCGGTTCACCTTCCGGACCTCCGGGGCGGGAACGGCCCTGCCGGCGTCGTCCTTGTCGTCCATATGGTAATCATCCTCGGCCTTGACGTCCGGCACCGGAGCGAAGAAGAAGACGACCGCGAGGATGAGGACCACCACCGCCACGCCGGCATACGGAATCCAAAGCGTTTCCGCACCCGTGCTCCGCCCGGAGGCGTCTGTCGCGTAGAAGAACATCCCGCCGGCGATGGGACCGAAGACCCAGCCGACGCCGTTGCACGACTGGGCGGCGTTGATGCGGGTGGCGGCGTAGCGCGGCGGCCCGAGCACGGTGGTGTAGGGGTTGGCGACCGTTTCCAGGAACGTCAGGCCCGAGGCCACCACGCACACCCCGAGCAGGAAG
>CAYSPU010000160.1:0-13649 GCA_964432995.1 uncultured Verrucomicrobiota bacterium
ATCACGTAATCGCCCACCTGCGCCTCAGGGACGTAGGCAAGGTTCACCTCTTTGGTGACGCCGCCGAAGCTGACCTTTCCGGTTCGCTGCAGTGGTTCGTCTCCCGCTATCGAGAGCACCTGACCTGGAATGGCTAGGCACACGAGCGTGGCAGAGGTACAAAACGCACCCGGGGAGTAAAAACGACTCATCCGCTCAAAGCAAGCGCGCCCACAACTAGAAGAGTTGTTGTTCCTGTTAATTAAGCGGGGTTACTCAAGACGCCGGGCCCGGCTGGTGCGGCTGAGCCCGCCACGGACGGCATCCGGTTCATCACATGACCGTGATCTTGAACTTGCATCGCGGGTCGCCCCGAAGGACCGAACTCACCAGCTCGACCTCGACCGGCTTCCTGAAGAGCTGCTCGTGCATCTCCTTCACATAGCCAAGCGAGCAGAGGCAGAAGGTTGAGGACAGTCCTGGCGGGTTGGTTTCGACCATTGGGCACAAGCAATGATGCTCGGGCGAGGGCCGTCCGGTCTCTGCGGCGGCCAGGTACTGGAAGCAGATGACGTTCCCCTCGATCTGATACTCACGGGATCCCTTTTCCTTCACCCGCTTCGCGAAGCTCTCAAGGGTGACCGGTTGAGTCCTCGGCTGCTGTTTCGTCTCCTTTTGCCAGGCGAGCAGGCAGGCCTTGCCATTGGCCATCATCACCTTCCTCCGGGTCGGCTCGTCCAGGGTGGCGTCCAGCACACCGAAAAAGCGAACGGCCCACTTCTCGGTGAACTCGATCCGCTCCTGACTCCGCGGTTTTGGGGCAGGTTCGCCCGTGTGCTTCTCCGCAGTTTGGTTGCCGCTCTCTTGAGCGTTCACCGAGCTCAGGCTGGCCGCCAGGGCGCAGACACAGGAGCAAGCGCAGACCCTCCCGGCACCGGTCAGGAATTCCTTGCGATTGATTGATTCTGCATGCATATGGCTCCCTCCCTCGTCCGGACGGTTACCAGGCGCTCGCCTTCTCGTGTGCGCGGATGATGTCCGAAGGGGTGAGGACCCTCAAGGCGAAAGCAGACCTGGCCTGAGGTCGGGCGCTGCTGGACACTGCCCCCACTCCCTCATGTGGGCGGGCAACACCGTTGCCCGCTCAAGAGATGCGAACCAAAGCGGCCAATCGGTATTGGCCGTCCACCACCCTGCGTGGATGAATGGGATTGTATGCCGCGCGATTAGCGAGGTGGCCTCGGTGTTGCCAACGCCCTCTCCCGCTCAGCCGGCATGTTTCACACCCTTTTGGTGCAGCGGTCCCTTGTGCCTCCAAGGATGTGCCGTATGCCGGCGACGGCTTGGCCCAGGGCGATGCCGCCGTCGTTTGGCGGGACGCGCTGGGGGCCGTAGACGCGGAATCCGGCCTCTCGGAGTTGGGCCCCTGCGTGTTCGAAGAGCCAGGCGTTCTGGAAGCAGCCGCCTGTCAGGACGACACGCGGTTCGGCCACACGGCGCGCGACGTCGACGATGGCGTCCACCAGCGCCCGATGGAACCGCGCGGAGACGCGGCCCGCGTCGGCACCATGTTCAAGATCGATCAGGATTGCCTCGACGAGCGGGGTCCAGTCGAGAATCCAGGGCTGGCGAGCGTCGGTCTCGCCTCCCGCGATGGCGGCGGGCATGGCTTGGGAGAACAACGCATCGGGCGAGCGCACCGGCAGCGGGTAACCCGTGTCGCCTCCGGCCGTGTCGATGGCGAACTCGAGTTCCATGGCGGCCTGGCCCTCGTAGCTGGAGCGCTGCCGCAGGCCGCAAAGGGCGGCGACGGCATCGAACAAGCGACCGACGCTGGACGTGCGCGGGGTATGAAGGCCGCGTTCGAGCATCGGGATCAGGGTCTGCCATTCGGCGCGGGTGAAATCCAGCCGGGTGCGGAGGGTGTCGGTGGCCTGCGCGCCGAAGCGGTCGCCCCACAATTCGCGCAGCAGGCCGAGCGCGCTGCGACGGGGTTCGCGTGCGGCGGCGTCGCCGCCGGGGAGCGGGAAGGTCCGCAAGTGCGCGATGCGCTCGAAACCGGTCGGGTTGACCCGGAGGAACTCGCCACCCCAGATCGTGCGGTCGAGCCCGTAGCCGGTTCCGTCCCAGGAAACGCCGAGGACGGGATCGCGGGCGTCGTTTTCGGCCATGGTAGCGAGGACGTGGGCGTAGTGGTGTTGAACGAGGATGAGGGGAAGGCCGAGTTCTTCGGCGGAGCGGGTGGAGTCGTAGTCGGGATGGGCGTCGGCGGCGACGAGGGTTGGTGTTACGCCGTAGAGTTGGCGGAGGTCGGCGAGAACGCGGCGATGGGCGGCGAGGGCTTCGGGGGTGTCGAGATCGCCGATATGTTGGCTGAGGAAGACGTGGGGGCCGACGGCGAGGGCGACGGTGTTTTTGAGGTGGGCGCCGACGCCGACGATGATGGGGGAACCAGCACCCATGGATCCAGGCGCATCCCCCTCACCATGAACCGGCGCGTCGGAGGTCGGCAAGTCGGCCAGTCGGCGTCGCTCCTTCTCTTCTCGTCGCGATGGCCTGGACGCGCGGGGTTGCGCGTCCCTACCAACTGCGGACGGTTCGTGGGTACAGGGGATGGGGAGCGGGGCGAAGCCGCGGGCACGGCGGAGGACCATCTCGCGGCCGGCCACGATGCGGACGATCGAGTCGTCGACGTGGCGGACGATGGGACGATTATGGACGAGGAAGATGTCGGGCAATCCGGCGAGGCGTTCGAGGGCTTCGCATTCGTCGATGCAGATGGGTTCATCGCTGCGGTTGCCGCTGGTGGCGACGACGGGTCGTCCGAGTTCAGCGAGGAGCAGGTGGTGGAGGGGGGTGTAGGGGAGCATCACGCCGAAGCAGGGGTTGCGGGGAGCGATGGCTTCGGCGGCGGCGTGATCGAGGATGGCGGGGGAGGCGCCGGCCTCCGCGGTAGGGACGCGTGTCGGCGCCCATGAACCAGGAGAAGGTAGGGCGCGCCCTCCGGGCGCGCCGGGAGCAGGTGGTTCGTTACCGGCCTCTTGCGGCGCCCTCGGAGAGGTCGCCCCACCTAACGGTTCACGCATGAGCGTGTCCCGTCGGCGCAAGAGGACGATGGGGGCTTCGGGTGACGCGAGGAGCCGGGCTTCATCTGGCGAGAGGTGGCAGAGGGCGCGGGCGTGGTCCGGCGAGGGGACCATGAGGGCGAGCGGTTTTTCCTCGCGCTGCTTGCGTTGGCGCAGCCGGAGGATCGCGTCGGCCCGGTCGGCGACGACGAGGAGGTGGAAGCCGCCGAGGCCTTTGAGGGCGACGATGGCTCCGTCGCGGAGGGCGCGGGCGGTGTCGAGCAAGGCTTGGTGGCCGGTTTGGAGGACGTGCCCGGCGGGGTCACGGAGGGCGAGCTGGGGGCCGCAGTCGGGGCAGGCGTTGGGTTGGGCATGGAAGCGGCGGTTGGCGGGGTCGTCGTATTCGGCTTGGCACCTCGGGCACATGCGGAAGCCCTTCATCGAGGTGTGGGGACGGTCGTAGGGAAGGCTTTCGACGATGCTGTAACGCGGGCCGCAGCGGGTGCAGTTGGTAAAGGCGTAGAGGTAGCGGCGGTTGGTGGGATCGAAGATCTCGCGCAGGCAGTCGGGGCAGGTGGCAACATCGGGGCGGACCCAGGCGGTGGGGCCACCGGAGGTTTGGCTGGGGCGGATGGTGAACTCGATGGTTCCTCGCGGATCCAGCCAGGACATCTCGAGGCTTTCGATGAGGCAGCCCGGCGGGGGATCGTTCTCGATCCTCTGGCGGAGGAGGGCGAGACGGTCAGGAGCGCCTTCGGCCTCGACGATGACGCCGGGGCCGGCATTGGCGACCCAGCCGCCGAGTCCGAGTTCGTGAGCCAACCGGAAGACGAACGGCCGGAAGCCCACGCCCTGGACGATGCCGCGGATGAGAAGGCGGGCACGGGCGATTTCTGGGGCCGAGCGGTTCGGGTCCATGCGACGTCGGCGAAGCTAGCCCGGGACTGTGGCGCGGGGAAGGGGGAAAGGGCTGGAATTGGGAGGGTTGGTCGTGGCGGACATCCCGCACCCGAGGGGCGAGCAGGAGTCGGGTCGGCGCAGTCCGGCACGTTGCGTTTCGCTGGGACGCGACCTCTGGTGACTCCGGGATGGCCTGTCGACGTGCCTGCCTGGGGGGCGGGGTGTAATTCGAGGATTGCGGCGCTCTGGTCCTTCGGGGCATATAGCGGCATGGACTCACCGGTGCCGACAATCCTCTCCTTTGGCGAAGCCCTATGGGATCTGTTGCCCGACGGTCCGCGGCTGGGTGGGGCGCCGCTCAACCTGGCGCATCGTTTGCACAACTTGGGCGACCGGGGGGTGATCGCCACCCGGCTGGGGCGCGATGAACTCGGTCAGTTGGCGGTGCTGCGGATGGCGGAGCTCGGCATGGAGACCGGGTACGTGCAGTGGGACGACCAGCATGCCACCGGAACCGTGGAGGTGAAGGTCGATGCCCGTGGCAACCCCGACTTCACCCTCCTGCCCGACGTGGCCTACGACGCCATCGAGGTGACCTATGAACTCCTGGAACTGGCGCAGCAGGCCGATTGCATCTGTTACGGCACCGTGGCGCAACGCGCGGCGACCTCGGCCCTGACCCTGGAACGTCTGCTCGCCGTGGGGGGCGGCGCCCCGCGCTTCCTGGATCTGAACCTCCGCAAGGGTTGCTACGACTGGTCGGGCATCACCCGCGCCCTGGGACAGGCGACCATCGTCAAACTCAACGATGACGAGGCCCGCCGCGTGGCGTTTGGCCTCGACCTCCCGGACGCGCCGATTCCGATGTTCTGCGCCGCGCTCCTGCAGAAATGCCCGCTGGCCTGCTGCGTCGTGACCCTCGGCGAGCGGGGGGCGTTTGCCATGTCGCCGCGCGGTGAACGGGTTTACGAACCCGGCTACCGCGTGTCGGTGGTGGACACCTGCGGTTCGGGTGACGCCTTTTCGGCGGGGTTCCTCCACAGGTATCTGCAGGGAGGGTCGCTGGCCGAATGCTGCCGTCTGGGAGGCGCTTTGGGGTCGCTGGTCGCCACGCAGCCCGGCGCCACGGAACCGCTGACCTTGGCGATGGTCGAGGAGTTTCTGCAGGCGGGGGTGCCGCGGGTTGAAGACCCGACCCTGGTCCATCATCTCTGAGTTCTCTTATTCTGTGGATTCGTTCAGGATCAGGCCATGAACACACGATCCCGCCGTCAGTTCCTGTCCGGCGCGCTTTCCGCCGGTGCCGCTTTGACCGCGCTGCGGTCGGGCATGGGCGGATCCGCCCATGCGGTTGAGGCGTTCTCCCGTGCCGGCAAGCCGCGTCTCCTGCTGAGTTTGGCCGCCTACTCCTTCCGCCAGTTCTTCGAGGACGGGAATCGCGACGCTCCATCCGTGGAAGTCTCCCGCCGGCTCGACATGTTCCGTTTCATCGATTTCTGCGCCGATCACGGCTGTGCGGGAGCCGAGCTGACGAGTTACTACTTCCCGAAATCGCTGGATCGGGACTATCTGCTGCGGGTCAAACGACACGCCTTTCTGCGGGGGATCGCCGTCAGCGGCACCGCGGTGGGGAATACCTTCACCCATCCGGCGGGGGAGAAACGGGAAGAGCAAATCGCCCACGTCAAACAGTGGATCGAACACGCCGCCGTCCTGGGCGCGCCGCACATCCGCGTCTTCGCCGGCGGAGCGCCGCAAGGCATGGACAAGGCCGAAGCCAAGCGTCTCTGCATCGCCGCGCTCGAGGAGTGCGGGGAAGCCGCCGGTCGCCACGGGATCTTCCTTGGCCTCGAAAACCACGGGGGCATCGTGGCCGAGGCCGACGATCTCCTCGAGATCGTCTGCGCCGTCCGGAGCCCGTGGATCGGCATCAACCTGGACTCCGGGAATTTCCGGTCGGACGACCCCTACGCGGACCTCGCGCGCTGCGCGCCGTACACGGTCAACGCCCAGATCAAGGTGGAGGTGCAGCCTCGGGGGAAGCCGAAGGAGGCCACGGACCTGGAGCGGGTGATCCGGATTCTGCGCGATGCGAACTACCAGGGTTACGTCGCCCTCGAATACGAATCAGCGGAAGACCCGTGGGTTGCTGTGCCCCGGTATCTGCGGCAGATGAAGCCGCTGCTGGCTGGCTGATACCCCTCGGCTGACGGAACGACGGCCGTCTTGCCGACAAGCCAAGTCACCGACAAGCCCGCCGGCGGCGCCCTCGGAGAGGTCGCCCCGCCGTGACCATCAGGCGAAAAGCCTACGAACAGGTGCAGGATCGACCGCTGGTCGCCGGCATCGGCTCGATCGGCAAGTCCTGGCTGAACTGGACGCGCCAGGAGCCATCGGGCTGTTCCTCGGACTGGTGACCGTAACCGCGGTTCCCGATCTTGTCGTAAAGAGGCACGGGTTCGAACGGCACCAGCAGCATCAGGGCCTGCCCCGGCTGCAGCGAGGCCAGGGCGTGGTCGATCGCACCACAGGGTGAGCCCCCCTGGGCCACAATCGGACGCACGTCCAGGGTTAGAGGAGCCAACACCTTCTTGTTTCGCATGCTCCCACCGTAGCTCGCCTTCCCGCGGCCAGCCTTGACCGGGATCAAGACGGTTCACGGGCGATCGCGTTCATGATTTGACGCAACAGCCATTCCGTGAATGATCTCGATCCTATGAAAACCCGACCGCTCCTGATCCAGAGTCTCCTCACCGCCGCCGCCCTGTCCGTTTCCGCCGCCCTGATGGGTGCCGACAACAGCCCGCCGCCGGGTTTCATTTCGCTGTTCAATGGCAGGGATCTCACCGGGTGGAAGGTGCCCGCCGGCGACAACGGCCACTGGAAAGTCGTGGATGGCGTGATCGATTACGATGCCCAGAGCGAGGCCCCAGGCGCCAAGGACCTCGTCTCGGAACGCGAGTTTGCGGACTACGTCCTGCACATCGATTGGCGGATCAAGGAGACGCCGTATGTGAATCCGAATGTCCCGTACATCCTGCCGGACGGGACCCATGCCCGGGACGTGCAGGGGAAGGAGATGAAGTTGGCGTTGCCGGACTCCGATTCGGGGATCTTCATTCGCGGCTCCGGTCGGCACCAGGTGAACATCTGGTGCTGGCCGATCGGTTCCGGTGAGATGTACGGTCTGCGGATGGACCCCGGCAGTTCGGCCGAGCTGCGGGCTGCGGTTACGCCCCGAACGCAGGCTGACCGCCCGGTTGGCCAGTGGAACCACTACGAGATTACCGTGAGAGGCAAGACCGTCACCGTGGTGCTGAACGGGAAGACCGTGATCCCCACGGTGACCATCCCGGATCTGCCCGCCAAGGGCGGCGTCGGCCTGCAACACCACGGGGGGAAGTCGGGCGGCCAGTGGAACAGCCCCCCGAGCTTGCTGCAGTTCAAGAACATCTATGTGCGGGAGCTGCCCTCCTGACGACACGCAGCCAAACCAGTGCATCCGGAGGTTGTTGGTTACCAGTCCCGAGGGTGGGCAGCCCGGAGCGCGACCGGCTTGCCAAGCCGTAGCCTTGGCGGAGGCTGGTCCCCCGGTCGCAGCGGCTGCGCTGGGCGGCAGTGCGCCGATGGTTCGAGATCGCGTCCGGCGTGTGGTGCTGCTGCCCGCCGGGACGGCGGGCGGTCCTGAGCGGCCAAACGGCGGTGGTCGCCCACCGCCAACCTGGGGACGCACCGCAGCCGATCCGGGAGCCGAACCGGCTCTTGATCCCCACCGCCGTGCTTGCTACCGTGCGCGCCTCTCCGACCCGGAGGGTCGGGCGGGCGCTGACCCCGCCAGTCCTCCGGGTCCAGGGAGTCGGATCGCACTATGGACTACAAGAACTCGCTGAATTTGCCGCGGACCGAGTTCGCGATGAAAGCGGACCTGGCCACACGGGAGCCGCATCGGCTCGCGGCCTGGGAGAAGGGCCAGTTGTATCAGCAGATCCAGGCCGCCGGCCGGGGTTTGCCGGAGTTCATTCTCCACGACGGGCCGCCGTTCGCGAATGGCGACCTGCACATCGGCAGCGCTCTGAACAAGACGCTCAAGGACATCGTTGTCCGCTCGAAGACCCTGCGCGGCTGGCATGTGCCGTTTGTGCCCGGCTGGGATTGCCACGGGCTGCCGATCGAATTCAAGGTGACCCAGGAACTCCGCAAGTCCGGCCATCCTGCCACCGACGCCGCGGCCATCCGCAAGGCCTGCGAGGAATATGCCCGCAAGTTCGTTGACATCCAACGGAAGCAGTCGAAACGGCTGGGCGCCCTCGGCGACTGGGACCAACCGTATCTCACGCTCCACAAGGAGTATGAGGCGGAGGAACTGCGCCTGTTTGCGGACCTGGTGGAGAAGGGCTTCATCTATCGCGGCAAGAAGCCCGTTTACTGGAGCATCCCCTGCCGCACCGCCCTGGCTGAGGCCGAGGTCGAATACCAGGATCACGTCAGCCAGAGCGTATTCGTGCGCTTCCCGATCGTGGGTGAAGCCAACATGTCGGTCCTGATCTGGACGACGACTCCCTGGACGCTCCCGGCGAATCTCGCGGTGGCCTACAACTCGACGTTTACCTACTCGCTGGTGCTGGCGGGGGACCAGACCTACATCGTTTCGACGATGCTGCTCCCCAGCGTCGCCCAGCAGTGTGGTTGGCCCGGCTACGAGATCATGCGCACGGTCTACCCCGAGCACCTCGAGCAACTCGAATTCCAGCACCCGTTCTGCGACCGCACCGGCCGGCTCTTCCCCGGTGACGCCTTCGTCGACAACGCGACCGGCACCGGCTTCGTCCACATCGCCCCCGGCCACGGCCTGGAGGACTACGGCCTGGGACTCGAACACGGTCTTCCCATTTACTCCCCCGTGGATGACGAGGGCCGGTTCACGCACACCGGCGACCTTCCGATCGAGCAACAGATGCCCGACACCCTCCTCGGCAAGGCGATCCTCGGCAAACACGGAAAGAGCGAAGCCAACGAAGCCGTTCTCGAATTGCTGCGCCAACGCGGCTACCTCGTGCACCAGCAGGAGTACACGCACAGCTACCCCCACTGCTGGCGCAGCAAGACCCCCGTCATCTTCCGCGCCATGGACCAGTGGTTCATCGAAATCGATCACCCCCGCCCCGAGGGCCTCTTCCGCGAATGCGCCCTCGCCGAAATCGACCGCGTCCGCTGGATCCCCGACTGGGGACGCAACCGCATTGAAGCGGCGGTGAAAGCCCGCCCGGATTGGTGCATCTCCCGCCAGCGCTCCTGGGGGGTTCCCATCCCCGCCTTCTACGATGCGGCTGGCAACCCGATCCTCGATGCCCGCATCGTCCGCCGCGCCGCCGATCTCGTCCAGCAGCACGGGTCGAATGTCTGGTTCCAAACCCCCGCCGCCGAGCTCTGGCAACAGGTCCGGCCCGCCGATTGGTCCGGTCCCGAGGCCGCCAATCGATCCCAGGACACGCTCGATGTCTGGATCGATTCCGGCTCCTCATCGCGCTGCGTGACCCAGCAGCGTCCCGAGTTGCGCCGTTCCCCGGCGCCGGCCGGACAGCCCACCCCGCCGCCGTGGCAGGCCGATCTCTACCTCGAAGGCAGCGACCAGCACCGCGGCTGGTTCCAGTCCTCACTCCTCCTCTCCCTCGCCGGCAACGGCACCGCCCCTTATCGCACCGTTCTCACACACGGCTTCGTCGTCGACGCCGATCGCGAGAAGATCTCCAAGAGCAAACAGGCTGGTTACCAGAAACCCCAAACCGTCGAAGCCTTTATCAAACACTACGGCGCCGACGTCCTCCGCCTCTGGGTCGCTTCCCAGGACTTCCGCAACGACGTCGTCGTCAGCGACGACCGCATCCAGAAGGTGGGCGAAACCTATCGCCTGCTCCGCAATGCCCTCCGCTATCAGCTCTCGAACCTCTACGACTTCGATCCGGCCCAACACGCGGTTCCCGACGAGAACCTTACCGGACTCGACCGGTGGGTGCTGGGCCAGTTCGCCGAACTCGAAGCCGCTGTCGGCGCAGCCTATGACGCCTTCGAGTTTCACGTCGTTTACCAGAGGATCAGCCAGTTTGCCGCCGTCGAACTGTCGGCCATCTACCACGACCTGGTCAAAGACCGCCTCTACACCGACCCGGCGGGCTCGCGGCGACGGCGTTCGACGCAGACCGCCTTGCACCGGATGGTGACGGCCCTGTGCCAGATGCTGGCCCCGATCCTGCCGTTCACTGCGGACGAAGCCTGGGAACAGATCCCCGGCCATCCCACCCCGTCCGTTCACCTTTCCCGCTGGAATCCGTGCGCCCTCCCGCGGTCCGAAGCGGAGGCGACGCGTTGGCAGGCGCTTTTCCGGTTGCGCGAACAGGCCCTGCCGGAACTCGAGAAAGCCCGCCAGGCCAAGCACATCGGGAAGGCCCTCGAAGCGCGCCTCACCCTCCGGGGACGCGGCGATTGGTCCGCCCACGCCCGCGAATCCAGCGACGCCCTGCGCGAGATCCTCAACGTCTCCCAACTCGAGATCGTCGACGGCCCCGAAGACGGTCCCGAAGTTCTGGTGGCCATCGCCGCCGGCCAGAAGTGCGAACGCTGCTGGCACTGGGAAACGGACGTCGGGAGCCACGCCGGCCACCCGACCCTCTGCCGCCGCTGCGTCGACGCGGTTCAGGCGTTCTAGCCGGCATACGGCGCGTCCTGCGGGTGCACGCTGAATTGGTGCACCGTCGGGGTGTGAAATATGCCGGCTAGCCCGGACGGTGTCCCTGGTAGAAGCCGCCCGGGCCGAAGACAACCGGAAAGCTCGAGCGGCCGGGGCTGTCGAAAAAACCTTGTGCGGAGTCTGCGGATTTAGCAAGTCTACTGCCGGAAGTGGCCGCGAGCGGTTCCCAATTCACCGGACGGCTGACGGGTGCAGAATGAGGACGACGACAAGAAGTGGAATGCAATGGCTGGTGGCGGTGTTGCTCTTGGCGGCAGCCCTGGGGTTGCCGTTGTGGGCGGCCGAGCACGGCACCGCGGCGGCGGATCCGGTCACGGCCGCGGCCGGGCATCCGGCGTCGGCCCCGGGGGAAGGGGGGCACGGCGAGCACGCCGCGCACGGGCTGCCGCTGTATGCGCCGGAGATCTTCCATGTGGGGCCGTTGCCGGTGTCGAACTCGATGCTGGTGACCTGGATCGTGGCCCTGGGGATCATCCTGTTCGCCCGGATGGCGACGCGCCGGATCCAGGAGGTGCCCGACGGGGCGCAGAACTTCTGGGAATGGCTCGTGGAAAGCCTGTACGACTTCCTCGGGAGCATCCTCGGGCCGGATCTGGTGAAGCGCACGTTCTGGTTCTTCGCCACGATCTTCATCTTCATTTTGTTCCTGAACTGGTTCGGCCTGATCCCGGGCGTGGGAACCATCGGGTGGAACGTCCAGATGTCCGATGGGAGTTCCGAGTTTCGGCCGTTGCTGCGCGGGGCCAACGCGGATCTGAATCTGACGTTCGCGATGGCCATGATTTTTTTCGTGATGTGGACGGTGTGGGCGCTGCAGACCAACGGTGTGGGCGGCATGCTGGCCCACATTTTCGGGGTCAAAGGGGACACGACCGGGATTCTGCGCTGGCTGATGGTGGTGGTGTTTTTCATTGTGGGCATCCTCGAGGTGGTTTCGATCTGTTTCCGGCCGGTCTCGCTGAGTTTCCGTCTTTTTGGGAACGTTTATGCCGGGGAGAACATGCTGGAGGCGATGGCGACGCTGGTGAAGGAGCCGGTCTGGCTGCGCGCCCTGGCGAGCGTGATCATCCCGATTCCGTTCTACTTTTTGGAGGTGCTGGTGGGTTTGGTGCAGGCGCTGGTGTTCACCCTCTTGACCGCGGTGTTCACCCTGCTGATCTGCGCGCATGAGGAGGAACCCGGGCACGGCGCGGCACATTGACAACCTGATTTCGGCGGTCGGACCGTGCCGCGAGCGCGGGGGCCGCCGTCAAGAGAAGAAAGGAACAACCGTATGCTAACACCGCTGTTGGCAGAAATGAGCGGCAGCCTGCACGTCGGTCTGGCGGCGCTGGGCGCGGCCATTGGCGTGGGTCTGATCGGCATGAAGGCCTCCGAAGCCGTCGGGCGCAATCCCGGCGCGGCGACGAAGATCCTCGTGCAGGCGATCCTGAGCACGGCGTTTGCCGAAGGCATCGTGTTCTTCGCCATCTACCTGGTGGCGAAGTGAGCCGGCGGCGCGGGTGGCGACATCCGCGCCTTCCCTTTACCCGAGCGCTATGAACGAATCCTGGTTCCTGGCCAGCATCGCGTCGGACCTGGCGAAGTCCGCGCAGGAGACTGGCCAGCAGTTTGGCTGGCACCTCCCGATGTTTCTCGCGCAGTGCTTCAGCTTCGCCATCGTGGCCTTCCTGCTCCATCGGTTCGCCTACCAACCGATCCTCCGCGCCCTCGAGGAGCGCCGCCAGCGCATCGCCGAGAGCGTCGCCAACGCCGAGAAGATCAAGCGCGAACTCGCCACCACCGAGTCCGCCCGGCAGGAGGTCCTGGCCAAGGCCGGCCAGCAGGCAAGCCAGTTGATTGAGGAAGCCCGGGCCGCCGCCGCCCGCGTGCAGGAACAGGAAACCCAGCGGGCCATCGCCGCGGCCGAACAGATCATCGCCAAAGCCCGGGAGGCCGCCGCGGCGGACCACGCGCGGATGCTCACCGAACTCCGGCGCGAGGTGGGACGACTGGTGGTGCAGACAACGGCGAAGGTGGCCGGCAAGGTGTTGACCGCCGACGACCAGCGCCGGCTGGTGGAAGAAGCCAACAAGGAGCTGGCCGCCTGACCGAATCGAGCGTCCGCAACCTCCTGACTCTGGAAGCCCATGAGGATCAACCGACAAGCCCGGCGCGAAGCGAAGGAACTCCTCCGGAGCTGCCAGGTGAACGGCGTGCTGGACGACGCCCGGGTCCGACAGGCGCTCGCCCTCGTCGTGGAGCGCAAGCCGCGCGGGTATCTTGCCGTCCTGAGTCATTTCCAGCGGCTGGTCCGGCTGGACATCGCCCGGCGGACGGCCCGCGTGGAAAGCGCCGTTCCCCTCTCCGCCGCACAGCAGGCCGCCGTGTCCACCAACCTCGCCGGGGCTTACGGCGCCGGCCTCGCCCTGGCCTTCGCCCCCAAGCCCGACCTGATCGGCGGGATGCGTGTCCGGGTCGGCAGCGATGTCTATGACGGCAGCATCCAGGGCCGCCTGGCGGCTCTGCAGGAGCAATTCTAGCCCGCTTTTCGAACGCCCCAACCAACCACGCCTGTATGAGCAATCTCCTCCAGGAAATCGAAGCCCAGATCGCCGGCATCAAGACCACCGTCGGCCGGCAAAACGTCGGCATCGTCCGCGAAATCAGCGACGGTGTGGCCAAGGTCGAAGGCCTGACGGATGCGATGTACAACGAGATGCTCGACTTCGGCAACGGGATCACGGGCCTGGTGCTGAATCTCGAGGAGACAGACGTGGGCGCCATCATCCTGGGCGACTACAAGGGGATCAAGGAAGGCCAGGAAGTCCGGACCACCGGCAAGCTGCTCCAGGTGCCGGTCGGGAAGGAGTTGCTCGGCCGCGTCGTGAACATCCTCGGTCAACCGATCGACGGCAAAGGCCCCATCCACACGGACAAGGCCTACCCCGTGGAGAAGATCGCGCCCGGCATCATCCGCC
>CAYSPU010000161.1:0-13503 GCA_964432995.1 uncultured Verrucomicrobiota bacterium
CCTCTTCAACGAGGGGGGCGGGTTCGTCTTCAACTCGGTCCACAACATCCAGGGCAACACGCCGATCGACAACGTCATCGCGATGTTCGACGCCATCCGCGACAGCGCGAAGTCCGCATGAGCGCCGCCGTCGTTCGTCCCAACTGCTTGACCCGGCTCGTGGCGTCGGCCCCAAAGCGTCTGGTCCTGCCCATTGCGGTCTATCCCGGTCTGGCGCTGACCGGCGCCACGGTGCGGGAGGCGGTGACCGACGCGTCGGTGCAACTGGCGGCCCAAGCCGCCCTGCACGAGCGGTATCGGAATCCAGTGGTCCTTACAGCCATGGACCTCAGCGCGGAAGCGGAGGCCTTCGGGTGCGCGATCCACCTTTCGGACACGGAGATCCCGACCGTCACCGGGCGGCTGGTGACCAATCTCCAGCAGGCGAAGGCGCTGGCGATTCCGCAATCCGGCGACCGCCGGACCGCAGTCTATCTCGAGACCGCGCGCCGCCTCCGGGCACTGTCCGCTCGCCCGCTGGTCCTGGGCGGTTGCATCGGACCGTTCTCGCTCGCCGCCCGGCTGGCGGGGGTGAGCGAAGCCCTCGAGCTGACCGTGACCGATCCGGAGTTGATCCACACGCTTCTCGAGAAGAGCGCCGCGTTTCTCACGGCCTATGCCCGGGCCTTTCGCGCGGCCGGCGCCGACGGCCTCCTGATGGCCGAGCCCGCCGCCGGCCTGCTCTCGCCGCGTGGCATGGCCACCTTCTCGTCCGCTTACATCCGCCAGATCGCCCAGGCCCTGGACGACGGCCACTTCGCCCTGGTGCTCCACAACTGTGCCGCCAAACCGGTGCATCTGACCGCCATGCTCGAGGCGGGACCGTCCGTGTTCCACTTCGGCGCGCCCATGGACGTGGTCGCGGCCCTGGGTCGGGCGGACCCGGAGGTGGTGCTCTGCGGCAACCTGGATCCGAGCGCCACGTTTGTGCAGGGATCACCTGAGGAAGTCCGGGTCCGGGTGCGGCAGCTCCTCGAGGCGGTGGGGGGGCGTCGGAACTTCGTCTTGTCGTCCGGTTGCGATGTGCCGCCGGGGGCGTCGCTGGCGAACCTGGACGCGTTCTACGCCGCGGCCGGGTGAGAGCAACGCAGGTGCACCGCCTTTGCGTTTCACAGAAGGAAACGGAGAACACGAAGGACTCCGCCTCCGCCTCTGTTCTCCGTTTCCTTCTGTGAGCCCGACCCGAGCTGGTGCACCACGCTCACGGCTGGAGGAAAGTCACCTCGAGGTTGTCAAAGCGGATCGGGGTGCCGGCGAACGGTTTCCCCCAGACGCCGGCCTTGCCGGAGATCGGGGGGCTCTTCCGTTCGAAGCGAATGGCCCAGTCTGCAGGCTCGGGCTGACCCTCGATCCAGGCCTTGCCTTCCACCACCCACAAACTCGCTTCGGCCTTGCGAATCTGCAATCGAAGCCAGGTCCACTGCGCCGCCTTCCATTCCCAGGCTGCGGACGCAACCACGAGATCGCCGAGGTAAAGCTCAAGCGCCTTCTTGGCCGGCGTGACCTGCAGTTTGAAGCCGCTGACGCCCCCCAAGCCGACCCCGAACGCGGGGTGGCGCCGCCCCTGGCTCGTCCCGAAGACGCGAGCGGTGACGGAGACGTCGTTAGTGGCCGGGGCACCAAAGAGCACGCCAAAGGAGTCGAGCGGCGCGCCGGGCAGCTCGAGGAACTTGTTGCCGCCTTCCTGAGCCACCGCGAACACGCCATTGATGACGAGGAATCCTTCGGGCAGTTGCCCGACGGTGGAGGCGTCCAGGTTGTTCTCATACGCCGCGGCGGGAGCCGCGAGACAAGCCCCGGCCACGAGCGCACCCGCTGCCACCATGCTCCGCATTCGCATCCTGAGGTTCATAGTTGCTCTCCGCAGCGGTCCGTGAGGATTCGCCGTCACCCCAACGGGTGCATTTCGACACGGCCCCCACTCCAACTGGTGGGCGGGCATCACCGATGCCCGCGCGGCCAGGCGGTGGTGACCGCCCACCACCGACCTCCGTGCCTCGCCGATCTCGGTCCGGCCCCGCGCCATCCCGTTCACTCTTGTCGCAATGCGTTCAGCAGTTCGCCGCGCAACGCCACCGCGGCGGCGACCAGTGTCCACAGAATGCCGCACAGCAAGACGGCCCCCAGGGTCAGGCTCAGCGAACCATAGGGCACCTCGGCCGTGGGCGACAACACCGATGGCAGAACGGCAATCGCGGCGGAAACGACCCCGGCCCCCAGACCGCCCAGCAGCAGTGTTCCATGTTCCCAAACGAGCAGGTGCCGCAGGGTATGCCTTCGATAGCCCACGGCCAGGAGGATGGCCAGTTCGCCGCGGCGCTCGAGGACATTGCGCAGGAGCAACACCCCCAGCCCCAGGCTCCCGAGGAGAAGTCCGAGACCCCCCAGCACCTGGAACGTGCCCAGGTAGGTGTTCTGAACCGCGTTGAACGACTCGAGAAGACGAACCGCCGGCGTCACCTCGAAACCCACGTCCCGCAACGCGCGCGTCAAAACCGCGGCCACCTCCGGACTCCTCTCCGGCAGCGCGTCCACCAGGAACATCCGATGGCCGCTCTCGGACGGGAACCGCCGCACGAAGGCGGCCTCGTCAATCACCAGGCTCCCCTGGAGGATGGAGTTGGCCACGGCGGCAACGATCCGCACGCGAAACGGTTGGCCGCGTTCGTCGGTGTAGGTGAGGGTATCGCCCACGCGTTTGCCCATGGCCCAGAGGATCGAACTCAGGTCGCCAATGGCCGGAACCGCTTCGGCATCGGACGGAGTCGTCCCCGATGAGGCCGGCGCGAGCAGCCTCCAGGGATCTTCTCGGGGCAGACCGCGCGCCACCCGGGCGAAGGAGAACGCGTGTCGTTCAGCCAACAGCTCGGGGCGGACGCCGAGCAGGCGCGGTTGCTGGGCGCGATTCAGGTTCAGGCAGCTCGCGTCGTCGCCGTCGCGCACGCGGAGTGGGACGACGTCGACATCGACGAGGTCGGCAGCGCGCAAGGCGAGGGCATCGCGGCCGGACTCGGAGTTCAGGTCATGGAGCACGGGAAGGGCGGATTGGCCGATCAAGGCGAACCCCCCGGTGCCGGACGAGCGCTGGGTCGCGTGGCGCACGGCGTCGAGCCGGAACACGCCGATTGATCCGATCAGGAAACTGCCGCAGGCGAGCAGGCCGAGCGTGGCGAGGCTGCGTCCGCGACGGCGCGTCAGATTGCGCACCCCGAGATCGAGAAGGGATCTGGGCGCGCTGGCGGTGCGGCGGGCAAGGCGACGGAGCCAGGCGGCGGCGGCGGCGATGGAGGCGACCAGCCAGAGCGCGCCCGCGCCGAAGAACGTGCCGGCGGAGGCGTTGTCCTGTCGCGCCACGGCCACCGCCACCAGGGCCAACGCGGTCACGCCACAGAGAGCCGCTATCCACCGGGCGTCGGGGGCGCGGCTTTTGGTTTCGGGAACAGCGCCCACTTCTCCGCTGCCGTCGCCGAGCAGCTCGCGCGCGGGTCGAGCGGCCTGCCGTCGCAGGGTGAGGCCCATGGTCAGCCAACAGACGATGGTGCCGGCGAGTGCGCCGGTGAACAGCGTCACGGGCTCGGCATGCGCTTCGAGGGTGGTAGTGCTGACGGCGTCGCGCCACAGCGTCGACAGCCCGTGGATCAAGGCGCGGGCATAGGCGAGTCCGCCGACGGTTCCGGCGAGGCTGCCGAGGAGGGCGAGGGCGGCGCCTTCGTGCCAGAGCAATCGGCGCAATTGTCGGGGCGTGAAGCCCAGCGAGAGCAACGTGCCCACTTCGGCGGTGCGGCGTTCGATGGCGAAGAGGAACAGCAGGGCCATCAGCAGCAGGGCGGCCACGATCAGGAAGAAGCTGAAGCCGAGGAAGAGCCCGCCGAAGTCCTGGGCCTGGTCGACGCCGCGGCGGGCCTGGGCGCGGACTGGTTGCCAGGTGAGTCCGGCCCGTTGCGGATCGAGGTTGGCGAGCAGGTTGCGTCGCAGGACTTCGGTGTGTTCTTCGAGCGAGCCGCCCGGAGGGACGGGGAAGCGCAGAGCGGTGAGGTTGCCGAAGCGGTTGGTCCAGAGTTGTTGCCCTTCGGCGAGGCTCAGGAAGGCCTTGGGGGTGCCACGGTGTTGCTTCCAGTATTCCTCATCCTCGGGCCGGACCGGATACTCGAGGGGGAAACCACCGTCCCAGTCACTGGTCTTCTCCGCCTGGGCGATGCCGGGGAACTCAGGCATCAGCGTGCGATCCGCGTGCACGCCGGCCAGCGGCACGACCTGCCGCACGCGGAACGACCGGCGACGCTCCAGGAGCCGACTTCCGGACTCGACCACGAAATACCGGAGCTCGAGGTCGCTGCCCGGGTGCAGCCGCAGATCTTCGGCGAGCCATTCGTTCACCACCACTTCGCCGGGCTGCAGATCGGAAGGCGTCCAGGGCGGGCCGGCCGCCGCCACCATCGAGTAGGGAGCCGAGCGTTCGCCCGACCGCAGCAGCGTCGCCAGATATGTCAACACGCCGGAGTGGTTGGTAACCCACGAGGCCTTCGCGAGCGCCTCGTCAGCTTCCGGAAATCGAGCGGCCTCATCAAGGTCGCGTGTGAGCCACTCGGTGCGCGGCTCGGTGGCCGCGCTCACCACAGCGGGATCGAGGAAGATCCGGCGGCTGACGAGCTCGATCGCCTGGCGATCCGGCGTCGGCCGGAGCTCGAGTTCGGCGTCTCCCAGATCCCAGCATCGATCGAGGGCGGAGGACACCAGGCCCAGTGCTTCCTCGTCGGGAAGGGAGTGCTGGACGACGTTCTTGCGCCAGAGGCTGGCGAGTCGGCCCCAGGCGGACGTGTCGCCGAGGGACGCCGGGCCGTCGCGCACGACGTCGCCGGCCAGTAGGAGGTTGGCCCGGCCCTTCAGCTCCAGGCGCCCGGCCAATTCGTCGCGCCGCACGAACGCATTCCACGGGGCTGCCCCTCCCGCCTTCAAGCTCAGGTTGCCGCCTTCCACCGCCGGCAGCACCCGGTGCACCGTCAACCGAAGCGCGGCCGAAGCCTCGTCGCGCGGGCTGATGGCGGTGTCGCGTGACAGTATCCCCGGCTTGGCAACGCGCAGCACGATGATGTCGCCGGCTTGGACCCGGAGTTGGGCGGCGAGCGCTTCGTTCAGCAGCACGGAGCCGGCGGGCAGCGGGACCGGGGCGGTGGGAGCGAACGGCGCAGTGGCGGGGCCATTGCTGGTCGGGGCTTCAAAGGCCAGGCGACCGTCCGGCAGGCCGTAGACCGTCACCCGGCTGGCGTGGGCGGCGCCGTCCTCGCGGGTGGCGGTGGCGGGCAATTGGATGGCCGCCAACACGCCGGCGAGTCGATCGTGCGTGCCGGGCAAGCCGCCGAAGGAGTGGACACTGCGCCGGGCATGGGCGGCCAGCCGTGTTGCCAATGAGTCTTCGAAGAACCGGTCGCTGCCGCCCAGGGCCAGTTGGATCGAGCCGAGCCGTTGTGCGGCCATCGTCCGCAGACTGCCGCGAACCGAATCGCCGACCACCAGTGCGCCGACGAGGACCGCGGTGCCAACGGTAGCGCCGAGGAACGTCCCGAGATGCGATCGGGCGTGGTGGCGCAGGCTGCGGCGAACCAAGGTCCAGAGGGTCATGGCTGCGGGGCGCTTTCGCTGGCGGGCCGGAGTTGTCCGTCGCGGAGTTCGCGGATCTGACCGAGGCGGCGGGCGAGGTCGAGGGCGTGGGTGACGACCACGAGCGTGACGCCTTCCTCCTGGTTGAGGCGGAGGAGAAGGTCGCCGAGGTTCTGCGCGGAGGCGCGGTCCAGAGCGCCGGTTGGTTCGTCGGCCAGGAGGAGTTTGGGCTGGTTGATCAGGGCGCGGACGACGGCGACGCGCTGGCGTTCGCCGCCGGAGAGTTGCGCGGGCCGGTGGGTGAGGCGCGTTTCCAGGCCGACCTTCTCCAGGAGCCGGCGCGCGCGCTCGGGTCCGTGGCGGCGGGCGTCGGGGTCCTTGGTGGCCAGCGTGGGAACGAGGACGTTCTCCAGAACGGTGCACTGGGGCAGGAGGTGGTGGGCTTGAAAGACGAAGCCGATCTCGCGATTGCGCACCCGGGCGAGGGCGGGTTCGTCGAGTCGAGTGAGGTCCAGACCGTCCAGGGCAACAGTGCCGCAGGTCGGGTGATCCAGCGTGCCGAGGACATTGAGCAACGTGCTTTTTCCTGAACCGGAGGGCCCGACGATGGCGAGCGACTGCCCGGGGGCGAGGTCAAGGGAGACGTCGCGCAACACGACGAGCGGCGGGCCGGCGGCGGTCGCATATTCCTTCGAGACCTGGCGAAGCTGAACAAGCGGTGCGCTCATAGGCTGGACCGCGATCCCGGGTGCGGATGCGCGTCGGCCCCATGAAAGCAGAGGGGCCGCGAATAGTGAACAGAGAATGAGAAGCCAGAAGCCAGAAGTCAGGGGTAGAAAGGCTGTCTCTTGCCGGTTCCCTCTTCTGCCTTTTGCGCTTTCTTGCGGCTCTCCCCTCAAAGAACGTCCATCGATAACGCTCCTCGTCTTCTTTGGCCGCGAGGAAGCACAGAACCGGCCCGCCCCAATAACCCCCGGGCCGGGACTCCCGCGATGACGAATGCATAGATCCTGGCAACCGCTTCCGTTCTATCCGCGTCCATCCGCGTTCATCCGTGGTGCTCCCCGAGGCTCACGGGCGTTGTGGCCGTGCGCTCGTGTGGCCGAGCACTTCGATCAATCGTTCCGCCATGCGCCGGGCGCTGAAGTCGCGCCAGACGGCGGTGTGTCCGGCGTGGGCGAGGGTACGGCGGCGCTCGGGATCGAGAAGGAGGCTCTCGAGGGCGTCCGCCAGGGACCGGGCGTTTCCCGGCTCGCAGAGCACGCCGCCGCCGGTGGCCTCGATCAGTTCGGGGAACGCGGACGACCGCGGCTGCACCACCGGAATACCGGCTGCCATCGCCTCGAGCAGATAGAGACCGAACGCCTCACTGTAGACGGCGGGGACGGAGAACACGGTGAGTGAACGGAGCATCGAGACCTTGGCGGCGCGGTCGAGGTTGGGATGAAAGGCGACGTCGGCCTCGGCACCCGCTTGGGCCACCCGCTGTTGCAGCGAGCGGACGAACGGCGCGTCGGCGGGCAGGCAGCCGCCGGCCACGCACAGCCGCACCGCACGCGTCGCCGGACGCCGCCGCAACTCGAGGAACGCTTCCACAAGGACATCGAGCCCCTTGTCGCGAGTCATCCGGGCCAGATAGCCAACCGTCGGCGCGGCACAATCCTGTTCGGTGCGGATCGGCCCGCCGAACGGAGCGGGGTAGCCGTCGAGCCGGATGCCATTGGGAACGACGGCGATGCGCTCCGCGCCAAGGTTCAGCCGTCGTCCCATCAGCTCGGCGAAGTAGCGGCTGGGCGCGATGAACAGGTCGACGTCCGCCGCCCGTTCCGCCAGCGTCTGCCACGCCTGCGTTCGGAACGGCTCGGGCATGGCGTCGAGAAAGCCGTCTTCGCCCTGGAGATTGCAGACGACTCGTGTGTGGAGGCTGCGTCCGAGAGAACGTGCGAGCCCAATGAGGAGGGCATTCGAGAGGAGCACGGCGTCGGGTCGCGGTTGGGTGGCGAGCCAGGCGGAGAGGTTTTCGAGGTCGCGTCGCTGGTTGCCTTCCTCGCCGCGGAGCATCGAGATGGTGAGATCGGCCACGTCTTTGGCCTGGGTGCCGGCAGCGCGTCCGGCGGCGCGGCGCAGGATCCAGGGTGCGGTCAGCAGGCGGCGCAGTGCGGCGGGAGCGTGGCGGAACCAGGGGACCTTTTGGTCGAGGTAGACGTTCACTCCACCGAAGAAGACCGGTGTGCCGGCGGTCTGGTCCGGTTCGTCGACGGTGAGCGGCAGATAGAGCGGCACCATGAGCGCGGTGTGCCCCAGCCGCCGCAGTTCCGTCACCAGGGCGTTGTCGCGGAGGCAATTCCCGCAATACATACCCCCGGCGCCCGGCGTGATCTGCACGAGGTTCATGGGTGGGCTGGACCTCCGTGATTTGGACACGCGTTGCGGCCATGACCGCACCGAAGGTGGGGCGCGACCTCCGGGCGCGCCGCAAACAAGTCATTTGTCATCATGCTCTCGCGGCGCCCTCGGAGAGGTCGCCCTACCTGATACTGACGGTTCATCGAAGGCAGCACCTGCCTTGACAGCGCCTGCAGAATCCCTCCGCCCGGCTACTGGTCCTTTGCTCCGAAGGCGTACACGTTGCCGTCTTCGGACCCGATCACCAGCCGGCCCTCGACCACGGCCGGCGAGGCGCTCACCGGTTCGCCGATCTCGAACGACCAGAGCTCCTTCCCGTCCGCCAGCCGCACCAGGTAAACCCGGCCATCGTCCGAGCCAAACACCACCTTGTCTCCGGCCACCACTGGCGAACTGTCCACTTTTCCCCGGGTCTGAAACTGCCACACCACACTCCCGTCGTCGCGACGCAGGCAATGCAGCCGTCTATCGCGTCCCCCCACCAACACGCGGTCCTTGGTCACGGCGGGTGAGGAGAAGTAGGGGAAATTCTTGTCGCGGAAAGTCCAAAGCCGCTTCCCGGCGTCGAGGTCCACGCAGAGAAACTCGTTTTCGTAGTGACCGACATAGGCCCGGCCCTCCGTCAGCGCCACCGAGGCCGCAATGTACGCGCCGGCCTCCACCTCCTTCACCTTCTGGCCGTCCGCCAATCGGATCACGTGCAGAATTGCGTCGCAGCCGCCAAACACCGTCCGGCCCGCATCGACCGCGGGTGAGCCGTTGATGTAGTTGCCGGTCTCGTACACCCAGTTGCTCTTGCCCGTGGCAGCGTCCACACAGTGCAGCTTGAAATCGTAGCTCCCCACCAACACCCGGTTCGCCGCACCGTCCCCAGCCTGCACCCAATTCGGCGAGCCCAGAATCTTGTCGCCCGTGGCGTACTTCCACACGAGCTCGCCGCTCTTGGCGTCCAAGGCATACAGAACTCCGTCATCGCCCCCGTAATACACCCGGCCTTCCATGACCAGCGGCGAAGACTCGATGACTTCGCCGCCCGTGTACTCCCAGACCTTAGTGCCATCCGCCAAGCGCAGGGCGTAGAGCTTGCCGTTCCCCGAGCCCACATAGACGCGGTCGCCAACGATGGCCGCCGAGGACTTCACCGGACCACCGGTTGCGAACGTCCAGAGACGGCTCGGCTTGTCCGGCACTTGGGCGTCCGTCACCCCGAGCAGCGCCGGACCGCCGCGGAACATCGGCCAATCCTTGGCGCCGGCCCGCACTCCGGAGGTGGTCGCCAGAGCCAGCACCGTCGCCAATACCCAGCCGCACCAGGACGCAACGAGAGCGCCGACGTGGCCGGACACCGCCCCAGGAGCGCGACCCGTCTCGGGTTGCAGCAGCCACGAGGGGCGGGAAGGCATCGATGGTTCGGGAGTTCGTCCGGCAGATGAGGCTGCTGCCCGCCGGGACGGCGGGCGCTCCGGAGCGCTGTAGTCAGACGCCCGCCATTCCAAACGGCGCCGCTCGCTCCTTGCGCGCTTACGGGGATGGACTCGCTGCGTTCTCATAAATCACCATGACGAAGCAGCCCGCGGCTGCGATTCCTCACCACACTATTGTGCGGTTCCGGGCATTTCGCAAACCGCGAAACCGGACCCGGATCCTCGCCTCAGTGGCGCAGAGGGTTCGGTCGTCCCCGGTCCACGCGCGGTTTTCGCCCCTGCGGACGCACGCTCTGTCGGCTCCGGGAGGCCCGCCAGCGCGCAAACCGGTCCCGGGGTCGCAGCAGCAACGAGAGACCTCGAGACCCTCGAAGGTCCGACCCGGCGTCCGCCGACCGGCGCGCCGGCGTGTTGCCGACCAGAAGAACGTGATTCCTGACATCATCGGCTCCATACCGTCTGGCGCGGCACGCGCAGCGTCTCGCCTCGAAACACGAGTTCCTCTGCCCCGAAACCGTGATAGATGCGCACCTTCCGCGACCTCGCCAGCGACCGACCATCCAGACTGCGCAGCGTGAACAAGGCCCCGTCGGGATACTCGCGCCCACCCCATCGTGTGGCGTGAAAGGCAACGTACGTCGGCGACTCGACCAGGAAACCGTAGGTCGGAAGCCGGACTTCACCCCCGAGCTCGGACCGGGCGGTCCAGTCGCCGACTCCACGATGAATCAGGACGCGCACGGCGTCCTTCCCCTCGCCAAACACCGAGCGCTGGACCGTCCGATCGGGCGTGACGAATTCGTGTCGGGTCATCCCCACGGCCGCGGTGAGTTCGTTGAGCGGCGACAGGATTTCGTGCGTGTTTTTGACAAACCGGTCGAACGCGTGAAGGCCTTCAGTCCAGCCGCGGTCACCCCGCACGAACAGGGCGGGGTCGCCTGCCGGTTCGGGCGCGGTTTCCGTCGCGGGCTCGAACGTGACCCGATCGTCCGCGATCTGGAGGCGCCCGATGCGGCAGCTCCGGTCGTTGTTCCGGGCACCGAGGAACACGGCGCGTTCGCCATGGGACGGCTGGAAGAGGCCGACGCGAACGTCGAAGGCACCGCTGAGCCCCGGGGGCACCGTGATGGTGAAGGGCCCCTGGCGCACGGTGCCGATCGACCAACGGGACGTCGGCGGGGACGGCTCGTGATCGTTCTGAACCGGATGGCCCGCGTCGGGTCGGTGAAGTGGACGAACACGCGCCAGTCCTGGGGAACCGGTTTGCGGACGAGCCACTCGTAGGCAATCTGGAACTGGCGCGGACCGGCCGACGCGAAGTCCACCGCCCGGACCTGCAGGGCCAGCGGTTCCGACGACCCCGCGCCGGACTTCCAATAGAGGTGAGCGGGGACGTTGTGGTAGTGCAGCGGGCGCCCGATGAGCACGTGATGCAACACGTAGTCCGCCGCCCCCGCCGGGTCGTAGCCGTACTTGCCGTAGAGAGCAATACAGTCGCCATACACCAACTCGAACAGCGGAACGACCGCCGCGCCCAACTTCGCCGTCAGACCCGCGTCATGGTAATACCCGCCGCTCACCCCCGTCAGGCCCTCGAAGAAATCCGCATGTGGCACGGCCCATTCGCGGCCGCACTCGCTGCCGAAGCTGCCAAACAGCTCGCGCGCGTAGTCGGAGATCGCCTGCTTCCAGCGCATGTCGTCCCCATACGTCAGCGGATGCTGCGGGTCGTAACATTCCTGCAGCCCGGCCGCATAGGTGGTGTCGATGAAATAGCTGTCCGCCTGCGTCAGCCGCTGAACCGCAGGCAGGTTCTGGGGACGACGGGCGAGTTCGACGGCCATTTGCGAGCACGTGAGGTAGCAGACGCCGCCGGCCCAATGACCGCCTTTCGCCAGGCTGCCGTCCGGGTGTTTCATGATGAAGCGCTCGTCCCACGACGGTGCGTCCCGGTACATGTCCTGGTAGTTGTCGTGGAGACAAAAGAGATAGCCCAAGGCCCGCACCCGGCGGCTGCACTCCGCCAGGCCGGCGTCGCCACCGCACTCCGGGGCCGCCGGCAAAATGTCCGGATGCTGGTTGTCATAACCCCGGTGGATCCACCCCCCAAGAACGAACAACACCCGCTCCATCTCAAGATCGTTGCGCAGGTGCGCCGCCACCTGCGCCGCCTCGTCGAACGTCCAGTTCAAGCGCACCGATTCCTCCTTCGAACTGTCCTCATTCATCCGCCGGTCCAGCACACTCCAGAGCTTGTAGTTCGAAGCGCCAAAATACCTGGCGCGATGCGGATGCCCACGGAGCTTCTCCGCCCACGGGACGCGCCACCCCTTCTCCTCCGCCACCTTCCGATAGGCCTGCGCGATCGCGTTGTGGTCGCCGCGCCCCAGCGGCTGGATCCGAAATGCGCGCGCGGACTTCCGCAGCTCGAGCGACACCGCCACGACCTGCTTTCCGGGGACCCCGACCAGATTCGTCGCCGCGCTGCGAACGTCCGCCGCGACGTAGGGATCGCTCCAGGTCACCAATGCCGCCGCGCCCCTCTTCAGAACACCCAGCATCGCCTGGTGGCAACCTTCGTAGGCGTAGGTATTGAACCGATGCTGAAACGTCAGCCCGCTGTCGGCGGGAATCCATAAGCCTTCGCGCACCGGCACCAGGACCGCCCCCGCCTCCGCGTCCGTCACCCACAACGCGTCGTCCAGCAACCGCACCGACTCCACCGCCAGCCCCGGCGCCGCCTCGTAGCTCACCGCCAGAGCTTCACCGCGCTCCACCGCCTCGACCGCGACCCGCAGCCAACGCTCCGCCGGCGCGCTCGCATGGCGGAAGACCGCTTCCATTCGCTTCGCCGCCGAGCGCACTTCACCGCCCCTCAGCTCCCAGCGCTGCGTCCCGCCATCGATCCTTACCACCGCCTCGCCGAAGCGCGCCCGGAATGGACTCGACCGCCAGGCCACCTCCGACCGCAGGTCGGTGAGCTGAAACGAGCCGTCCGTGGGCGACAGCGCGAAGTGGAAGAAGGACGTGGCGAGTTCGGCGGGAGCAGCCAGCACTGCCCCGGCGACGAGGGCTCCCAGCAATCCCGTCAACCGGCCGAACGGCGCGGTGCCAAAAGCGAATCGGGTGTTCATCGCGGAGTGGTTATTCAGCGGCAGTCTACAGACTCATGTTCGCTGTGCAACCGCCCGCGAAGAGGAATTGGCGACCCTACGGGGATTCGAACCCCGGCCGCCACCGTGAAAGGGTGGTGTCCTAACCACTAGACGATAGGGTCGCTAGCAGGTGGGGCAATATAGGCAGGAAGGAGGGGTTGTCACGCCGAAAAGGCAGCCGAAAAGGCGGCCTTCAGGGGCATTTCGTCTGACTTGCGCCCAGTGGTCCATTAGCGCTCAGGCGCTGCGCAGAGGGCTCCGCAGAGTACCGGCGCGCCGGCAACAGGCGTTCTCCGGCGCCGGAGGCTCTACGGGGCTCAAATCTCGAGTTGGCTCATTTGCAGGGGAGGCATCGGAAGCGCGGCGGATCCAATGCCTGGTCCCGCCAGACCCCGTCTCCTGGAGAGGGGACCCTCACCATCGGTTGCGGCTGATGAGTTGAATCTTCTGCGGATTGGTCAGCTTGCGGCGCCAGCCGGGAAAGGTGCGCGCTTGAGTTTTCCCGCGATGTTTCTGGAGTTCGAAGAGCCCCAAAACGAGGTTCCGCAAGGTGGCCATCACGTAGGCTCGAGTGCGTCCGCTGATTTGGGAGGCGTCCTCGCCCAAGCTGACATCGCGGCGGTGATGGGCTCCGTTCTCGATGGCCGCCCAATGGTCGCGAATCAAGCCGAGCAGTTGGGGGGCGCGGTATTGCTCCGGGGCAGCGCTGGTGCAGTAGAAGCTGTATTCCTCAAATTCCTTGATGACCTTGCCTTGCCGGAGCTGTTGCTGCTGCCGCCACACGGCCAGGAACTGCCGGAATACAAAGGGACGGGTCTTTAGAATGCTCACCATCGGTTGCGGCTGATGAGTTGAATCTTCTGCGGATTGGTCAGCTTGCG
>CAYSPU010000162.1:0-662 GCA_964432995.1 uncultured Verrucomicrobiota bacterium
TCGGCGACGGAAGCGGGCGGAGATGTCGGGGGTGCCCGTGGGAGCGAAAAGGGCGATGGTTTCGCCGTCCTTGGAGAGTTGGAATCCGGCGTGGAGGTCGGTGAGGTTGGTGTTGTGTTGCTCGGGTTGGTTATCCGCCCAGACGAGAAGGAAGCTGTGGGGAGGGATGACCGTGCCGGTGGGGATGGGCCACTTGGTCCAGTCGGTGAGGTCGTCGGTGAGATAGAATCCGGAGAGATCGGCGGTGGCGTCGCCGGTGTTGTAGAGCTCGAACCAATCGTCGCTTCCCTGGTCGGCGGGGTCGAGGATGGTGAGGTCGTTATCAGCCATCCACTCGTTGATGCGCACTTGGAGGTTCCACTCCGGGAGCGGCGGGCCGAGGTAGTCGATGGTCACTTGCGCCATGGCGCCGGGGAGGGGGACACCCTTGGGGCTGACGGCCTGGATGGTGAGGAGGTTGGTGCGTGGTTTCGAGAGGGGAACCGACAACGAGAAGGCGGTGACGGAGTTCCAGGTAGGGGTGAGGGCGACGCCATTGACGAGGAGGCTGGCGGCGTCGACCGGCGCGGTGCCGGTGAGGGTCACGGGGTTGTTGGTGGTAGCAAAGCTGGTGGGACCGGCGATGGCGAACGGGGTGGCGACGGCGCTGAGTTGCTGGAGGA
>CAYSPU010000162.1:672-2733 GCA_964432995.1 uncultured Verrucomicrobiota bacterium
GGTAGGGGCGACGAGGGACCCGCCGTCGCACATGGTGACGCCTTCGTCGACGAGCCACTGGTATTTGGCTTGCATGACCGGGTCGCATCGGCTGGCGAGCAGGGGGCCGTCGACCGCAGCGCGGACGGTTCGGAGATAGGCGCGGCGGAAGGGCGGGTGGTTGTACATGCGGGTGACGGTGGGGTCGTCGGATTCGAAGAGGGGCCCTCCGGAAGCGGTGTAATTGCCGGAGCCACCGCCCCACGCGGCCGAGACCAGCATCAACCAGTCGAGGTCGAAGGCGTAGAGCTGCCAGCGCCCGGCTTCCGGTTTGTAGGCATACATGTTCTTGCCGATCACGTGTCCCCAACTGTCGAAGTTGTTGATGATGTGCTCGAAGGCGAAGATGCCCATGAACTCTTCGAGATCGACGAGCGCGGTGGTTTGCGACGTATACGGCTCGGGACTGGTGGCGTTGAGGGCGTCGACCAAATCGAACAGATTCGTGTAGTTCGCGGCGGAGTCGTAGGATCGCTTCAGCCAGTTCCAGCGGTAGCGCGCAGTCTTTTTGGCGCCGCCGGTCGTGGTGAAGACCTCGAGCGTGGGCATGGGATCCGCCGTCACCGACCCGGAGTCGCTAAACTCGAACGCCCGGTCGATCTTGTAGAAGTCGCCGTCGGGATCGTCCGGGACCCAGGCATCGATGAAATCGCCGGCGGGTTGGATGATAGCTTCGAAGACGCCGCCGCGCTGCATGTCGGTAACGCCGTTGACGCTGAGGCGGATGTAGTGGCGGAGGCTGAAGGGCAGGCCGATCTGGTCGGCGATCCAATAGGCCATTTGTTCTTGAACCGCGGTGCGCTCGTTGCCGTGGCCGCCCGGCCAGTCCAGCACGAGGTCGGCGTCACCAAGAAACACGTCGTCGGCTGGCATCACGAGGCTGTAGCCGCAGCGGTTGCCGCTGGGCGTGCTGAAACCCGGCGCGATGTAAGGGCTGCCGGCGAACAGCGCCTGCGCGTTGTAGATGACCCGCTGGGTGCCCAGGACGAACGTGATGTCGTGCGGGGTGTTATCGAGGTTGTGCCTCGAGGTCCATGTGTCGAAGGTGGCCTGGGTCATCCAAATCCGGTAGGCCGGGATGCTGCCGGGCTTGACCGCGTCGCCCCAGCGGACGAGACACTCGCGGGCGGGGGCGTCGTTGGGGAAGACCGTGGTCGCGGGGTTGCTCTGGCGGTCGATGGCCTCGAGGCGGAAGGCGGCCAAGACTCCCGAGGTTTGCCCGGGGATGGTGGCGGCGTATTCGCCGTCGCCGGCTACTCGGTCTCCGCCGGTTCCGCTGTCGTTCATGACCAGCGAGGTGGGAGTAGTGCTGGGATCGATTCGATAGCTCAGGGTCACCGTGTCGACGCCATCGGGATCGTGCGCCCGGGCGGTCACCACAACGGGGTCGCCGGTGGCGGGCACGATTGGGAAATGGGCGACATCGAAGAGCGCGGGTCCGGCGTTCGACTGGAGTCGGCTGTTGGCTTGGCCGGGCGTGCCGGGCTTGGAGGGAAGTTCCATCGGCACCAACATTTCGAGCCATTTGCCGCGGAGGCGAAAGAGGATCTCCGGATGTCCCTTCAACCAGCGGACCTTCGCCCGGATGGTTGCCGTTGAGCCGGAGGCCAGAGAGCTGGTCAGTCCCACCCGGATGCGATTGACCTGGTTATCACCGCGGTCGACGGCGCGGACGTGGTAGCAGCCGCCGCCCCCGTATCCGCCGGACGATTCCCAACTGGAGGCGGCGAGAGTGCCTTCGGCGGTCCAACCGGAGGCGCTGGTGGCGAACGCGGAGTTGGAGAGGACTTTGGTGCCGCTGGCATTGCGCACCTCGACGTCGTCGATCAGGCATTCGCCGGCGCCCAGGAGCAGCACCTGGAGTTGGTTGGCGCTCACGTCGCCGTGGTCGAGCGTGCCGGAGAACTCGGCGATGGTCCACGGGGCCGATTGGGTTTCGTCGCTGTCGGCCCAGTTGGGGGCCCGGCGACGGTCGGCGCGGGGATCGATCAGCTCGAGGCTGCTGCCGCCACCGGCCGACCA